>DFPL01000318.1 GCA_002377245.1 Enterobacteriaceae bacterium UBA3516
GTGGGTAAGATTTTGCGAGGTCATCACGGCGTCACGCCCCCCCGCTGCCTGCAGTTTTCCTTTACTCAGAAGCCAGACCTGGTGGGCATGACGCAACGTATGATTCAGGTCATGGCTGCTCATAATAATCGTTATTCCCTTTTGCACCAGCTCGCTTAAAAGACGGTCGAGCGCCGCCTGTTGCGCAACATCAAGGCTGTTCATGGGTTCATCAAGTATCAGCAGTTGCCCTTCAGGATTGCCGACCGGATGAATTTGTAAAATGACGGCAGCCAGACGTACGCGTTGCCACTCCCCCCCCGAAAGTTGATTCACCGGTCGACCCAGTTTGTCGCTTAGCCCCAGCGCCTCCGAGATAAGGCGACTCAGCTCGTCATGAGGGCGTGTGGGCTGATGCAGGGAGAGGTAGTGCCACACGGGCATGGCAAACGGCGGCATTTGTTGCTGCGCCAGATAAGCACGCTGCCGCGCCAGCACGGATGCAGGCACCGTGTCGAGAGTCTGCCCGGCTAAGATAACCTCGCCAGCACCGCGCGTCACACCTGCCATGCGGGCCAGCAAGGTGCTCTTTCCTGCGCCGTTCGGCCCCACAAGATGCAACATAGCCCCCTGAGTGACCGAGGCCGTTACCGGCCCCAGCCTGCCTGCATCCTCAACGTTGTGAAGTTGCAGCAAGGTCATTATTTTGCCAGTGCCAGTTTAATAGCTTCCATCACGATAGGATCTTCCGGCGTCATATCAGGGGAAAAACGCTGGATAACCTGACCATCACGACCAATCAGGAATTTTTCAAAATTCCACAGAATGTCGTCCGGATAGAGCGGTGCACGACCTTTGCTCGCCATGCGTTCATAAAAGCCGCTTTCTTCAGGTGCGACGGCTTTCGGTGCCGCTGCAATCAGTTTGCTGTAGAGCGGATGACGGTTTTCACCGTTGACATCAATTTTGGCTGACAGGGGGAAGGTCACGCCGTAAGTCGTACTGCAGAAGGTTTTGATTTCTTCTTCACTGCCCGGTTCCTGCCCAAGGAACTGATTGCACGGGAAGCCAAGCACGGTAAAGCCGTCTTTCTCCCATGCTTTGTGAATGTTTTCCAGTTGCTCATACTGCGGCGTCAGACCGCATTTTGACGCCACGTTCACGATCAGCAGAACCTTACCCCGGTACGTATCCAGCGAAAGAGTCTCGCCATCAATCGTTGTAATCTCAGTGTTCAAAATATCCTGGTGCATAGCATCCTCTCAGTTAAAAGACAGGTCACGGGTCTTAGCGCCCGACCCTGGACATTAATAATAGCCAGATAAAAACAGGTGCGCCCAGTGTTGCGGTCACCACGCCTACGGGCAACTCTGCCGCGTTGAGCGCCAAACGTGCCACCACATCTGCAAACAATAACGCGATGGCACCAGCCAGTGCCCCGGCTGGAAGCAGTACACGATGATCGGTCAAGCCGCACAGCCGCAGCATATGGGGGACGACCAGGCCGATAAAGCCAATCGACCCCGCCAGCGCAACGCTGACGCCAACCATCCAGCCCGTCGCGACCACAAGCAGGTTGCGCCATAGCCATAGCGGCAACCCTAACTGACGGGCAGACGTTTCGCCGAGGGCCAGAATATTCAGCGGTTGAGACTGGAAACAGACCCAGACCATAACGGGCAACAGCGCCAGCATCAGCCAACTTTGACGCCAGTCGACACCGCCAAATCCGCCCATCATCCAGTACATTAACTGGCGTAGATCGAAGGAGGTGGAAAAGTAAATGGCCCAGGTCATCAGCGCGCTACAAATAATACCCAGTGCCACACCTGCCAGCAGTAAGCGGCTGGTAGACAGTTGACGCCGGGCGAAGCGCAACAGGATCACGGTGACCACCAGCGCTCCGGCAATGGCACACAACCCCAACGACCAGTCAGGTAATGTGCCACCGCCCAATAATACTGCCGCAATTAACCCTACTCCGGCGCCGTTAGAGACACCGAGCAATCCGGGTTCCGCGAGCGGGTTTTCAAATAGCGCCTGCATAATGGCTCCCGAGAGGGCCAGTGCAGCCCCGACCAGTAATACAGCAAGCGTTCGCGGCATACGAATCTGCCAGACGAAAAGCTGCCCATTGGCATTAAACCACTTACCAGGCGCAATCCACTGGTCCCCAGCACACAGGCTTATCATCACGGCGAGCAGCAAAAGGAGCGTCAGACCCGCAAGCCATTGGCTGTTCCGACGTCGCTGTCGTTGAGCATATCTCTGCATGGCATTTCGTTAATCGATCGTTAAGGCTGTTGATTTTAAAGGCGCTAACGTGGAGTGGAAAGAAAAAAGGCCGCTAAGCGGCCTTTTTAGTTAGATCAGATTATTCTTCTTTAGGCGAAGCGTTTTCGACACGGCTCTTCAACTTCTGACCGGGTCTGAAGGTCACCACACGCCGCGCTGTAATGGGAATATCCTCGCCCGTTTTCGGGTTTCGACCCGGGCGTTGATTCTTATCACGCAGATCGAAGTTACCAAAACCGGAGAGTTTTACCTGCTCACCGTTTTCCAGAGCACGACGGATCTCTTCGAAAAACAGCTCTACCAGCTCTTTGGCATCCCGTTTGCTAAGCCCAAGCTTATCAAACAGATATTCTGACATTTCAGCTTTTGTAAGCGCCATAGGTTCAATCCCTCAATGATGCCTGGAATCGCTCTTTTAATGCCTCTACACATTTGGCAACGGTAGCGGCAATCTCCTCTTCTTCGAGTGTACGGCTGGTATCCTGAAGGATCAGGCTAATGGCGAGGCTCTTATGCCCCTCCGCAACACCCTTACCGCGGTACACGTCAAATAAGTTTACGCCAACTACCTGATTTACGCCAACTTTCTTACATTCGTTCAAAATATCTGCCGCAGGGACATTTTCAGCCACGACAACAGCGATATCACGACGGTTTGCCGGGAAGCGCGAAACCTCCTGCGCCTGAGGAACCACGCGGTCTGCGACCTTGTTCCATAACAATTCAAAGACCAGCGTACGGCCATTGAGATCCAGCTTGCGTTCAAGTTCTGGGTGCACCACGCCAATGAAACCAACATATTCATCTTTCAGATAAATCTCGGCAGATTGACCAGGATGAAGCGCAGGATTTTTCGCTTTGCGGAATTCAATAGCGGACAGTTTGCCCGTTAAGTCCAGCAATGACTCCAGGTCGCCCTTCAGATCGAAGAAATCAACGCTCTCTTTTGCCAGATTCCAGTGCTCATCATGACGGTTTCCGCAAATGGCGCCACCTAACATCACGTCCTGGCGGATCCCCAGCGGGGCCTGAGTATCAGGCACAAACCGCAAACCGGTCTCGAAAATACGGACGCGGTTCTGTTGACGGTTCTGGTTATACACCACGGTGCCCAGTAAGCCGGTCAGCAGAGAGAGACGCATCGCGGACATTTCGCTGGAGATCGGGCTTGGCAGGATCAACGCTTCTTCACCCGGATGGATCCACTGCTGAATCTTAGGATCAACAAAGCTGTAGGTGATCACTTCCTGATAGCCTTTATCGTTAAGCAGCGTTTTTACACGCTTCAGCGACAGGTCGGCTTCACGGTGAGAACCCATCACCAGGCCCGCCTGAACCGGCGCATCAGGGATGTTGTTATAACCATACAGTCGGGCAACTTCTTCCACCAGGTCTTCTTCGATTGCAAGATCGAAACGCCAGGCGGGTGCAACAGCGTGCCACTCGTCCTGACCTTCGGTCACTTCACAGCCAAGACGCTTAAGGATATCGCTGACCTCTTCATCGGCAATAGTGTGTCCGATCAGGCGATCCAGCTTACTACGACGCAAACGGATGGTTTCACGTTTTGGCAGCGTGGCTTCATTGGTCACATCAATGATCGGACCGGCTTCGCCGCCGCAGATGTCGATTAACAGACGGGTTGCACGCTCGATTGCTTTGTACTGAAGCGCCGGATCCACGCCACGTTCATAGCGGTGAGAGGCATCCGTGTGCAGACCATGGCGGCGCGCACGGCCAGTAATGGACAGCGGACTGAAGAAAGCAGACTCCAGCAGTACGTTTTGGGTTTCATCATTCACACCTGAATGCTCACCGCCAAAAATACCGCCCATCGCCAGCGCTTTGTTGTGATCGGCGATGACCAGCGTATCGGCGTTCAGCTTAGCTTCGGTGCCGTCCAGCAGTACCAGGGTTTCCCCCTCGTGTGCCATACGAACGACGATACCGCCCTCAATGCGATCTTTATCGAAGGCATGCATTGGCTGGCCCAGTTCGAGCAGCACGTAGTTGGTTACGTCAACCACCGCATCAATGGAACGAATACCGCAGCGACGCAGTTTCTCTTTCATCCACAGCGGCGTTGGCGCTTTAACATTGATACCTTTGACGACGCGACCCAGATAGCGTGGGCAGGCATCAGAGGCGTCAACCTGAATGGGTAACGTATCGGCGACGGTTGCCGCGACCGGTTCGATTTCCGGTTCAACCAGCGGGGCTTTGTTCAACGCAGCCACATCACGGGCAATACCGATGATGCCAAGGCAGTCGGCACGGTTTGGCGTGACACTGATTTCAATGGTGTTATCGTCCAGCTTCAGGTATTCACGAATATCGGTGCCAATCGGCGCGTCCGCTGGCAGCTCAATAATACCGCTATGGTCGTCGGAAATACCCAGCTCTGAGAACGAACACAGCATTCCTTCTGACGGTTCGCCACGCAGTTTTGCTGCTTTTATCTTAAAATCGCCCGGCAGCACTGCACCCACTGTAGCCACCGCCACTTTCAGCCCCTGACGGCAGTTTGGTGCGCCACAAACGATATCCAGCAGACGCTCACCGCCAACATTGACTTTGGTGACGCGCAGCTTATCGGCATTGGGATGCTGACCGCATTCAACCACTTCACCCACGACCACGCCGTTAAAAGCGCCTGCAACAGGTTCTACACCATCAACTTCGAGACCGGCCATGGTGATCTGATCCGAAAGCGCGTCGCTATCGACAGCCGGGTTAACCCACTCGCGTAACCACAGTTCACTAAATTTCATTGTTCTGTCCTGCCCTTATTTAAACTGTTTCAGGAAACGCAAGTCGTTTTCGAAGAATGCGCGCAAATCGGTCACGCCGTAACGCAACATGGTCAGACGTTCCATACCCATACCGAAGGCAAAGCCAGAATACACTTCCGGATCGATGCCAACGTTACGCAGCACGTTCGGGTGCACCATTCCACAGCCAAGCACTTCAAGCCATTTGCCGTTTTTACCCATCACGTCCACTTCAGCAGACGGTTCGGTGAACGGGAAGTAAGACGGGCGGAAGCGAATCTGCAGATCTTCTTCAAAGAAGTTGCTCAGGAAATCATGCAGCGTCCCTTTCAGATTGGTAAAGCTGATATTGGTATCAACAATCAGGCCTTCCATCTGGTGGAACATTGGGGTGTGGGTCTGATCGTAATCGTTACGATACACGCGGCCCGGGGCGATGATACGAATCGGTGGCTGTTTGTCTTTCATGGTACGAATCTGTACGCCCGAGGTCTGCGTACGCAGCAGACGGGTCGCATCGAACCAGAAGGTGTCATGATCGGCACGCGCCGGGTGATGACCAGGAATATTCAGCGCATCAAAGTTGTGGTAGTCATCTTCAATTTCTGGACCGGTTGCCACGGTGAAACCCAGTTCACCGAAGAAGTGTTCAATACGGTCAATGGTGCGGGTCACCGGGTGAAGACCACCATTTTCAATACGACGGCCCGGCAGGGAAACGTCAATGGTCTCGGCCGCAAGACGGGCATTCAGCGCTGCGTTTTCTAAATCGTATTTGCGCGCATTTAATGCCTGTTGAACCTGTTCTTTTGCTTCGTTAATCACCGCTCCGGCAGCCGGGCGCTCTTCTGGCGGCAGCTCACGCAGGGTGGTCATCTGAAGGGTCAAATGCCCTTTCTTACCCAGATATTCAACACGTACGTTATCTAACGTAGCGACATCTGAGGCATCATTAATGGCTGCCCGTGCACTGGCAACCAGCTCTGCGAGATGTGACATAATTTTCCTCGTTATGTCCTTGTTATTGGACTTTTTACTTAAAATTCAGACACAAAAAAAGCCTCCTGTTGGAGGCTTTTGGCGTTAATTTTCCGTTTCTTCTTTCACGCACTCGCCTCCCGGGTTCAGGTGCTAAAGTAAAAAAAGAAGCGGAAAATAGCAGCATTCATGCTTGCGTTACCTTGTGTGGTAAAAACCGGGCACCTTATTGAAAGGGCTCATCGGATAAATGTCAACGTAGTGACAGGGTTAAAACGAAAAAGAGGGAGACAAGCTCCCTCTTTCAACTGGCTTATGCCAGTGCTGCTTTCGCTTTTTCGACCAGAGCGGAGAACGCTACTTTGTCGAATACTGCGATGTCAGCCAGGATCTTACGGTCGATTTCAACAGAAGCTTTTTTCAGGCCGTTGATGAATTTGCTGTAAGAAATACCGTTCTGACGTGCTGCTGCGTTGATACGCGCAATCCACAGTTGACGGAACTGACGCTTACGTTGACGACGGTCACGGTAAGCATACTGACCTGCTTTGATAACAGCCTGGAAGGCAACGCGGTATACGCGAGAACGCGCACCGTAGTAGCCTTTAGCTTGTTTCAAAATTTTCTTGTGACGTGCACGGGCAACTACACCACGTTTTACGCGAGCCATATGTGCTCTCCTGTATCTATTCTAATTAAAAAGTTAAAAAACGTTTACGACTTATGCGTACGGCAGGCACGCGATAACCAGACCCAGATCGCCTTTAGAAACCATGGCTTTCGGACGCAGGTGACGTTTACGCTTGGTAGCTTTCTTAGTCAGAATGTGACGCAGGTTTGCGTGCTTGTGCTTAAAACC
>DFPL01000056.1 GCA_002377245.1 Enterobacteriaceae bacterium UBA3516
GTTATCAAACACGCTAAAGCCATCAACGCCCTGGCAAACCCGACCACCAACTCCTACAAGCGTCTGGTCCCGGGTTATGAAGCGCCTGTTATGCTGGCTTACTCAGCCCGTAACCGTTCTGCTTCCATCCGTATTCCAGTGGTTGCCTCTCCGAAAGCACGCCGTATCGAAGTGCGCTTCCCGGACCCGGCTGCTAACCCGTACCTGTGCTTTGCTGCCCTGCTGATGGCAGGTCTTGATGGTATCAAGAACAAAATCCATCCGGGCGAAGCAATGGACAAAAACCTGTATGACCTGCCGCCGGAAGAAGCGAAAGAGATCCCACAGGTTGCCGGCTCTCTGGAAGAAGCACTGAATGCTCTGAACGAAGACCGCGAGTTCCTGACAGCGGGTGGCGTATTCACCAACGACGCTATCGATGCTTACATCGCACTGCGCATTGAAGAAAACGACCGCGTACGCATGACCCCGCACCCGGTAGAGTTCGAACTGTACTACAGCGTTTAATACATTAGTAATAATAGCCAACGTATTTCTTGTCCCGGCAAGATGGCAACTGAGCGAGTCCCCAGAAGCATAGCAACCTATGTGACTGGGGTGAGTGAAAGCGGCCAGCGCAGCAGGGGCGAGAAAGACGCAGGATATTTAGTTGCCGTGGAAACTTTCAGCCCATCTTCGGATGGGCTTTTTTCTCCGCCAACGACCTGAATATCGGCATTTTTTATCAACAAAACGCTATAATGCACTAAAACAGTGCAACCTTTGGGAGACTGCTTAATGGCGAGTGGCTCGTTGCCCGATGCTGGGCAGATCCTCAATTCTTTGATCAACAGTATTTTGCTGGTTGATGATGAGCTGGCGGTGCATTACGCCAACCCGGCCGCACAACAGCTTCTGGCACAAAGTTCGCGTAAATTATTCGGCACCCCGCTGCCGGAACTGCTGAGCTATTTTTCACTCAATATCGCCCTGATGCGTGAGAGCCTGAATGCCGGGCAGGGATTTACGGATAACGAAGTGACCCTCGTGATTGACGGTCGCTCACACATTCTTTCGTTAACGGCGCAACGCTTACCTGAAGGCCTGATCCTGCTGGAAATGGCACCGATGGATAATCAGCGACGTCTTAGTCAGGAACAGTTACAGCACGCTCAGCAGATTGCTGCACGCGATCTGGTTCGTGGCCTGGCACATGAAATTAAAAACCCGTTGGGTGGCTTACGTGGCGCGGCGCAACTGCTCGCAAAAGCTTTACCGGACCCGTCATTGACGGAATACACCAAAGTGATCATCGAACAGGCTGACCGGCTGCGTAATCTGGTCGACAGGCTGTTAGGACCACAGCATCCCGGCATGCACGTCACCGAAAGTATTCATAAGGTGGCTGAGCGCGTGGTGAAACTGGTGTCGATGGAGCTGCCTGAAAACGTCACGCTGGTGCGCGATTACGATCCAAGCCTGCCTGAGCTGGCGCACGATCCCGATCAGATTGAACAGGTTTTACTGAATATCGTCCGCAACGCCTTACAGGCCCTCGGCCCGGAAGGCGGTGAAATCATTCTGCGGACGCGCACGGCCTTCCAGTTGACGCTGCACGGTGTTCGTTATCGCCTGGCGGCACGCATTGATGTGGAAGATAACGGCCCGGGTATTCCGTCGCATCTTCAGGACACGCTCTTCTACCCGATGGTTAGCGGGCGCGAAGGTGGCACCGGACTGGGTTTATCTATCGCTCGCAGTTTGATCGATCAACATTCTGGCAAAATTGAATTCACCAGTTGGCCAGGCCATACCGAGTTTTCGGTGTTCCTGCCTATTCGGAAATAGAGGTGTTTATGCAACGAGGGATAGTCTGGATCGTTGATGACGATAGCTCCATCCGTTGGGTGCTTGAACGCGCGCTCACCGGTGCTGGCTTGAACTGCACGACCTTTGAAAATGCAAACGAAGTGCTTGATGCACTGACTACAAAAACACCGGACGTGTTGCTGTCTGATATCCGTATGCCCGGAATGGATGGCCTCGCTCTGTTAAAGCAGATAAAACAGCGCCATCCGATGCTACCGGTCATCATAATGACCGCTCATTCGGATCTGGATGCTGCCGTTAGCGCCTATCAGCAAGGGGCGTTTGATTATCTGCCGAAGCCTTTCGATATTGATGAAGCGGTGGCGCTGGTTGAGCGAGCCATCAGTCACTATCAGGAACAGCAGCAGCCGCGTAATGTGCAGGTGAGCGGGCCAACCACCGATATCATTGGTGAAGCGCCGGCAATGCAGGACGTATTCCGCATCATTGGCCGTCTGTCTCGCTCTTCCATCAGCGTGCTGATTAACGGCGAATCCGGGACCGGTAAAGAGTTAGTGGCCCATGCGCTGCATCGCCACAGCCCACGCGTCAAAGCCCCGTTTATTGCATTGAATATGGCGGCCATCCCCAAAGATTTGATTGAATCCGAGCTGTTCGGTCACGAAAAAGGGGCGTTTACCGGCGCGAATACCATTCGCCAGGGCCGTTTTGAGCAGGCGGACGGTGGCACTCTGTTCCTGGATGAAATCGGCGACATGCCGCTGGATGTACAGACGCGCCTGCTGCGCGTACTGGCAGACGGTCAGTTCTACCGCGTGGGCGGTTACGCACCGGTGAAAGTCGATGTGCGCATTATTGCCGCAACCCATCAGAACCTCGAACTGCGCGTGCAGGAGGGGAAATTCCGTGAGGATTTGTTCCACCGCCTGAACGTCATCCGCGTGCATTTACCGCCGCTGCGTGAGCGCCGTGAAGATATTCCTCGCCTGGCACGCCACTTTTTGCAGGTTGCCGCCCGCGAACTGGGCGTCGAAGCGAAGCTGTTGCATCCGGAAACGGAAGCTGCTCTGACACGTCTGGCCTGGCAAGGTAACGTGCGCCAGCTGGAAAACACCTGCCGCTGGCTAACCGTGATGGCCGCAGGGCAGGAAGTATTAATCCAGGATTTACCCGCAGAATTGTTTGAAACGACCGTGCCGGACAGCCCATCCCAAACGCTACCGGACAGTTGGGCAACCTTACTGGCGCAGTGGGCCGATCGTGCCCTGCGTTCCGGTCATCAAAATTTGCTTTCTGAAGCGCAGCCCGAGATGGAACGTACGCTGCTCACCACCGCCCTTCGGCACACGCAAGGGCACAAGCAAGAGGCTGCTCGCCTGCTCGGATGGGGTCGTAACACCCTGACCCGTAAGTTGAAAGAGTTGGGAATGGAGTAAGAGCTGGCTAATTTGTAAAGAATGAATAGTGAGCGCAAATTGCTGCAATTTTGCGCTTTACTGTTCCGATGAGTTCAGTATGATCTCGCCCGTTCACGGGGGAACTGAATCATGCTGCAATCATTAATTAACATGGTGTCGAGCGGTGCTGAGATCAGCGCTGCTGCAGGTCATACACCACAAGCCGCCATTGCCGCCGTACTTTGCGCGGCGCTGTTTGGGCTGTTTAGCTAAACGCATCAGGCCTACGAACGTTTGCAGTTTGTAGGCCTGATAAGCGGCACTGATTAAATCACCCGAGAGAACTGTTGCATTCGTGCTTTCTGACGTAAATAGACGTCAAAGCACATGCAGATATTACGAATCAGCAATCGCCCCTTCGCCGTCACCTGAATGCCCTGCTCGTTTATTGCCACCAGCCCGTCTTTCGCCAGCGGGGCAAGCAGCCCTAAATCCTCAGCAAAGTATGTTTCAAAATCCAGATCCCACTGTTTTTCGACGGCGGCGAAATCCAGTCTGAAATGGCAAATCAGTGCTTTAATGACATCGCGACGAATGCAGTCATCCTGCGTAAGTGCAATACCCCGCCACAGTGCATTGCCGTTCTCATCGACCTGTTGATAGTAACTTTTGAGTTCTTTTTGGTTCTGCGCATAGCTGTCACCCATCATGCTGATCGCAGAAACACCCATGCCTAACAGATCGGAATCTCCCTGGGTGGTATAGCCCTGGAAATTACGGTGCAACACGCCTTCTCGCTGCGCTACGGCCAGTTCATCATCCGGGCGGGCAAAGTGGTCCATACCAATAAACTGGTAACCGGCAGTGGTCAGGGAGGTGATGGTCTGCTGCAGGATATCCAGCTTTTGCTGCGCGGACGGCAGGTCAGCATCTTTAATTTTACGTTGAGCGGCAAACAGGGTCGGCAAGTGGGCGTAATTAAACACGCTCAGGCGGTCCGGGCTGAGCTCTGCCACCCGGTTCAGGGTAAAGGCAAAGCTTTCAGGCGTTTGCTTTGGCAGGCCGTAAATCAGGTCGATATTGGTCGAGGTAAAGCCAATCTCACGGGCACGCTTAATCAGCGCGAAGATGAACGCCTCATCCTGCTCGCGGTTGACCAGACGCTGAACCTCTTTGTTGAAGTCCTGCACGCCCATGCTCAGGCGGTTAAAACCTTCGGCCCGAAGATGGTCAAGCACATCGAGTTCAATCTCACGCGGGTCCACTTCAATGGAGATTTCCGCGTCGGCATCAAAATGGAAATGCTTACGCAGCAGCGTCATCAGTCGGCTTATTTGCGCTTTATTCAGGTATGTTGGCGTCCCGCCACCCCAATGCAACTGGCTGACCCGACGGGCAGTGAACAGCGGCGCACGATGAATAATCTCCTGCTCCAGCGCATCCAGATATTGATCGGCTTTATGCTGCTGGCGAGTGACAATCTTATTGCAGCCACAGAAGTAGCAAAGTTTGTGGCAAAACGGGATGTGGATGTACAACGAAAGGGGACGGCCCGGATAGCGGGCAACGGCAGTACGGAAATCGTCTTCACCGTAGGCGTCGGAAAATTCAAGCGCGGTAGGGTAGGACGTGTAGCGCGGCCCGGAATAGTTATATTTCTGGATGAGGGCCAGATCCCAGTCAATACATTGCTCAGACATGCTCACTCCTTCCGATGATGCCGCTGTCGTTTACGGCGGCCCGGCCTGACCGCTTTTCGGGTCATAAGCCGGTTGCGCAGCCACCTTTTGCGCTGCGACAACCGCTGTAGTTTAACGAATAACCACACCAGATAACACATAACCGGAAGGGTTATAAGCAGGACGGGTAAGCCCATGCATTAGCCGTTACTGGCCACCTCTCAGCAGACGCATCATATCTTCCCGCCCTTCTTCCTCTTCTTCGTCGTCTTCATCATCGTAGGAGAGCCCCAGCTGTTGCATCAGCTCATCAATACGATCAAGTTTGGCATTCACCCAACTTTGTTCTTCGGCACTCAGGCTTTCGCCCTCTTCTAAACGTTCCAGCAGCGCATCCAGGCGCTCATCAGTTTCCAGCGAATCCAGTTCAGCTTGCGGTGAAAGCATAGGTTTCTCGCTCTTGGGTTTTTGCTGCTTTTTAACTGGCGCGTCAGTCACGCCCAGTGGGATCGGTTTTTTACTGCCAATACGCGGATCGTTCTGCTGCGAACGTTTGCCAGAACCTGAGCTTTCGCTTGCGCCACTCGCACGGCTACCCGCCGCGTTACCGCGATGCTTTTTATCGCGCTTGCGGTCACGCGATTCCTGGTTCAGTTCTTCACGGGTTTTACGGTGCGTTTTTGCGCGCGATGTGGTCGAAGGTTTTTTCATGTTGCTCAGCTTTGATGGTTTCAATCAGTATAGAATTGCGGCGGAATCTAGCAGAAAGCAAGCAAAGAAAAAAGGCGACAGAGCAATCTGTCGCCTTTTTTTCTGACCCTCTACCCTCATTGGGTATGACATTCCTTGTTTGCTAACAACGTACCCTGTTTTTCCCTTAGCATTTAACAGTCCGTGTCGTGGTCCTTTTTCCTTTTTGCCTGCCATCCTGACAGTTTCCTGGTCTTCGCCTCCTGGCGCTCCCGACCCCTTGTCCTTAAGTCTTCATCCTGTTGGCTTCCTCGCCTTGACAGATACTTTACCTGCTAAATTCAAACTCACAAGCAACAAAAGGGCCAAAAAAGATAAATTCAGAAAATTCTATAAAACCAACTCATTGATTTACTTTGCTTTACCTTTTTTTGACCCTGCAATTTCTCCGAAAAGTCGCAGATGTTTTATGGCAAATGTCTTACAGGAATAAGGGAAAGTTTCGTTCGTGCGTAATCTGGCGAGAAAAACAGCCTTTTACGTGGGTTCAGGTATAATCCACCCAAGCTATAGATTATGGAGACGACCATTTTGACTAACTGGAACTACCAACAGACGCACTTTGTGACCAGTGCGCCTGATATTCGCCACTTACCCTCTGATACAGGCATTGAGGTGGCATTTGCAGGCCGCTCCAATGCAGGAAAATCCAGCGCACTGAATACGCTGACCAATCAGAAAAGCCTGGCTCGCACCTCAAAAACCCCAGGGCGCACCCAATTGATAAACCTGTTTCAGGTTGCCGACGGCAAGCGTCTCGTTGACCTGCCCGGTTATGGCTACGCAGAAGTCCCGGAAGAGATGAAGCTCAAGTGGCAGCGCGCGCTGGGTGAGTATCTTGAAAAACGTCAGTGTCTGCAGGGCCTGGTTGTCCTGATGGATATCCGTCATCCTCTCAAGGATCTTGATCAGCAGATGATCCAGTGGGCAGTTGAAAGTAATGTGCAGATTCTGGTGCTGTTGACCAAAGCAGACAAGCTGGCAAGCGGTGCGCGTAAAGCACAAGTGAATATGGTTCGTGAAGCGGTGATCGCGTTTAACGGTGATGTGCAGGTTGAAGCCTTCTCTTCACTGAAGAAGATCGGCGTGGATAAACTGCGCGAAAAGCTGGATAACTGGTTTAACACCATCCCACCCGTTACCGAACAATCCCCTCAAGAATAACCTTTCTGCGCGGCAGTTGACCGCGCTTTTCTTTCTTTCGGGCAATAAAAAACGCCCCAGTCATTTCTGACTGGGGCGGCTAAATATTCAGCCAAATCCGATTACGTGAAGTAAAAGGTCTGAAAGATAGAACATCTTACCTCTGTACCCTACGTCTTTAACTCTACTCCCTTTTCGTTTTCGCACAAAGCACTTTTTGTAGTTTTTTTTCAACCTTTACATAGGGAATTCTAATGATCGTCACAAAACCTGTAAGTTATGTTGCTTACTTACAGAAAAATGGCCTTGTAACACGAACACTTAGTGCGCTTGATCCCAGTTTTGCCCGCTTCCTACCTCCACCAGCAGAGGCACATCCAGCGTGGTGCTGCTTTCCATAAGCTCATGGATCTTTTTCGAAACCGCATCCACGTCGTCCTGATGCACTTCAAACACCAGTTCATCGTGGACCTGCATGATCATTTTCACCCGTGGTTTTTCGCTTTCCAGCCAGGCGTCTACGGCAATCATTGCACGTTTGATGATGTCAGCGGCCGTGCCCTGCATTGGCGCGTTGATAGCAGCTCGTTCGGCGCCAGCACGCCGAGCCCCGTTACTTGACTTAATGTCCGGCAGGTAAAGTCGGCGGCCCTCAAGCGTTTCAACATAGCCCTGCTCTTTCGCTTGTGCGCGAGTTCGCTCCATATAGTCCATCACACCCGGATAGCGCTCAAAGTAGAGATCCATATACTTCTGCGACTCTTTACGGGGAATATTGAGCTGGCGAGACAAACCAAATGCACTCATGCCGTAAATCAGCCCGAAGTTGATCGCTTTCGCGCTGCGACGCTGTTCGTTAGTCACACTCTCCAGCGGCATACTAAAGACTTCGGCCGCAGTGGCACGGTGAATGTCTTTCCCTTCGGCAAATGCAGACAGCAGACCTTTATCGCGCGACAGGTGCGCCATAATGCGCAGTTCAATTTGCGAGTAGTCAGCGGAGACAATGACGTAATCTTTTGGCGCGATGAATGCCTGACGAATACGTCGCCCCTCTTCATTACGTACCGGGATGTTTTGCAGGTTCGGATCGGTTGAGGACAAACGCCCGGTCGCCGTCACCGCCTGATGATAAGAGGTGTGCACACGGCCCGTTTTCTCGCTGATCATGAGCGGCAGCTTGTCGGTGTAGGTCGATTTAAGCTTCGACAAACCACGGTGCTCAAGAATCACTTTCGGCAGCGGGTAGTCCAGCGCCAGCTCTTCCAGCACCTCTTCTGACGTAGACGGTGCGCCGCCAGGCGTCTTTTTCAGGGGCTTAATGCCCTGTTTTTCGAAAAGAATCGTTTGCAGCTGTTTTGTTGAAGCCAGATTAAACGGCTCACCGGCAATCTCGTGTGCCTTTTTCTCCAGTTCGGTCAAACGCAACGCAATTTCAGCGGAGTGTTTGCGCAGAACGGCCGGATCGATATTAACGCCGTTACGCTCAATACGTGACAGTACGGGCACCAGCGGCATCTCAATATGCTGGAAAACATTCAACGGGCCAGCGTGTTTTTGCAGCTCTGGCCACATTTTTAAATGCAGTTGTAGAGTGACGTCAGCATCTTCCGCAGCATAGCGCCCTGCCTGTTCAAGATCGATTTGGTTAAAGGTGAGCTGATTCTTGCCCTTACCCGCAATCTCTTCAAAGGTGATGGTTTTGTGCTTCAACCAGCGATCGGAAAGGCTGTCCATATCGTGACGGCCTGCCACACTGTCCAGAATGTAGGACTCAAGCATGGTATCAAACGCAATGCCGCGCAGTTCGATGCCGTAATTTTGTAAAATCCCGCGGTCGAACTTCAGATTTTGACCAACCTTCAGCGCTTTTTCGTCTTCCAGCAGCGGCTTGAGCAATTCCAGTGCCCGATCGCAAGAAATCTGTTCAGGGGCATCCATGTAGTTGTGCGCGACCGGAACGTAGGCAGCAACGCCTGGTTCTGTGGCAAAAGACAACCCGACCAGATTGGCGCTGACGTTATCCAGGCTGTCGGTCTCAGTATCAAAAGCAAAGAGAGGGGCCTTTTTAAGTTTCGCAATCCACTCCTGCAATACGGCTTCATCCAGAACGGTAACGTAGCGATCCGCTGACAGCTGCACGGCTGGCGCCTCTTCAACGTCAGCGTCAACAACAATCGTTTCCTGAAGCTTCGCGGCCGGCCTGGCCCCTTTCGCCTGGAGCCATTTACCGGCTTCCACATCAACGATCCAGCGTTTGAATTCGTATTTTTTAAACAGCTCCAGCAGTGATTCTGCGGCCGGTTGCTGGACTTCAAGTTGTTCGCAGGTCAGTTCCAGCTCAACATCCGTTTTGATGGTAGCCAGTTTGTAGGAGAGATAAGCCAGATCTTTATTCTGCTCTAGTTTTGCGGCCATGGTTTTGGCGCCACGGAATGACAGTCCGGCAATTTTATCCGGGTTGGCATAGAGCGTATCCAGTCCACCCAGCCCCTGAAGCAGCCCCTGTGCAGTCTTCTCCCCCACGCCCGGTACGCCAGGGATGTTGTCCGATGAGTCTCCCATCAGCGCCAGAAAGTCGATAATCAGGTCTGGTGGAACGCCGTATTTAGTGGCCACTTCTTCCGGGCCGAGAATGGTGTTGGTCATGGTGTTAATCAGGGTTATACCCGGCGTCACCAGTTGTGCCATATCCTTATCACCGGTGCTTATCAGCACTGGACGGCCCATCTTTTCAGCTTCACGCGCGAGCGTACCGATCACATCATCGGCTTCGACACCCGACACCGCCATCAAGGGTAATCCCATTGCTCTCACCATCTCATGCAGAGGTTCAATCTGCGCACGCAGATCGTCGGGCATAGGTGGACGGTGAGATTTATAGTCCTCGAATAACTCATCACGGAACGTTTTGCCTTTTGCATCAAACACCACCGCAGCATGGGTTGGCTGATACTGCAAAATCAAACTGCGCAGCATATTCAACACACCGTACATCGCGCCAGTCGGCTCCCCTGCTGAGTTGGTCAGCGGAGGGAACGCGTGGTAGGCGCGATAGAGGTAGGAAGAACCGTCGACGAGAATGAGGGGATTTTCTGGGATCTGAACCATAATGTCCGTGCCTGTTTATCAATTTATGGTTAAAGGATGCCACAGACCGGCGAAAACATCAGTTTTTCGCCGTCATTGTCGGCAAAAGAATTGTCGATCATCACGATCGCGGAGACCATCTTCTGTGGATAAGTTTGTGAATTATTTCTCAGGGGCTGGATTATTGTGTATTTCTAAAGATCGCAGAAAACTATTTATGTATTACTATCAGAAACTTATACAAAGATGAACGATCGTTATTGCCTTTTGATGATTATTTGCTCTATGTGGATATAAGAATAAGCAATTGTCTTTTACGGATATTGTCACTTACTGAAAGCAGACCTCCTTTCCTCAAATAACACTGCACATATTCTGTTAAAATCTGCGCCTTACGCTTTTCTGAAGCGCGTATTTGCTATCAACTCTTTGAATAAATTAATTATGTCGAGATTGCTCGCTGTTCTCACCCTGTCGCTAAGTATTCTGCTTACCCTCCTGGTGACTGTTCTGTGTTCTGTACCCATTATTACTGCCGGAGTCGTTAAGCTACTTTTGCCGGTACCCGCGCTGTGGCGCGTCATATCCGCTTTCTGTAACTTTATGATGTATTGCTGGTGTGAAGGGCTGGCCTGGCTATTACGTCTGAATCCTCACTTAAAGTGGGATGTTGAAGGTCTGGATGGGCTGAATAAGAAAAACTGGTATCTGCTTATCTGTAACCACAATAGCTGGGCAGATATCGTGGTGCTTTGTGTTCTTTTACGCCAACACATCCCGATGAATAAATATTTTTTAAAGCATCAGCTTGCCTGGGTGCCCTTTATTGGGCTCGCCTGCTGGGCGCTGGACATGCCTTTTATGCGTCGCTACTCGCGTGGTTATCTGATTCGACACCCGGAACGGCGCGGGAAAGATGTTGATACAACACGGCGCTCCTGCGAAAAGTTTCGTCTACACCCAACCACCATTGTGAACTTCGTTGAAGGGTCACGCTTTACTGATGAGAAACGTATTCAGAGCCGCTCCACCTTTACTCATCTGTTACCGCCTAAAGCCGCAGGCATTGCGATGGCACTGGGTGTTTTGGGTACACAGTTCGATAAATTACTGAACGTCACACTGTGCTATCCGGAAAATGAAGCCAAACCTTTTTATGACATGTTAAGCGGAAAATTAACAAGGATTGTGGTTCGAATTAATGTGTTGCCGGTTCCCGCTGATTTACATGGGGATTATGTAGGTGATAAGAACTTCAAACGAGGATTCCAGCAGTGGCTGAATAATCTTTGGAACGAAAAAGACCAACAAATTGAAATCATAAAGCGTCAGTACCATAACGCCGGTCAGTGACCGGCGTTATCTCATTACTTCTTCTCAACCAGGAATTTCACCGTGTCAGCATACTGTTGGACAAAGATGTCCATGCTGCTGGTATCCATGCCTTGCATATTCAACTGATACTTACCGTTGACATACATGGCCGGTACGCCGCGCAGTTGCAGGTCAGCAGCCGCTTTTTCTTGTTGGGCCACCAGTGATTTCACCACAAAACTGTTCCACGCAGCGTCATACTCTTCGCCTTTCACACCTGCTTTGATAAAGACGTCGCGGATATCCGCGACGGACTGAACTGTTTGCGTTTTCTGTACAGCTTCAAACATCGGTGCGGTAATTTTTTCTTCTACACCCAGCGCCATGGCCACGGCCCACGCCTGAGTCATCTCTTTACCCAATGGGCCAAGGAACTCAACATGGTATTTGGTCATTTTAGTGCCTTCCGGCAATTTTTGTTTTACGGCGTCAGCAACGTGCCAGACGTGTTCAAAGTCGTAGCAGTGAGGGCAATAGAAGGAAAAGAACTCAAGAACCTGCGGCTCGCCCGCAACAGGTTTATCCAGCGTGATGTACTGTTTGCCATCGGTGAATTGAGCAGCAGATGCGCTAAATGCCAGAATCATTCCCGCCAGCGCCAGCCAAATTTTCTTCATGGTTAATACTCTCCAGGATGTGTCACATTAATAAAATGGCGTTAATTGCAAAGGCGGTTCTTGTAGCGCCTTCACTTGCCAGAGAAAGGTTGAGGTTTGTTCGCGCCAGTAATCTTCCCCAGTTAACCATGGGAAGTTTTTCGGAAAAGCAGGATCTTCCCACCGACGGATTATCCATGCCAGATAATAAACCTGACGCATGGCACGCAAGGGTTCAATAAGACTTAGTTCAGCCGTATCGAACTCACAGAACTCTTCATAGGCTTCAATAATGGTCTCAAGTTGCATTCGCTGCTCGGCTTTATCGCCATGTAACAGCATCCACAAATCCTGCACGGCAGGGCCATTACGGGCATCGTCAAGGTCAACAAATAGGGGTCCATCACGCCAGAGTATATTTCCGGCATGACAATCACCATGCAAACGTAGACGTGTAAATCGGTTATGCCACTGCGCCATTACCGCATCGATCAGCGTATCCGCGGCGCTCAGGAAAGCAGGCTTTAACGCAGAAGGTATAAGCGTGGTCTTTTCAAACACCTGCCGGGGTTCGATCAGATATTCTTTAACGCCCATATCAGGACGATGCGCGAAGCATGCTTTGCGCCCTGTCTGGTGCATGCGTCCCAGATAACGCCCCACCCACTCCATTTGATCGAGATTATCAGGCTCAAACTGGCGGCCACCGAGGCTGGGGAAGACGGCGTAGTAAAAACCTTGATGGGTTAACAGCGTTTGATGTTTAAAGGAAAGGGGGGATGCAACGGGAACTTCATCTTGCAGAAGTTCCTCGGCAAACTGGTGCTCTTCCTGAATTTGATCGGCAGTCCATCTTTCGGGACGATAAAATTTCACCACGTAGCGACGACGATCTTCATCCTGGAATTGATAGACGCGATTTTCATAGCTATTGAGTGGTGTCAGGCCTGAGTCGACCCGAATTCCCAGCTCAAAAAGCGCATCCATAATGGTGTCTGGATGGAGAGTCTGGAAAGTAAAAGCGTTATGGTTCATCCCATTATCCGCAAATGAAAACGAATGATTCAGGATATCATCTCACTGCGCTTTCGGTGGCTCCTCTTACAAGCTTTTACTCTTTAATTACGCCGCGGGCGCGAAGTAACGCGGTTTTGAAGTCCTCCTCATAATCTTTCTTGATGCCAGGAATCACCGCATCCTTCTGCGAATCACGCATTTTCAGATGGTAGATCAGGATGTCGTCACTTAAATCACTCAGTTCGCCGTCGTAACCTGATTCTTTCGCCAGTTTCTGCAAGAATTGAATAAGGTTTAATTCTGGCTCTTTCTGCCATGCTGGCTGGAGGAGTTCGATAACTTCGTTCAGGCGTTTACATTTCATGGTCGTGCTCCTTACTCTTGGTACAGACACGTTAGCAGGGTCAATCCCACAATAAAAGAGGCGATAAGGGTGAGTGAAATGGGTACGGTAACAGGCGTGATCCTGGCAGGAGGCAAAGCCTCACGCATGGGTGGGCAAGATAAAGGTTTGCTTGAGTTGAACGGTAAACCTTTATGGCAGTATGTCGCCCATGCATTGCGGCCGCAGGTAGATAAACTGATTGTCAGTGCAAATCGCAATCTGGAGATTTATCGGGCAAGTGGATTACCTGTCATTCAGGATAGCATTGCCGATTATCCAGGTCCGTTGGCCGGAATGCTTTCTGTGATGCAACACATTGACAGCGAATGGTATCTTTTTTCGCCATGCGACACCCCTTTTATTCCCCACAACCTCGCGAAACGTTTAAGTTCGGTCAGTGAGTCCACATCAGCAGTCTGGGTCCATGATGGTGAGCGCGATCATCCAACAATAGCCTTACTTCACCGAAAGATCGTGCCTGAACTGCAGCACTACATTGAACGCGGTGAGCGTAGAGTGATGGTTTTTCTGAGGAGTTTGGGTGGATGTTCTGTTGATTTCAGCGATACACAGAACGCTTTTATTAATGTAAATACGCCGGAGGATTTAGCGCGTTGGGAAGAAAAAGCGTGATTCCATTACTGGCAATTGCCGCCTGGAGCGGTACGGGAAAAACAACCTTATTAAAGGCACTGATACCGGCACTTTGTGCAAAAGGCGTCAGACCAGGTCTTATCAAACATACTCATCATGATATGGATATTGATAAGCCGGGCAAGGACAGTTACGAATTACGCAAAGCTGGCGCAGCGCAAACGCTTGTTGCCAGTACGCAGCGTTGGGCGTTAATGACAGAAACGCCGGAAGAACCCGAGCTGGATTTGCACTATTTGGTCAGCAGGATGGATGCATCAACGCTGGATCTGGTGCTAGTGGAAGGTTTCAAACACGAAGCGGTTCCAAAAATAGTGTTATTTCGCCATGGCTGCGGGCATGAAGCACATGAGCTCGTGCTGGATGAGCACGTTATTGCTGTTGCCAGTGACATTCCACTTGTTCTGGATGTACCAAATTTAGATATAAACGGTATTGCACAGATCGTGGCGTTAATTATGCGGTGGTTAGAGCAGCAGAAGTTGAACGGTGAACGGTGAACGGTGAACGGTGAACGGTGAACGGTGAAATACCACCTGATGGTGGTTTTTATCGCGAATTAAAGCAATAAAATGCAAAAAGCCCATCCGTCAGGATGGGCTCTTCACGTGTTTGATGCCTGGCAGTTCCCTACTCTCGCATGGGGAGACCCCACACTACCATCGGCGCTACGGCGTTTCACTTCTGAGTTCGGCATGGGGTCAGGTGGGACCACCGCGCTACTGCCGCCAGGCAAATTCTGTTGTCAGCACGCATCTCTGCACACTGATGTTATCTGTATCAAGCTGAAATATCGTCTCTTCACGCCAAAACAGCTTCGGCGT
>DFPL01000190.1:0-13163 GCA_002377245.1 Enterobacteriaceae bacterium UBA3516
ATTTTCCTGTGGCTGTGGTTTAAGGATTTACCGATAACCACCGAGCTTCTCTATCAACGACTGAAAAAACGCGGCGTGCTGATGGTACCGGGTGACTATTTCTTCCCTGGCCTCGACAAACCCTGGCCACACACCCACCAGTGCATGCGTATGAACTATGTCCCGGACCCGGATAAGATCGAAGCGGGGGTGAAAATTCTTGCTGAAGAGATTGAAAACGCCTGGCGCGAGAACAGTTAAATAAATTAGCCCCTCTCCTTGAGGGGCAGTTATAACCTCGCCAATAACCATGCCTATTTAATGGTTAATTATTATTGCCTTGTTTTCCCATCAATATATCGTCAATGCAGATCTCTATATAATTTCAAGGCAAATGAAAAATATATTTCTAAGTTAAACAAGACTACACACCAAAAGACCTGTTAAGCCACGCTAAACTGTTAAATACATTATTTAACACATTGTTTTTAATGATATTTAATATTGCCAAAATAAATCAAGATTAAGAATAATCATATTTTTTAACTTACTCACAAAATATTTCTAACAATTTCCACCGAGACCGAAAACCCCATTTACACTGATTAATACGCCAAGCGGCGTTTTATTTCAGAGGGTCTTATCATGGCAACAGATAAAATTAGCCACCTGAGCGCAATCGCGGTGGCGGTCATTCTTGCATTCTCCTTATCGGCCTGCAGTGGGAGCAGCGGCGGGTCATATTCCAAACTGAAAGATAATCAAACCTCGGGTACAGACGGCCAGACCGCAGGTAATGGCTCAGATGGCAGCGGCGGAAGCGGCAGCACCGATGGGGGTACGGGTAGCGGCACTGACGGCGGCACCGGCGGCACGGGTGCCAATAACGGGAGTGGCAGCGGCGGAGGCACGGGTGGCAACAGTGGCGGCAGCGATGGGGGAACCGGTGGGAATAACGGCGGCGGATCCACCGCCTCTAATGCGCCCTTAAATACCGTTGTCAGCGATGCAGGGACGGCAGTTTCCAACGTCGGCGGCACACTGGATAGCCTGGGCAGCCAGCTCCCGAGCGACAATCCGGTCACCTCAACGGTTGCCACGACGGTCACGGGTCTGGGCGGCGCGTTGAATACTACCGGTACCGGGGTGACCACCGGGATTGGCAATTCAAACAACCCGAATGGCGTCGGCACCACGGTACAGGGGGTCACCTCAACGGTGACGTCGCTTGGCACCACCGTCTCCGGCGTCGGCACCAACCTTGCCAGCACAACAGCGAATACGGGCCTCGCACCGGTCACGGGACTTGCAGGCACGGTTGTCGACAAAACCGGTCAGGTGGTCAGTACCACCGGTAATTCATTGACGAATGTGGTGGCCAGCGATGGCGTCACCAAACTGACCACCGGTACAACAACACTGGTGAATAACACCACCAGCGGCGTCGGTAAATTGACGCAGGGCGTCGGCACCACCACCGGGCTGGGCACGCCGGTGAACAATCTGTTGACCACGGTCGGTAACGGCGTCAGCGGCGTAGGCAGCAACGTCACTGCCTCTAATCCGAACCTTGCAGGCGTTGGTCAGGTTGTACAGACCGTTGGTCAGACGGTGACTGACGTCGGCGGTCTGGTGAAACCCGCGTCAGCGTCGACAGGCAACGGCACCTCCACCGCCAGTACGGGTGGCATTTCAGCAACCGCGGACGTGGACGCCAGCAAGAACGGGCTACTCGCCAACGTCGGGGCGACGGTCAATACCTTAACGGCGGATGTTAACGCTTCCGTCACTAATAACGTATCCAACACCAGTGGGACCACAACCAGCCAGCCGGGATTAGTGAACGGTTTAGTTGGCGGCATTCTGAAACCAAAAAGTCAGTAAGGCCTTTTGTGCCCCCTCACGGGGGCACTTCTTCACAGCACGTGCGTTCACCCGTGCTTTAAAAGGGTGACAAGAACATAAAAGGGACTGAGCGATGAAACTGCCACTCTGCTCCGTGCTGCTCTGCACCGGCATACTGTCACTGGCTCATGCAGATACGCTTCCAGCGATTGTCGATTCCGCAAACCCGGCCAAATCTTCACGCACTACTCAGGAATCTGATACGCGCCCCACTTCCGCACCCAAAGTCTCGGTGACAAAGCCAGAGAGCAAACTCACCCCGAATACGCCAGTACAGGTCAGGCACATTCAGTTCGTCGGCGGCACGGTGTATCCGCTGAAGTCCCTGCTTCAGCCCTTTCGCCCCTATGCCGGAAAGACCGTGCCATTGAAAACCATTATCGCGCTGGCGAACGACATCACCGCGCGCTACCGGGCAGACGGTTACCCGCTCTCTTACGCCTGGCTACCGGACGATAATTTTCATGACGGGACGATAAAAATTATTCTCGTGGAAGGCTACGTCGCACACAGCGAAATCAACAGTAACAACGCGAGTATTGCCGCACGTCTCAAACGACTGGCGGAAAAAATCATGGCCGAAAAGCCCCTTTCGCAGGCGCTGTTCGATCGCTACAGTCAGTTAATGACCCGCACACCGGGAACCAAAGTCGACGTCAATGCGCAGTTGCCGAAGAACATTTATGGCGCGGCGGTGATGGACGTTAACGCCGATCAGCCGCACATCTGGGACATCTCGTCGACGCTCGACACCCGCCGTGGGCAAAGCCTGGCGCTGGTGAATGGTACGTTGAGCAATCTGACGAGCTATGGCGATCAGCTTGGGGTTGCCACCTTCGTGCCCCTGGGTGATGGCGATGAACAGGATTATGTCGGACTTAATTATCAGCAGTTCCTTAACGATGAGGGACTGAATCTGCAGCTTAAAGGCAGCTATTACCGCGATGATCCTAAGGGCTACGATCCCATACTTTATCTGCCAAACGGTATCGCGGTTGATGCCCGACAGAAAACCACCCAATACAACGGTGGCTTGAGCCTGAATTACCCCTGGCTGCTGACACGGCAAAAACAGCTCAGCGTTTTTGGCGGCATTGATTACACCGATCGGCGTAACGACTACCGGCTGCGGGCACGCGGATTTGGACAGACGCTGGCTTTGCCGGAGCAAAATCAGCACGTGCGTTACCCGGCGCTGGAGTTTGGTGTGAATGGGTTTCGCGAGTTTACTGCCTCAAAAAGTAGCCTCAGCGGCAGCGTTTCCGTTCGGCATGGGCTGGACGCCTTAGGCGCAGACGCCTCCCCCACCCAGGGTACCGATATCGACTTTACCCGCTGGAAAAGCAATCTCGACGCCGCCTGGCTGGTGGCGGAGAACGTGCGCCTGTCCAGTTCACTGGAAGGTGTATGGTCAGATAACGACCTGCCCGAGGCTGAACGCGTCAGCTTTGGCGCGCAACGCTTTGGCCGCGGCTACCAGGATGGAGAAGCGCAGGGGGATTACGGCTATGGTGGACAAGTTGAATTGCGCTATCTGCATAACCGCAAAGAGAGTAAATGGCTGGCAACCGTGCAGCCCTATCTCCTCGCCGACACCGCACGTACCTGGTTTAACCAGCCGGGTTTTCGTCATCAACGTTTAAGCTCTGTCGCGGCAGGGGTGATGGTGGGTGACAATCGCCACTATAGCGTCGCCGTTGAAGCCGCACGCCCGACCGGGGACATGCCCACCGATACGCACGGGCGCGACTGGCGTTACAGCCTGACGGTGACCTGGAACTTCAATAACTTACGCTAAGTGATTATTAAGGCGCACCTGCCGCAGTCTGGCAGGGTCAATGCAGCTCAGCGCCTGAGTGGGGCAAGCTTCTACGCAAGCAGGCCCGGTCTCGCGGTGCAGGCAGAGATCGCATTTCAACGCCTGTACCTGCCCCTCCTGACTTGTCACCTCCATCGCGCCAAACGGGCAGGCCAACATGCAGCTTTTGCACCCAATACAGAGGGATTGTTCGACGTAGACCGTACCGCTCACCCGGCTGATCGCCCCCACCGGGCAGACGTTGGCACAGGGCGCATCTTCACAATGGTGGCAGGTCACTGCGGTGGTTAGCGCCCCGCTCTTGACCACCCGAATACGGGCACTGAAGGTTTTTGGAGAGACGGATGCGCAGTCCTGATTTTCCTGATGCGACACCACGCAGGCGACTTCGCAGGTGCGACAGCCAATACATTTGGCGGAATCCGCCATAATAAAACGGTTCATTCTCTACCCCGCCTGACGTTGAATGCCGCCAGAGTGCCAGAAAATGCCCCGCCTTCGCTTTGATCCTGGCAAGGGTTGTTGCCAGATCTGTCATCTGCCTAACCACATCTGGCGTTCTGCCTACACCCGCAGCGTAAATCCCAGCTCGTTGGAGATGGCCTCTGCGGTTTCTCGCAGCGGCTTCAGCAGATTTTTCTCGCCGATCTGTTTTAAGCGCGACGTTGAGAGTGAAATGGAGATGGCATAAGGCACGCGGTGGTGAATATCAAACACCGGCACGGCAATACAGGACACACCCAGCTCATTCTCTTCTCTGTCCATCGCCATCACACCTTCACGAATCTGCGCCAGCTCATCGTACATCGCCGGAAGCCCCGTAATGGTATTGCGCGTCAGCGGCTGAATCTGCTCCTGATGCGTCTCCCAGTACTCTTTTACATACTCGGGCTGACCAAACGCCATGTAAATCTTGCCCATCGCTGAGCAGTAGAGCGGCATATGCTGGCCAATGTACGCGCGGGTGCGCAGCATGCCGGTGGTCGGCTCCAGCTTATAAATCAGTATGGCGTGGTCGTCTTCGCGACTGGAGAAGTTGATGGTTTCTCCGGTGGAGAGGTTCAACGCTTCCAGATGCGGTGCCGCAACATGGATGATATTTAGCGACGTCAGGGCCTTTTGCCCCACGGCGATAAATTTGGTGGTCAACCGGTAACTCCCGGCGGCAGGCGCGGGGGTGACGTAGCCACAGGATTGCAGCCCCTGCAGTAATCGGTGCACGGTACTTTTATTTAGCCCGGCCAGTTCTGACAGATGCGCCAGAGGACAACCGTTCGGGTAATTGCTCAATATCTCAATCAACATCAAGCCGCGAAACAAGCTCTGGCTTCCTGCCGGCCGCTCTTTTTCCTGCGTGGTGTCACTCTCTTTTGTGTTCATCGCTTCCGCTCTCCGTTTTGTGGCGACCTGATGGTAGCGCAAAGTGTGTTTCACTTCACGATCTGAACAGAAATTTTGTAATTCATTGATTTAATTGAATTTCAAAAATATATGCATGGATTGCTTTGTGAAATCATGATCGCTATATTTGAAATCAGATTTCGCATAGTGAAATTAAAAGCACATTCACTGCTCTCCGCCAACACCAGGACAGGGGGCACATAATCTCACTGCGCCTCCTTTTTCTCGGGGGGTCATAAAAAACAAAAATGGAAAACGCACCGGCCCTGCTGGTGCATTTTTGCCACCCAACACTGTTTAGTGGAATGCGATTCCACTATGTAAAACGAAGAAGTTATGGAGAAAACGTATGTTGTTGAGTTTTTCTGACCTTAAAAATGAGTTTAACCGTGTCCTGCTGGCACGCGGTGTGGCGGCAGAAACTGCCGATGCCTGCGCGGAGATGTTTGCCCGCACCACCGAGTCCGGGGTCTATTCACACGGCGTAAACCGTTTCCCGCGCTTTATTCAACAACTGGAGAACGGCGACATCATTCCCGACGCGTTACCAAAACGCATCACTTCCCTGGGCGCCATTGAACAGTGGGATGCTCAGCGTTCCATTGGCAACCTGACCGCCAAAAAAATGATGGATCGGGCCATCGAACTGGCATCCGACCACGGTATTGGTCTGGTGGCGGTGCGTAACGCCAACCACTGGATGCGCGGCGGCAGCTACGGCTGGCAGGCGGCGGAAAAAGGCTACATCGGTATCTGCTGGACCAACTCCATTGCCGTGATGCCACCGTGGGGTGCCAAAGAGTGCCGCATCGGCACCAACCCGCTGATCGTCGCCATTCCGTCCACGCCGATCACCATGGTGGACATGTCCATGTCGATGTTCTCCTACGGCATGCTGGAAGTGAACCGCCTGGCAGGTCGCCAGCTACCGGTTGACGGGGGTTTCGACGACGAAGGCAACCTGACCAAAGACCCGGCGCCGATTGAGAAAAACCGCCGCATTCTGCCAATGGGCTACTGGAAAGGTTCTGGCCTCTCCATCGTGCTGGACATGATCGCCACCCTGCTTTCCGATGGCTCTTCCGTTGCTGCCGTAACCGAAGACAACAGCGATGAGTTCAACATTTCGCAGGTCTTCATTGCCATTGAAGTAGACAAACTGATCGACGGTGCCAGCCGCGATGCCAAGCTGCAACGCATCATGGATTACATCACCACCGCAGAACGTGCCGATGAAGATGTGCCTGTCCGCCTGCCGGGCCATGAGTTTAGCCGTCTGCTGGAAGAGAACCGCCGTAACGGGATCACCGTTGACGACAGCGTGTGGGCAAAAATCAAAGCGCTGTAAGGAATATCATCATGATCTATGGTCACATTTCTCAACCTAACGCCTGCCGGTATCCGGCAGCGATTGAAAAAGCGCTGGAATTTCTGCGCACCACGGACTTCAGCACACTGGAGACCGGGGTGGTCGAAATTGAAGGACGCACGATTTACGCGCAGATCCTCGACCTGACCACCCGTCCGCACGATGAACTGCGCCCGGAAGTGCACCGCCGTTATCTGGACATTCAGTTCCTCTGGTCTGGTGAAGAACAGATCGGTGTGGCTATTGATACCGGGAATAACGTAGTGAGCGAAGAATTACTTGCGCAGCGGGATATTATTTTTTATCACGACTGTGAGAATGAATCTTTAATAGAAATGGTCCCCGGAAGCTACGCCATCTTTTTCCCGCAGGACGTTCACCGCCCTGCATGTAATAAACACCGGGAAACCGCCATCAGGAAAATAGTGGTTAAAGTTGCGGTTTCTGCATTGAATTAATCCGTTATTTATTTATCGATAGTCGATAAATAACAGGAGAAGAAAAATGGAAAGAAATGACGCCGGTTATATTATCGGTGCATACCCTTGTGCGCCTTCCTTTCATCAAAAGAGCGAACAAGAAGAGACGGAATTCTGGCGCTTACTCGCGGACACGCCCCACATCCGCGGGCTGGAGCAACCGTGCCATGAGCACTTTCACCCCTATGGCGATGACTGGTTGTTCCAGCATACGCCGCAGGAGTGGGAAATGGTGGTCACCGCCATCCCCGAAACCATGCGTCGTCGTGGCGGCGGCAATGGGGCCTTCGGTCTGGCCTCCAGTGATGAAGACCAGCGCAGGGCATGCGTCGAATTCCATCGTCATTTACTGAACAAAATCAACGCGGTAAACAAGCGTTTTACGGGCAAGGTTATCAGCCTTGAACTGCAGGCGGCACCGCTGGCCGGCAATGCGAACGTGGCGCAGGCGACCGATGCGTTTGCCCGATCCATCAAAGAGATTGCCGCCTGGGACTGGTCATGCTCACTCGTACTGGAACATTGTGATGCCATGAACCAACCTGCGCCACGCAAGGGTTTTCTGCCACTGGAAAACGTACTGGAGACGCTTGCCGGTTACAACATTGATATCTGTATTAACTGGGCGCGGTCGGCCATCGAAGGGCGCAATACCACCCTGCCGCGGGTACACACCCAGGCGGTGAAAGCCGCTGGAAAATTGGGGGCGCTGATGTTCTCCGGCACCGCCACTGAAGGGCCGTACGGTGAATGGACTGACCTGCACACGCCCTTCTCTCCTTTCTGCCCGGAAAGCCTGCTCACGGTAGAAAGTGCTAAAGAATTATTTAATGTGGCTGACTCAGCAAAACTACAGTTTGCCGGTATTAAATTACTGGAAATTGATGCTAATGCTGATGCGAATCATCGCATAGCCATATTACGCGATGGCATTAACGCGTTAAACAAAGCCAGACAATAAATATAAAGCGTCAATTTAATCGCAAGGCCAGTTACTTTTAACGAGAGATTAATATGAACACTTCCTCTTACACTACATCAGCGGATATTCCGCGCCAACGCTGGTTAAGAATTATTCCCCCTATTCTTATCGCGTGTATTATTTCTTATATGGACCGTGTGAATATCGCCTTTGCGATGCCCGGCGGTATGGATCAGGACCTGGGTATCACTGCGACCATGGCAGGACTGGCGGGCGGTATTTTCTTCCTCGGTTACCTTTTCTTGCAGGTGCCGGGCGGAAAAATTGCCGTTCACGGCAGCGGTAAAAAATTCATCGGCTGGTCGTTGGTCGCCTGGGCCGTGATCTCCGTTCTCACCGGGCTTGTTACCAACCACTACCAACTGCTGGCCCTGCGCTTCCTGCTCGGTGTCGCAGAAGGTGGCATGCTGCCGGTGGTCCTCACCATGATCAGTAACTGGTTCCCCGATGCTGAACGTGGCCGTGCAAACGCGATTGTCATCATGTTCGTGCCGATTGCCGGGATCATCACCGCCCCGCTGTCCGGCTGGATCATCACCGCACTCGACTGGCGCTGGTTGTTCATCATCGAAGGCCTGCTCTCCCTCGTCGTGCTGGTGTTATGGGTGTTGACCATCTATGACCGTCCGCAGGAGGCCCGCTGGATTTCTGACGCTGAGAAGAATTACCTGGTGGAAACCCTCGCCGCCGAGCAGCGTGCCATCGCCGGTAAAACCGTGGTGAATGCCTCGCTGAGCGCCGTGCTGTCTGACCGCACCATGTGGCAGCTCATCGCCCTCAACTTCTTCTACCAGACCGGGATTTACGGCTACACCCTGTGGCTGCCGACCATCCTGAAAGAGCTGACCCACACCAGCATGGGCCAGGTCGGAATGCTCGCCATCCTGCCGTACGTGGGTGCCATTGCCGGGATGTTCCTGTTCTCTTCTCTGTCTGACCGCACCGGGAAACGCAAACTGTTCGTTTCCCTGCCGCTGATTGGCTTTGCGACCTGCATGTTCCTCTCCGTGGTGCTCAAAGAGAGCGTCTGGCTCTCCTATACCGCGCTGGTCGGGTGCGGCTTCTTCCTGCAATCCGCTGCGGGTGTGTTCTGGACCATTCCAGCCCGCCTGTTCAGTGCCGAAATGGCCGGTGGCGCACGCGGCGTTATCAACGCCCTGGGCAACCTCGGCGGCTTCTGCGGCCCCTATGCGGTAGGCGTGCTGATCACCCTGTACAGCAAAGATGCAGGCGTTTACTGCCTGGCGATTTCGCTGGCGATTGCCGCGCTGATGGCGCTGCTGCTGCCGTCCAAGTGTGATGCCAAAGCGTCGTCTGTTGGCGTGGTGAATGCGCCGAAACGTGCGGTCTGATGCCCTCACCCAGCCCTCTCCCACAGGGAGAGGGAGCAAAAGCAAGGTGCGGTGTGACGCCCTCACCCCAACCCTCTCACACCAGGAGAGGGTGCAAACCAGGCTCTCCCCCTCTCCCACCGGGAGAGGGAGTAAAACAGGAAAAAAAGATGAGTGAAAAAGAGACCTTCTGGCTGGGTATCGATTGTGGCGGTACTTATCTGAAAGCAGGCCTGTACAACAGCCAGGGCAAAGAATTCGATATTGAACGCCAGTCCGTTCGCACCCTCAGCCCGCAGCCTGGCTGGGCCGAGCGCGACATGACGGCTCTGTGGCAGCACTGCGCGGCGACCATTGCCCGCCTGCTGCAACGCACCGGTATTCGCGGTGAGCAAATTAAAGGCGTGGGCATTTCCGCTCAGGGCAAGGGACTGTTTTTGCTCGACAAAAATGACCAGCCGATGGGCACCGCGATTCTCTCTTCCGATCGTCGTGCGCTGGACATCGTCAGGCGCTGGCAGCAGGACGGCATTCCACAAAAACTCTACCCGTTAACGCGCCAGACCCTCTGGACCGGCCACCCGGCCTCGCTGCTGCGTTGGGTAAAAGAGAACGAGCCGCAGCGTTACGCGCAAATTGGCTGCGTGATGATGGGCCACGATTATCTGCGCTGGTGTTTGACCGGCGTGAAGGGGTGTGAAGAGAGCAATATCTCTGAATCCAACCTCTACCACATGACCAGCGGGCAATACGACCCCTGCCTGACGCAGTGGCTGGGCATCAGCGAAATCAACGCTGCGCTACCGCCCATTGTGGGCTCATCCCAAATCAGCGGTGAAATCACCTCTCAGGCAGCCGCCATTACCGGTCTCGCGGCGGGCACGCCCGTCGTGGGCGGTCTGTTTGATGTGGTTTCTACCGCGCTCTGCGCAGGGCTTGATGATGAACATACGCTGAACGCCGTAATGGGGACCTGGGCGGTCACCAGCGGCATCGCCGACGGGCTGCGCGATAACGAATCGCACCCTTACGTCTACGGGCGCTACGTTAACAACGGACAGTACATCGTGCACGAAGCCAGCCCCACCTCGTCCGGCAACCTTGAATGGCTGACCGCGCAGTGGGGCGACATCAGCTTTGCTGAGATCAATCAGCTCGTCGACAGCCTGCCAAAAGCCGCCAGCGAGGTCTTCTTCCTGCCGTTCCTGTACGGCAGCAATGCCGGGCTGGACATGACCAGCGGCTTTTATGGCATGCAGGCGCTACATACCCGCGCGCACTTATTACAGGCGGTCTACGAAGGGGTAGTGTTCAGCCACATGACGCACCTCAACCGCATGCGTGAACGCTTTACCGAGGTTCGTGCCCTGCGCGTCACCGGCGGTCCGGCCCACTCTCCGGTGTGGATGCAGATGCTGGCAGACGTCAGCGGCCTGCCCGTTGAACTGCCGCAGGTCAAAGAGACCGGCTGCTTTGGCGCGGCCATCGCCGCCCTCGTCGGCACCGGGGTCTACGCCAGCTTTACCGACGCCCAGCAGACCCTCAATTACGAGATGCACACCCTGACGCCGGACATGAACGCCCACGCGGCCTACCAGCGCAAATATCACCGTTACCAGATTTTAATTGAAGCACTTCAGGGCTTTCACGCCCGCATTAAGGAGCACTCTTTATGAGCCGACCATTACTGCAACTGGCGCTCGACCACACCGACCTTGCTGCCGCCCAGCGCGACGTGGCGTTGTTAAAAGACCACGTCGACATCGTGGAAGCCGGCACCATTCTCTGCCTCAGCGAAGGGCTGAACGCCGTGCGTGCCTTACGCGCCCAGTGCCCGGAGAAAATCATCGTGGCCGACTGGAAAGTGGCCGACGCGGGTGAAACCCTGGCCCAGCAGGCGCTGGGCGCCGGTGCCAACTGGATGACCATCATCTGTGCAGCCCCCCTGGCAACCATCGAGAAAGGCCATGCCGTTGCCGCCGCCCGCGGCGGCGAAATTCAGATTGAGCTCTTTGGTAACTGGACGTTTGATGATGCCCGCGACTGGTACAGCACCGGCGTGCGCCAGGCGATTTATCATCGTGGCCGCGATGCACAGGCCAGCGGCCAGCAGTGGGGCGACGCGGACCTGGCACGCATTAAAGCGCTGTCGGATATCGGTCTTGAGCTTTCCGTCACTGGCGGTATCACCCCCGCCGACCTGCCGCTGTTTAAAGAGATCAACGTGAAAGCCTTTATTGCCGGGCGCGCCCTTTCGGGTGCCGCCAATCCGCAGCAGGTGGCTGAAGCATTCCATGCGCGCATTCGCGACATCTGGGGAGCCTGAACATGCGTAACCATCCATTAGGTATTTATGAAAAAGCGTTACCGAAAGACCTATCCTGGCCGGAGCGTCTGGTTCTGGCTAAAAGCTGCGGATTCGACTTCGTGGAAATGTCCGTCGACGAAACCGACGAGCGCCTCTCGCGACTCGAATGGACCACCGCCCAGCGCGCCTCATTAGTGGAAGCGATGCTGGAAACCAATGTGTCGATTCCGTCGATGTGCCTTTCCGCACACCGCCGTTTCCCGTTCGGCAGCCGTGATGAAGCGGTGCGTGAACGCGCCCGCGACATCATGACCAAAGCCATCAAGCTGGCGCGTGATTTGGGTATTCGCACCATCCAGCTTGCCGGGTATGACGTCTATTACGAAGAGCATGACGCGGGCACCCAGCAGCGCTTCACCGAAGGGCTGGCGTGGGCGGTGAAACAGGCGGCAGGCGCGCAGGTGATGCTGGCGGTGGAGATCATGGACACCGCGTTTATGAACTCCATCACCAAATGGAAGAAGTGGGACGAGATGCTCGCTTCGCCGTGGTTCACCGTCTACCCGGATGTGGGCAATCTTAGCGCGTGGGGCAACGACGTTCCGGCGGAACTGGCGCTTGGCATCGACCGTATCGCCGCCATCCACCTGAAAGACACGCAGCCCGTGACCGAAACCAGTCCGGGTCAGTTCCGTGACGTGCCGTTCGGTGAAGGATGTGTAGATTTCGTGAACGTCTTCAGCACGTTACAAGACCTCAATTATCGCGGCGCATTTCTGATTGAGATGTGGACCGAAAAAGCCAAAGAGCCGGTGCTGGAGATCATCCAGGCCCGTCGCTGGATTGAAGCCCGTATGCAGGAAGGAGGATTCGCATGTTAGAACAACTGAAAGCCGAGGTACTGGCGGCAAACCTGGCGCTGCCCGCACACGGGCTGGTTACTTTCACCTGGGGTAACGTCAGTGCGGTCGATGAAACCCGCCGTCTGATGGTGATCAAACCCTCCGGCGTCGAGTACGAGGTAATGAAAGCCGAGGATATGGTGGTGGTGGAGGTAGCCAGCGGTAAAGTCGTGGAAGGCAGTAAAAAGCCCTCTTCCGATACGCCGACGCACCTGGCGCTGTATCGTCGCTTCCCGGAGATTGGCGGCATTGTCCATACCCACTCCCGCCACGCCACCATCTGGTCGCAGGCTGGCCTCGACCTGCCTGCCTGGGGCACAACGCACGCCGATTACTTCTATGGCACCATTCCGTGTACACGGCTGATGACCTCTGAGGAGATCAACGGTGAGTATGAGTACGAAACCGGCGAAGTGATCATCAAGACCTTTGAAGCGCGCGATCTGAACCCGTTGCAGGTTCCGGCGGTGCTGGTCCACTCCCACGGCCCGTTTGCCTGGGGCAAAGACGCGGCAGATGCGGTACACAACGCGGTTGTGCTGGAAGAGTGTGCCTACATGGGCCTGTTCTCCCGCCAGTTGGCCCCACAGCTACCGGACATGCAGTCTGAGCTGTTGGATAAGCACTATCTGCGTAAGCACGGGGCGAATGCCTATTACGGGCAGTAATCCTCTGCGGCCTGATGCCC
>DFPL01000190.1:13249-28726 GCA_002377245.1 Enterobacteriaceae bacterium UBA3516
ACTGTCCGTGCTCGTATTTTTTGTGGGGATTCCTCAGCCCACAGGGAGAGGGAGCAAACCCGTCACCCCGAATTAATATGCTCCTTACAATACCGGCGCTTCCATGCGGCGGGCGTAATGCCGGTGTGCTTGCGGAAAATCTGGCGAAAGTAGCCCACATCATGAAATCCACACTGTACCGCTACCTCCTTTAGCGATAATGAATCGCTGATCAGCAATTTCTCTGCCGCCCGCACCCGCTGGCGATGGATGGCTTCGGTGAGTGTCAGACGAAAAGCACGACGGTAAACACGCCCCAGGTAATCCACATTACAGTGCAACTCTTTTGCCAGCGTTGAGGCCGAAATCGGCAAGTGAAAATGTGTGCCAATCATCTGTCGGGCTTTCCAGGCGAGGGCAATTCCGGGGTTGTCAGCCGCCTGCTCGCTCAGGGCTGATGCTGAAATCTGTTGCAGAATCAGCAGCAAAATACACTCCAGCGCTACGCTGCGATGTATATTTTCCTGCTCATGTAAAAACTGTCGAAACAGGCCGGTCATATATTGCGGATCGCTTAAAGCCGTATGCTGAGGTAACGCTAATACTGAGTGTTGTAATGTTTTTTCCATCGACTGCGTTAATTCAAAATGCAGCCAATAGAATTTTAAATCCGCCGGAAATTCCCCCACGCCTACATGACGACGCTGCGGCCAGAGTAAAAGACTCTCACCGGCGTTTACCGTAAAAACCTTATCCTCTTCACGAATCGTTAATGTCCCCTTTTCCACAAAAATAACTTCCCAGGAATGGAGCGTACGTGATGGATGACTCCCTACACCGCGGGAAATAAACAGCCCACCATTTTGTACCCGGATCGGAAGTATTATGGATAATTCGAGCATAAATATGTTCATTCCCGCTAATAAAGTGTTGTTAACCTCTTTTTAGTATTGATTATTAATGATAAATGCACCCTACGCTGGATCGAAATCACATTTTCTTCATCAGGTCGGAATTGTCACCTTTTTGTACTTTTTCCTTCCCTTGTTGCGTGCTGAATTCAATGCAAAATAAATAAGGTACTTTGCAAACTACAAAACAAAATCCGCAAATAAGCGGCTTATTATTTGGAATAACCGTGAGGCGTTTTCCATGACTTCAACATTAATTTCTAATACCGATTCGGCGCAAACCCGGCTGGACGATAAATTATCCGTTCGTGAAAAAATAGGCTATGGGTTAGGCGATGCAGGCGGAACAGTCATTACCTGCCTGATCATGAATTTCCTGACTTTCTTCTATACCGATATTTTTGGCTTAACCCCGGCGCTGGTCGGCACGCTGTTCATGGCATTACGTATTTTTGACGCTATTTCCGACCCGGTGATGGGAATCATTGCCGACCGAACCCAAAGCCGCTGGGGCCGTTTTCGTCCGTGGCAGCTATGGATTGCCCTGCCTATCGGCATTATCGGCGTGCTGACCTTCACCGTACCGGATGCCAGTATGCATGTGAAAATCGCCTGGGCTTTCGGAACTTATCTTTTATTGTCAGTGGGTTATACCGCCATTAACGTGCCCTACTGCGCCTTAATCAATACCATGACCACCCGCCATAGCGAAGTGATCTCCTGCCAGTCCTGGCGCTTTGTTCTCTGCGGTGTGGCCGGGTTTCTGGTCTCAGTGGGCCTGCCGTGGCTGGTCTCCGCGCTGGGTCAGGGCAATGCTGCGCAGGGTTATCAGCTGGGCGTAGGCGTGCTCTGTGCCATCGCAGTGGTGATGTTCCTCTGCTGCTTCTTCTGGGTGCGTGAGCGCGTGCCGTTGGCGATGATGGGCAAATTCACCCTGCGTGAACATATGGCAGGACTGCGCAAGAACGATCAGTTGCTGCTGATGCTGCTGATGTCATTCCTGCTCATCAACGTGTTCAATATTCGTGGCGGCGGTTATATGTACTTCATCACCTATGTGCTTGAAGGCAGCACCGGTTACACCTCGCTGTTCTTCACCATGGTGACCTTCGCCTCCATTCTCGGTTCGGTGCTTGTAAACCCGCTGTCGAAGCGCATTGATACCGTGAAACTCTACTACTACACCAACCTGGTGCTGGCGGTACTGTCGGTAATGATGTGGTTTCTGCCAGCCGGGCCTGCACACCAGACAATGTGGCTGGCGGTGATCCTCGGCAACGGCGTAATTTTAGGTTTCACCCTGCCGCTGCACTTTTCATTAATGGCGTTTTCGGACGACTACGGCGAGTGGAAAACCGGCGTGCGTTCTTCAGGCATGAACTTCGCCTTCAACCTGTTCTTCATCAAGCTCGCCTGGGCCTCCAGTGCGGGGATCATCAGTCTGGTGTTTATCTTTGTCGCCTACCAACCGGGCGCGGGTAATCAGACCCCCGCATCGTTGCAGGGCATCACCCTGATGGAAACGTTACTGCCCGCCCTGTTCCACCTGCTACTGGCGTTCTCTATCCGCGCCTGCAAGCTCAACAATCCCTTGATGGCGCGTATTTCCGGCGATTTGCGTCAGCGTCATGTTCAGTCTTAAGGAGTCTGTAATGGAAGTTAGTCTGCATAAATTGAAAATTAACGATGCCTTTCTCGGCCAGTACCAACAACTGGTGCGTGATGTCGTTATCCCCTACCAGTGGGATGCGCTGAACGACAGAATTGCCGAGGCCGATCCCAGCCATGCGATTGAAAACTTTCGCATTGCCGCCGGGCTTCAGGAGGGAGAATTTTACGGCATGGTCTTCCAGGACAGCGATGTGGCGAAATGGTTGGAAGCGGTCGCCTGGTCACTCTGTCAAAAGCCTGACGCAGAGCTGGAAAAGACCGCCGACGAGGTGATCGAACTGGTCGCCGCCGCCCAGTGTGACGACGGTTACCTCAACACTTACTTCACGGTGAAAGCACCGGAAGATCGCTGGACTAACCTGGCCGAGTGCCATGAGCTTTACTGCGCCGGCCATATGATTGAAGCAGGGGTCGCGTACTTCCAGGGCACCGGCAAGCGCCGCCTGCTGGAGGTGGTTTGCCGCCTCGCCGACCATATCGATACGGTGTTTGGCCCGGGCGTTAATCAGCTTCACGGCTACCCCGGTCACCCGGAGATCGAACTGGCGTTAATGCGCCTTTATGAAGTCACCCAGGAACCACGTTATATGACGCTGGTGAATTATTTCGTTGAGCAACGCGGCACACACCCGCACTTCTATGACGTCGAATATGAAAAACGTGGGCGCACCTCCTACTGGCACAACTACGGCCCTGCATGGATGGTCAAAGACAAGGCCTACAGCCAGGCGCATCAGCCGCTGGCCGAACAGCAGACGGCGATCGGTCATGCGGTGCGTTTTGTCTACCTGATGACCGGGGTGGCTCATCTTGCGCGATTAAGTCAGGATGAAGGCAAGCGCCAGGACTGTTTACGTTTGTGGAACAACATGGCTCAGCGCCAGTTATACATTACCGGTGGCATTGGCTCACAGAGCAGCGGCGAGGCATTCAGCAGCGATTACGACCTGCCGAACGACACCGTCTATGCTGAAAGCTGCGCCTCGATTGGCCTGATGATGTTTGCCCGCCGGATGCTGGAAATGGAGGCCGATAGTCAGTACGCCGACGTGATGGAACGCGCGCTATATAACACGGTGCTCGGCGGCATGGCGCTGGACGGTAAACATTTCTTCTACGTGAACCCGCTGGAAGTGCACCCGAAATCGCTGAAGTTCAACCACATATACGATCATGTAAAGCCGGTTCGCCAGCGCTGGTTTGGCTGTGCCTGCTGCCCGCCGAATATTGCCCGTGTACTGACCTCGCTCGGCCATTATCTCTATACGCCACGCGAGGATGCGCTCTATATCAACCTCTACATTGGCAACAGCGTCGAGATCCCGGTCAACGATCGGACGCTGCGCCTGCGCATCAGTGGTAATTATCCGTGGCAGGAGCAGGTCACACTGACCATTGATTCCCCTCAGCCGGTCGACCATACCCTGGCATTGCGGCTGCCCGACTGGTGCGCCAGCCCACAGGTACAGCTTAACGGCACGGACGTTGCGCAGGATATCCGCAAAGGCTATCTGCACATTCAGCGTCGCTGGCAGGAGGGCGATACCCTCACGCTGACGCTGCCGATGCCGGTGCGCCGTGTTTACGGCAACCCGCTGCTGCGCCATGTAGCAGGCAAAGTAGCGGTGCAGCGCGGTCCGCTGGTTTATTGCCTGGAGCAGGCGGATAACGGGGAAGAGTTGCATAACCTGTGGCTGTCGCCGGATGCGCAGTTCACTGTCTTTGAGGGGAAAGGCATTTTTGCCCACAAGATGCTGATACAGACGCAGGGGGTAAAACACACCACGGCCGATGCCACGCAGCAGCCTTTGTGGCGCTATGACCAGACGCCCGCCAGCAGTACGCCGCAGACGCTGACCTTCATTCCGTGGTTTAGCTGGGCTAACCGTGGAGAGGGGGAGATGCGCATCTGGGTAAACGAAGAACGATAAACGCACTTGCCGGATGACGGCTAACGCCTTATCCGGCCTGCAACAAAAGCAACATCCGGTAGGCCCGATAAGCTTGCGCCATCGGGCTTTTTATTGTGCGGAGGATTATTTAAACAGGCGAACGCGGCAGGCTTTTCCTTTGATTTTGCCCTGCGAAAGCTGTTTATACGCTTTGTTTGCCACCGACTGGCGAACCGCCACGTAGGCGTGCATCGGGTGCATGACAATCTTGCCGATGTCTGCGCCATCCAGCCCAATATCGCCGGTCAGCGCGCCGAGAATGTCGCCCGGACGCATCTTGGCTTTCTTGCCGCCATCAATACACAGGGTAGCCATTTCTGCCTGCAGCGGTTTAACGCTGCTGCTGATAACCGGCTCTTGCCACTCAAGTGAGAGGGCCAGCATTTCACTGAGAATAGCCGCACGCTGGGCTTCTTCCGGCGCGCACAGGCTGATCGCCAGACCGCTTGCCCCCGCACGGGCGGTACGACCAATACGATGAACATGCACTTCCGGATCCCAGGAGAGCTCGAAGTTAATCACCATCTCCAGCGACTTGATGTCCAGTCCGCGGGCGGCGACATCGGTCGCTACCAGCACACGGCTGCTGCCGTTAGCAAAACGTACCAGCGTCTGGTCGCGATCGCGCTGTTCCATGTCTCCATGTAGCGCCAGCGCGCTTTGGTGCTGCTCATTCAGCGCGTCGCACACTTCCTGGCAATCTTTTTTGGTGTTGCAGAACACCACGCACGAGGCGGGCTGATGCTTGCTCAACAGGCTCATCAGCAGCGGGATTTTCTGGCGGCGTGACGCTTCGTAGAACTGCTGCTCGACGGCAGGAAGCGCATCGACGGTGTCGATTTCAATGTTCAGCGGTTCACGCTGGAAACGGGTGCTGATGGCGGCAATCCCTTCCGGCCAGGTCGCCGAGAACAGCAGCGTCTGGCGGTTCGCCGGAGCATGGCCGAGGATCTCAACAATCGCATCGCTAAAGCCCATATCGAGCATACGGTCCGCTTCGTCCAGCACCAGGGTTTTCAGCGCGCTCAGCGAGACGGTGCCTTTTTGCAAGTGATCAAGCAGACGCCCCGGCGTGGCGACGATGATGTGCGGCGCGTGCTGGAGCGAGTCACGTTGAGCGCCAAACGGCACGCCCCCGAACAGGGTGAGGATTTTGATGTTTGGCAGATAACGCGCCAGACGACGCAGCTCGTTCGCCACCTGATCCGCCAGCTCGCGGGTCGGACATAACACCAGAGACTGCGTCACAAACCGGCCGGCTTCGATATGTTGCAGCAAACCAAGGCCAAAAGCCGCCGTTTTGCCGCTGCCGGTTTTTGCCTGCGCACGCACGTCTTTCCCCTCAAGGATTGCCGGCAGCGCCGCCGCCTGGACCGGGGTCATGGTGTGGTAACCCAGTTCATTCAGGTTGGCGAGGAGTTCAGGAGGCAAAGCATTTAAGGTTGAAAAGGCAGTCACGGTGTTATCTCTGATTAATGGCAGGCCGCTATGCTAGCAGACTCTGCGGGTCCGGTCATCGCGCCTGCCTGGGTTTACTTTTAACTCGCCTTAAAAGGGTCTTTCTTGTCGTCTTTACTGTCATCGCGCTTGCGCGGGATCTCACCCTGCTTGTTAGGCGCATCTTTGACGTCTTTGACCTGCTGTTCTTCAGATTTCGTCGTGTTGGACATGATTTCCTCCCGTGTCGTTGTTCAGTAAGTATAGACGACAGGAGTTTAAGGCCGTGTACGAGGCGATCATCCTGGCAATACACGTCGCGCCGCTTCGGCCAGAAAAGCACTGCGATTGCTGAATTCGGGATTATCGTGCACGAAAACATCAATTTTGCTGAGCAAACGGCGAGGCAGAGTGATGTTGATACGCTCAGCCCGGCCATCGAACTGATTCATATTAATATCCACCAGCAACCATTGGCCTTCGACAAAATCCTCTGCCCGCTGCTGTAAATGCTGTTCAACCGCAGTTGCTGCTGGCAAAACCTGCCCCAACTCACACAGGGTTTCGAAATGTGCGGTGAGTGCACCTTGCGCATCCTTAAACGCTTCGTTCAGGCTGTCACCCGCAAAAAAACAGCCCGGTACGTCGGGGAAAAAACCGCTGGCGCTGCCATCAGCATCAGAGTGTATGTAGGCCGATAGAACATTTCTGGCTCCTGCGAATTAAGGGTTAATGCCTGCCTGTCGCCAGATTTGCGCCAGCGTGCCAGGTTTGATGTCTTTGCGAGGATGCGGAACCGTTACCAGTCCAGACCGAAGCGGGTGGCTAAACTGATGATGGCTTCCTTTTGTTCTGATAAGAACCCATCCCTGTTTTTTTAGTATTACCATCACCTCTGCGCTGGCCACTTTCCCTGTCCCCGCTTTAAATTATACACATCATACACACGAATTTATCCATGACGATCACATTAACGCAGTGCGGCACGGGTTTCATCGAGAAGAAGCAGATCCTGGGAAGAGGTACGCAAAAATTTCCTCTGCAAAAATCATCCTGTGGAAAGGGAGATTCAGTCATTACCTGGATTTACAGTTTTCCCGCAGCGGTAAGCCATAATTATTCTGACTATCCGGGACAGCGCAGGGAGAAAAGATGCAACGATTTATCGGCTTCGATGTGGGCGGAACCCATATCAAATATGGCGTGATCACTGAAGAGGGTGAAGAACTGTTCAGTGACGAATATGACACGCCTGAAGATGAACAAACGTTCCGCCAGAAGTGGCAGGAGGCGGTGGAAAAATGCCAGCGCGATCAGGATATTGCAGCCATAGGCATCAGTTTCCCAGGCCATATTAATCCGCACACTGGGCTTGCCGCCAAAGCGGGGGCCGTGGATTTTCTTGATGGTACCAACCTGCTTGAACTCTTCGGCGAGCTGACCGACCTGCCGTTAACCGTTGAAAACGATGCCAACTGTGCTGCCCTCGGCGAACAGTGGCGCGGTGCGGGCAGGCGTTATGACAGTCTGGTCTGCATCACCGTCGGGACCGGTATCGGCGGCGGGATTATTGTCGATCGCGATCTCTATCGCGGGGCGCATTTTCGGGCAGGAGAATTTGGCGTGATTCCGGTCGGCAACGGCGGTGAGACCATGCATGAAGTCGCCTCTGCCAGCGGCCTGATGAACGCCTGCCGCAAAGCGCTCGGCGTGTCTGAAGAGAAAATGCCGCACGGCAAAGAGATTTTCGACAGGATGGACAGCGATGTTCATCTGCGCGAAGCGGTGAATGACTGGGCGCGGTTCCTGGCGCGCGGGGTCTACGGTGTGATTTCGATGTTCGACCCACAGGTGTTATTGATTGGCGGCGGCATCAGCGAGCAGGAAAAACTCTACCCCCTGCTCGACCGTCACCTGCAAACCTTTGAACAGTGGGATGCGCTCAACGTCCCGATTCTCCCTTGCGAACTGGGGAATCAGGCGGGACGACTGGGTGCCGTCTGGCTGGCGAAGCGCAAATTTGCCGAGAAATCGTCTTAAGCAGCACGGCGGCTTTATGGGCCGCCGATGTTCTTACTTCGTGAATAAGGCTTTGTCGCGCAGGATATGGTCATTGCCGCGACGGCGTGTAAAACCGATACGGTCGAAATACTCCAGAATCTGAATCGCCAGCTTACGCCCAACGTTGAGGGTATCGCGGAAATCCGCCGCGCTGGTGGAGCCGTGAACCGGATCCCGGTCGCGGATCATACTGGCAAACGCGACAATCCGATCGTTACGGTAATAACGATCTTTGACGATCGCCGTAATTAATCCCTGCTGCGCGGCCTGGCGTAATACCCCACGCATCACCTGCTCATCCGCACCGGTTTCCCGTGCCAGATCGCGTACCCACCAGGGCTCATCGCCAAAGAGAGCATCGACACGCTGCCAGATTGCCGCCTGCTCCGGGGTAAATCCCGCTTTGTGATCCGGCAGATGCAGCCACCCGTGATGACTCTGTATGTCGCCGCTCTCGCGCATCCGCTCGATGAGTGTCAGCACCAGTGCTTCATCTTCCATCGGCAACGCCATACGGCGCAGGCGTTCGCGGCCGGGGCCGGGTTCGTCCGCGTGTTGCGCATGATAGGTCGCGAGCGTGGTCAGTAGCTTACGCTGCCAGCTCGCCGCCACTGGCGCATTGAGCAGGTTATCTCCGGCGCGAATAAAGCCCGGTTCATTCACTAACGCCGCAAGGCCGGTCTCATTAAGCTGACGCGCCCAGGTAAAGGCCGGTAGATTGACCGCGCCGCGTTGCAGGTGCACCGCCAGCGCCCCGGCATCGCTCTGGGTTGCTGAGAGTGCGCCTATCCACTGCTGGTACTCCGGTTTGCGTTTGCCACGCCGTGGTGGGTGCAGCGTCACCACGCGCGCGCCTGCCAGCGTCTCTCGTGCTGAGATGTCGCGCAGGACCAGACGATCGTTATCCGCCAGCCACAGCGGTGTGTCGAACACCAGCTCTGCCAGATTGTTGTCCAGTAGCGAGACGCGCCCGGTGATATGACTGGCGGCGTGGTGGATATGCAGCGGCTGCCATTGGGTGAGCGGTGCATGAGTTTGCAGGGCCACAATCACGCGATCGGAAGGTTCGGGCGGTTGTGAAGACAGCAGCCAGTCTCCACGGGCCAATGCCTCTTTCTGCGCATCCCCGGCAATGTTCAGGGCAATACGTTGCCCGGCATACGCATGTTCGACGGGCTGATTCTGCGCATGCAGGCCGCGCACGCGCATCGCTGTATTTGCTCCGGTCAGCCAGAGGGTATCCCCCACGCGCACCTCCCCCGACAGCGCCGTGCCGGTCACCACCAGACCCGCCCCTTTGACGGTAAAAGCACGGTCCAGTGCCAGGCGAAAACGCTGGTGCTGCGGATGCGCACGGGCCGGGAGTTGCAAAAGGTGCGCGCGCAGGGCGTCGATACCGCGTGACTCAGTGGCGGCGGTAACAAAGAGTGCAGCCTCCGGCCAGCCAAAATCGCGCAAAGTGTTAAGAACTTCCTCACGCACTGCATCAATGCGGGCGTCGTCTACGCGGTCGGCTTTGGTCAGGGCGACCGTCAGGGACGGGCTGCCGGTGAGCTGTAAAATAGCCAGATGCTCGCGGGTTTGTGCCATTACGCCATCGTCGCAGGCGACCACCAGCAGCGCATGGTCGATGCCACCGACGCCTGCCAACATATTGGACAGAAACTTCTCATGGCCCGGCACGTCAATAAAGCCCGGTACGCGACCATCCGGTTGCGGCCAGTAGGCATATCCGAGATCGATGGTCATCCCGCGCGCTTTTTCTTCCGGCAGCCGGTCGGCATTCACGCCAGTGATGGCCTGCAATAAGGTCGTTTTACCGTGATCGACATGTCCGGCGGTGGCAATAATCATTTCAACAGCATCTCCAGAAAACGGGGTTCATCCTCAAGACAGCGTAAATCCAGCCATAAACGCCCGTCATAAATACGGCCAATAACAGGGTGGTCCAGCCTGCGCCAGGCGGCGGCAAGGGCTTCTGTCTCACGCCCACTGCCATCAACAGGGGTAAAGGTCAGTGCCGCACTCGGCAGGCGGTCAACGGGCAGTGAACCGCTGCCAATCTGTGAGAGACAGTGCTCTACCCGCAGGGTAAAGCCTGGATAATTTGCGGCCAAAGCCGCCAATAAGCGCTGCGCCTGCTGGTTTATCTCTTCCTGCGAGCGAGTGAGTAAACGCAGCGTCGGCAGGTTTTCGCGCAGTTTTTCCGGGTGCAGGTAGAGGCGCAGCGTGGCATCCAGCGCCGCAAGGGTCATTTTATCTGCCCGCAGCGCGCGCTTCAGCGGATGGCGCTGAAGCTGCTCAATCAGCGCTTTTTTGCCGACGATAATCCCGGCCTGCGGGCCGCCGAGTAGCTTATCGCCAGAAAAACTCACCAGGCTCACGCCAGCCGCAATCAACGCCTGCACCTGCGGCTCTTTCGGCAATCCATACTCGCTGAGATCCACCAGCGAACCGCTGCCCAGGTCGGCAATCACCGGCACCTTCAGCTCGTCGCCAAGAGAGACCAGTTCGGCTTCATCCACCGTTTTGGTAAAGCCTTCAATGTGATAATTGCTGGTATGGACCTTCATCAGCAGCGCGGTATTGTCATTCACCGCCTGACGATAATCTTTGGCATGAGTGCGGTTGGTGGTTCCCACTTCCTGTAACACGCAGCCCGCCTGGCGCATGACGTCGGGGATGCGGAACGCGCCGCCAATTTCCACCAGCTCGCCACGCGACACCACCACCTCTTTGCCGCTCGCCGTCGCAGCAAGCATCAGCAATACCGCCGCAGCATTGTTATTCACGATGCAGGCATCTTCAGCCCCCGTCAGGCGGCAAAGCAGGTCCGCCACGGCACGATCGCGGTGGCCCCGCCCGGCATCGTCCAGCGAGTACTCCAGCGTCACCGGTGAGCGCATCGCCTGCGTCACGGCATCAATAGCCGCTTGCGCCTGCAATGCACGTCCGAGATTGGTGTGCAGTACCGTGCCCGTCAGGTTGAAGACCGGCCGCAGGGCACCCATGCTCTCGTTCGCCAGGCGTTGATACGCCGCCTGCGCCCAGTTTTCGCACCAGCCAGGTAATGTCTGTTTCAGCCGCACCGCCTCACGCGCTTCAACCTGTAGCTGGCGTAACGCCGCAGCGACCTGGCTGTGACCAAAGGCGGCCATCAAAGGGGAGAACGCCTCATCACGTAACAGGCGGTCGGTAGAAGGTATCTGAATATAAAGCGACTGAATTTCCGTTGTCATGAGTGAGCCTGGCTGGGTTTGCCCCTCCCGCCGGGAGAGGAGTTCGACGTGAGGGGATTGTACCGCGAGTTGATTCAGGCTGACATAACGGGTATCAAGCCTTCGGCGGTTCGGTACGGGCGAAGCTCTCACGCTGGAACAGATTTTCCACCAGTTTAACCAGTTGAGGCCTGTCGACACACCAGCCAGGAGAGACGTGGCGGAAGTTGAGATAGCCGATGGCGCAGGCAATGGAGATAGTGGCAAGGTCCAGCGCATCCACGCTTAGCGTGCCGTCACTGAGGTAATTTTCCAGCGCATCTAACCCCTTGCTGATTTTCTCCCGTTGACGCAGAAGCTCCGTTTCTGACTGCTGGGCTGCGGGGCGCGCAATTTCCCGTACCGACACCAGGGCAGCATCCATAATTCCGTCGGCCAGGGCTTCTATCTGGCGAAGCTTCAGCGCCGCTTTGGGTTCTTTCGGCAGCATGGCCGGGGCCATATCCAGCAAATCAATATATTCAGCAATGATCGGTGAGTCGTACCAGACGTCGCCTTCATCAGTGACCAGCGCGGGCACTTTACCTAACGGGTTGTACTGCATCACATTGTTGATGGCGTTGTAGGGCTGTTCATTCACAAACTCAAAGGTGATGCCCTTCTCCAGCAGAATGATGGAAATTTTGCGCACAAACGGGCTGGTATAGCTGCCAATCAGTTTCATTGCCTTCTCCTTGTCGCCAACTGCAAAGCCTTAAGTATGTACTAAGGTAAACAAATACGACGCCAGACGTTTCATAAATGTGAAAACTTATCTGGCTATGTTGGGCCAGCCGCCGCGTGTGCCAGGCGAGGTGAAAGAGAATTACAGGTTGCGATGTGAGCGAAAACCAGAGTTTGCGACCGATCACACTCAGAAAACACCTGGTTAAAATATCTTGTGACGAAGATCACAAATGAATAACAAACCCACCCCAAACATTTGTGATAAGAATCACATTAATGGGGGTACCACGCTGTTTTTTTGCCCTTTGTTCTTTTTCTACACAACATATTTGTGACGAATATCACGTTAAAGCACGGTACACCCCCTACTTTAACGTGATCTAAGTCACATTGCCGGGCGTCATCTGGACAGTTGGCTGATTCGGTGCGAGATTTCGCATCACAGAACACGGGTCCGGCTACCTCTGCCGCCACGTTAACAACAAAACCTCGGGCTTCCGGCCTGTGCGATAGCAAACATAAGAAGGGGTGTTTTATGTCATCCGATATCAAGATCAGAGTGCAAAGCTTTGGTCGCTTCCTCAGCAACATGGTAATGCCAAATATCGGCGCGTTTATCGCGTGGGGTATTATTACCGCATTGTTTATTCCTACAGGGTGGTTACCGAACGAAACGCTGGCGAAGCTCGTCGGTCCGATGATCACCTACCTGCTGCCGCTGCTCATCGGTTATACCGGTGGTCGTCTGGTGGGTGGCGATCGTGGTGGTGTGGTCGGTGCGATCACCACCATGGGTGTTATCGTCGGTGCGGATATGCCGATGTTCCTCGGTGCAATGATCGCGGGTCCGTTGGGCGGCCTGTGCATTAAGAAATTTGACGCCGCTGTAGACGGTAAGATCAAATCCGGTTTTGAAATGCTGGTGAATAACTTCTCCGCTGGCATCATCGGTATGATCCTGGCGCTGCTGGCGTTTAAAGGTATCGGTCCTGCGGTTGAAGTGTTGTCCAGAGGCCTCGCGGCTGGCGTTAACTTCATGGTTGTGCACGACATGCTGCCGCTGGCGTCCATCTTTGTTGAACCGGCGAAAATCCTGTTCCTTAACAACGCCATCAACCACGGTATCTTCTCGCCGCTGGGTATTCAGCAGTCGAATGAACTCGGCAAGTCTATCTTCTTCCTGATCGAAGCTAACCCGGGTCCGGGGATGGGCGTCCTGCTGGCGTACATGTTCTTCGGTCGTGGTAGTGCACGTCAGTCTGCTGGCGGCGCGGCTATCATCCACTTCCTGGGGGGTATCCACGAAATTTACTTCCCTTACGTGCTGATGAACCCACGTCTGCTGATCGCAGTAATCCTCGGTGGTATGACTGGCGTGTTCACGTTGAGCGTGCTGGGTGGCGGTCTGGTTTCTCCGGCGTCTCCGGGTTCTATCCTGGCCGTGCTGGCAATGACGCCGAAAGGGGCTTACTTCGCGAACATCGCTGCTATCTTCGCTGCGCTGGCTGTTTCCTTCGTTATCTCCGCGATTCTGCTGAAAACCAGCAAAGTCAAAGAAGAAGATGATGATATCGAAGCCGCTACCCGCCGCGTACAGGACATGAAAGCACAGTCTAAAGGGGCGAGTGCTCTGGCGACTGGCGACGTAACCAACGATCTGAGCCACGTACGTAAAATCATCGTTGCCTGTGATGCCGGTATGGGTTCCAGCGCAATGGGTGCAGGCGTGCTGCGCAAAAAAGTGCAGGATGCGGGTCTGACCAACATCTCCGTGACCAACAGCGCCATTAACAGCCTGCCGTCTGATGTTGACCTGGTGATTACCCACCGTGACCTGACCGAGCGTGCGATGCGCCAGGTACCGCAGGCACAGCACATTTCGCTGACCAACTTCCTCGACAGCGGTCTGTACACCAACCTGACGGAACGCCTGGTTGCTGCGCAACGCCATGCGGATAACACCGTTAAGGTACAGAGCAGCCTGCAGGACAGCTTTGATACCAGCAACAGCAACCTGTTCAAATTAAGCGCTGAAAACGTCTTCCTGGGCCGTACTGCCAGCAACAAAGAAGAAGCGATTCGCTTTGCCGGTGAGCAACTGGTGAAAGGCGGCTACGTTCAGCCTGAGTACGTTGAAGCAATGCTGGAACGCGAAAAACTGACCCCAACTTACCTGGGTGAGTCTATCGCTGTTCCACACGGCACCGTGGAAGCCAAAGACCGCGTACTGAAAACCGGCGTGGTATTCTGCCAGTATCCGCAAGGCGTACTGTTCGGTGAAGAGCCGGAAGATGTTGCCCGTCTGGTTATCGGTATCGCTGCGCGTAACAACGAGCACATTCAGGTTATTACCAGCCTGACCAACGCTCTGGATGACGAAACCGTCATTGAGCGTCTGGCTAACACCACCAGCGTAGAAGAAGTTCTGGCTCTGCTGAAGGCGTAATGTTCGAACGCTCCCCTGAAAATTCGGGCGGCGGGAAGGCAGGTTACAACACCACTCTGGCCACTTTTCTAAGCGACCGGGGTCAGTGAAGAAGCCAACCCACCTGCCGCTCGAACCAAACGGGGACGGACCTCTCCCTCTGGGGAGAGGGTTCGGGTGAGGAGAAACGCATGCGGTTCCTCACCCCAGCCCTCTCGGGTAAAAACATTAATGAAGGTTAATACTATGAAAGCATTACATTTTGGCGCAGGTAATATCGGACGTGGCTTCATCGGCAAACTGCTGGCGGACGCGGGAATTACCCTGACATTCGCCGATGTGAATCAGGTGGTTCTCGACGCCCTTAATGCCCGTCATAGCTATCAGGTTCATGTGGTTGGCGAAAACGAGCAGGTTGATACCGTCTCTGGCGTCAACGCCGTTAGCAGCATCGGTGATGAGGTCGTCGATCTGATTGCCACCGTTGATCTGGTTACCACTGCGGTCGGCCCGGTTGTGCTCGAGCGCATCGCCCCGGCCATTGCCAAAGGTCTGGCAAAACGTAAAGCGCAGGGGCTCGACACCCCGCTGAACATCATCGCCTGTGAAAACATGGTGCGCGGCACCACCCAGCTTAAAGGCCACGTCTTCAATGCACTGGCGGAGGAAGACAAAGCCTGGGTTGAAGCCCACGTCGGTTTCGTTGACTCAGCCGTTGACCGCATCGTTCCGCCGTCTGAATCCGCCACCAACGACCCGCTGGAAGTGACCGTTGAAACCTTCAGCGAGTGGATTGTCGACAAAACCCAGTTCAAAGGTGCGTTGCCGACCATTCCGGGTATGGAATTAACCGATAACCTGATGGCGTTTGTTGAACGTAAGCTCTTCACGTTAAACACCGGGCATGCTATAACCGCGTACCTTGGTCAACAGACGGGTCATCAGACCATTCGCGACGCCATTCTGGACGAGAACATTCGTGCGGTGGTGAAGGGCGCAATGGAAGAGAGTGGCGCGGTGCTGATCAAGCGCTATGGCTTCGATGCTGAGAAACACGCCGCGTATATTGAAAAAATCCTCGGTCGTTTTGAAAACCC
>DFPL01000053.1 GCA_002377245.1 Enterobacteriaceae bacterium UBA3516
ACTCTGGTAACGACAATATCTGCGTACAAATGCTTTTTAATGACAATACAACAGTAAAACTGGAGATCAAAAACCCGGTGATATCCAGCGCCAAGGAACATGTAATACTCAAATTCAACGCATGTTAGTCAACGTTGTAATACAGTTGGGCAACGTCATCGAGCGGGAACATCTCGTCATGGATATTCGTCTCCCGCAGGCTGATGCTACCCGGCAATGGCTTCAAGCTGATGATGTTTTGCTTATAGGTCGTTAATATTATTCATTTTCGCCGTCAGATTGCTGAGGGAAGGTGGCGGAAGTGTTAGTAGAAGGGGGGCGGCTATGTATTTTGTTGCTAATAACGCGTTTGCAAATCTAAAAGTTATCAAGGCAGAAGTGTTGCCAATATATTTTATTGAGTGCCACAGTTTAATAAATTAAACTCATGTGGTGTTAATTGCTCCATGAGTGCAAATATATTTTTTTCTTTTTAGTTGGTCTTTTTCTGGTGAATAAAATTCATTATGACTGTGTTACTTGTTGATTTTACTATTAAAACACAATCGATAATAATCGGTAATTTGATTTTAATATTTATTTCATTCATTCTACACGTCTGCCCATGATCTAATATCATTTATTAGCCTCGTTATTGTATTAAACTCTAGTCATAAACTTTGCAGGCGATAATAAGTTTTATCGGGATTTAATATTTGGCGAGGGGTTGTGTGATGAAAGGGATATTCATTTTTTTAAAAATACTACTAATTACTTTTTTACTTACGCCAGTAAGCGCCTTGGCCCTGGATTGTGACCCTACCCCCGGTAGTAGTTTTACTTTGAATAACGCCCCTCAGTATGTAATCAATCAGCAGGTTTCAATTGGCCCCATTGACAAAAATACCCTGCAAATAGAGGTTGCGGATCTGAATAAAATAATAAAATGCACTGGTGGTGCAGGTAATTTTTACCGCAATGCGTTCAAGGTCGATGGTAGTGGGTTAACATTGTCATCTACACGTGTAGAGCAACTGGGTTTTGGATTATATTTAAACGACGAAAATGGAGTGGCTCATACAGCACCAGCAAATAATGTCTGCGTGGCGCCAGATGTAAACTGTAATTATAATTATGCTGATACTAATAATAACCCCATTCCATTTTATGGTAAAGTCCTGTTAAAGAGAGCATCTGGCGCTGGTAACTGGAGCTCAGATGATAAAATACCCGCTGGCACTGAAATTGCGCGATTACAAACCTATTATAGATCTCAGACACTTTGGTATCCTAGTCTCACATGGATATTCATCCTTAAAGATGATCTTGTTCCTCCCGATTATACCTGCAATATCACCCAATACGATAAAAGCGTCACATTACCAAATGTCAGCCGTACTGCTTTGCAGAACCACGGCAACGGTCGTTACCCCGATGTTAAAAAGGAGTTTCAGTTTGCGCTTAACTGTGACGCCTCAACGGCGGTGTCTGTCACCTTTGAAGGCGATGTGCTGAACGGCACCGATAATGTTCTCAAAAATGCCTACTCTGGTAACGACAATATCGGCGTACAAATGCTTTTTAGTGACAATACGCCGGTGAAACTGGAGACCAAATACCCGGTGATATCCAGCGCCCAGGAAAATGAAATACTCAAACTTAACGCTTATTACTATTACAAAGGGGGTGATGTTGGCGCTGGACCCATCAAAGCCAACACCACGTTTATGTTTGATTATCAGTAAACCTCACCCTCGCTTTTATTGGTAGCTGATTCACCGTGGCCAGCACTACTCACCTTTTCTGGAGCACGTCTCTGCCCCAGAAAAGGGCATTTCGCCCCAAAATGTAGCGCTCATCATCGATAAATTTCGCAGACGATCACAGATCCAGAATTATATTTCTCTTGTGCATAATATTTCTTTTTTATCCCGCCATTAATCACTCGCTTGCTAAAATTATTCACTTTTTATGCATTATATGTGAATAGCGACAGGTTTTAAGTTATTGATATTTCGTGTTCACCTTCGATTTATGCATTTTCAAGGCTGGCTGGCATGCCTTGTGCAATATACATTTACAGCGTGAATACTCATATTTATTAACAAATAAACAACCAATCATTTACCGGAAGAGGTCGCTATGTCTCACTCAATTACGCGTGAAAATTTTGATGAATGGATGATGCCCGTTTACGCGCCAGCGCCTTTTATTCCGGTTCGCGGCGAAGGCTCGCGGTTATGGGATCAGCAGGGCAAAGAGTATATCGACTTTGCCGGCGGGATTGCGGTGAATGCCTTGGGGCATGCACACCCGACCTTGTGCAAGGTGCTGAACGAGCAGGCTTCACGCTTCTGGCATACCGGTAACGGTTATACCAATGAACCGGCTCTGCGTCTGGCAAAACGCCTGATTGATGCCACCTTCGCCGATCGCGTCTTTTTCTGTAATTCTGGCGCAGAGGCCAACGAAGCCGCCCTCAAGCTGGCGCGTAAATATGCTCATGACCACGCGGGCCCGCAAAAGAGCGGCATTGTCGCGTTCAAAAATGCGTTTCATGGCCGCACGCTTTTCACCGTCAGTGCGGGCGGGCAACCGGCATACTCAAAAGATTTCGCCCCATTACCTCCTGAGATTCAGCACGCCCAGTACAACGATCTTGCTTCTGCCAGCGCGCTGATTAATGACAACACCTGTGCGGTGATCGTTGAGCCCATGCAGGGAGAAGGGGGCGTGGTTCCCGCGCACAAAGCGTTCCTGCAGGGGCTACGAGAATTATGCGACAGGCACAATGCGCTGTTGATTTTTGATGAGGTGCAGACCGGGGTCGGGCGTACCGGTGAGCTTTATGCCTATATGCACTATGGCGTGACGCCAGATGTTCTGAGTACCGCGAAGGCACTCGGCGGCGGCTTCCCGGTCGCTGCCATGTTAGCGACAGAAAAATGTGCCAGCGTGATGACGGTTGGCACGCACGGCACCACCTACGGCGGGAACCCGCTGGCGTCTGTAGTTGCGGGTGCGGTACTGGATATGGTTAACACTCCAGACATGCTGAATGGCGTGAAGCAGCGTCATGCATGGTTTACCGAACAACTGCAGGCCATAAATAGCCGTTTAAACCTGTTTCAGGAAATTCGTGGTTTGGGTTTGCTGATCGGCTGTGAGCTTAAAGCGGAATATGCTGGTAAAGCGAAACAGATTTCTCAGCTCGCGGCGACGGAAGGGGTCATGGTGCTGATTGCCGGGGGCAATGTCATGCGCTTTGCGCCTGCGCTCAACATTACCCAGGATGAGGTCTCGCGTGGTCTGGCACGTTTCGCCACCGCCTGCGATAAATTCCTTGCGGGGTGCCCATCATGATGGTCATCCGTCCTGTCGAACGCACGGATTTGCCCGCACTGATGGCGCTGGCCGGGAAAACCGGCGGTGGCCTGACGTCACTCCCGGTGGATGAAGCCACGCTTTCAGAGCGCATCGAACGGGCCCTGAAAACCTGGCAGGGCGAATTGCCGAAAAGTGAACAGGGTTACGTTTTTGTGCTGGAGTCCGTTGAGCGCGGTGAGGTTGCCGGTATCTGTGCGATAGAGGTGGCCGTGGGGCTTAACGATCCCTGGTATAACTACCGGGTCGGTACGCTGGTGCACGCGTCGAAAGAGCTGAATGTCTATAATGCCTTACCCACGCTGTTTCTCAGTAACGATCATACCGGCAGCAGTGAACTTTGTACGCTGTTCCTCGACCCGGCGTGGCGTAAAGAGGGGAATGGCTACCTGCTGTCTAAGTCGCGTTTTCTGTTTATGGCTGCCTTTCGCGACCGCTTTAATGAAAAAGTGGTCGCAGAAATGCGCGGTGTTATTGATGAAACCGGCTATTCCCCCTTCTGGGACAGCCTGGGCAAGCGTTTTTTCTCCATGGAATTCAGTCGTGCCGATTACCTGTGCGGCACCGGGCAAAAGGCATTTATCGCTGAGCTGATGCCTAAGCACCCCATCTATACCGATTTTCTCTCCCCTGAGGCACAAGCGGTCATTGGCGAAGTGCATCCGCAAACGGCACCTGCCCGGGCGGTGCTGGAAAAAGAGGGGTTTCGCTATCGTAACTATGTCGACATTTTCGATGGCGGCCCAACGCTGGAATGCGACATAGATCATGTCAGGGCGATCCGCAAAAGCCGACTGGTGGAGGTCGTTGAGGGGCAAAGCGCGCCCGGAGAATGGCCTGCCTGTATTGTGGCTAACGAGCAGTATCACCAGTTCAGAGCCATGCTTATCAATGTGGACCCGAATATCGAGCGGCTGGTGCTGAGCGCCGCACAACTTGATGCACTGAAATGCAAAGCCGGTGATCCCGTACGTCTGGTTCGCCTGTGCGCAGAGGAGAAAAAATCATGAACCAATGGATAAATGGCGAGTGGGTTGCGGGTCAGGGCGCGCGTCGAATCAAAACCAATCCGGTCACGCATGAAGCGTTATGGCACGGGTATGATGCCAGTGCCGCTCAGGTTGATGCAGCGTATCAGGCCGCGCGTGCGGCATTCCCGGCGTGGGCAAAGTACGGCTTTACTCAGCGCCAAAGTATTGTCGAAAAATTTGCCGCCTTGCTGGAGGCCAACAAAACTGCGCTGACGGAAGTGATTGCGCGTGAAACCGGCAAGCCGCGCTGGGAAGCGGCCACCGAAGTCACTGCGATGATGAATAAGGCCACCATTTCAGTCAAAGCGTATCACGCGCGCACGGGGGTTCATCATACCGATATGCCGGATGGCGCGGCGACGCTTCGCCACCGCCCGCATGGCGTACTGGCCGTATTTGGCCCTTATAACTTCCCCGGTCACTTGCCCAATGGGCACATTATTCCGGCGCTATTGGCGGGGAACACCCTGATATTCAAACCCAGCGAGTTGACGCCGTGGACAGGTGAAACGGTGATGAAATTATGGGAGCAGGCCGGGTTACCGCCGGGTGTGCTTAATCTGGTGCAGGGCGGACGGGAAACCGGTCAGGCGCTGAGTGCGCTGCCCGGCATCGACGGTCTCCTGTTTACCGGCAGCGCGGGCACGGGGTATCAGCTTCATCGTCAACTCGCCGGGCAGCCGGAGAAAATTCTGGCACTGGAAATGGGCGGCAATAATCCGTTAATTGTGGACGATCCGGCGGATATTGATGCAGCCGTCCATCTGACAATTCAGTCTGCCTTTATCACAGCGGGGCAGCGCTGTACCTGCGCCAGACGTCTGTTGGTCAAACGTGGCGAGGCGGGAGATGCGTTTCTTGCGAGACTCACCGAGGTGTCGGCAACACTGATACCTGGCAGTTGGGATGCGGAGCCGCAGCCGTTTTTCGGGGGGCTTACCTCGGTACAGGCCGCACTGCAGGTCTATGAGGCATGGCAGGCCCATGTGGAGCGGGGGGGACTTACGCTGCTGGAACCACGGCTGCAGCAGGCGGGCACTTCGCTGCTCAGCCCCGGTATTGTCGACATGACCGGGGTGCAAAACGTGCCAGATGAAGAGGTGTTTGGCCCACTGTTATGCGTCTGGCGTTATGACGAATTTGATGAAGCCGTCATGCTTGCCAATAGCACGCGTTATGGTCTGGCCTGCGGATTAATCTCGCCTGAGCGAGACCGTTTCGACCAGCTCCTTCTCGAAGCCCGCGCTGGCATTGTGAACTGGAATAAACCGCTGACTGGGGCTGCCAGTACCGCGCCGTTTGGCGGCATCGGTGCCTCTGGTAATCATCGACCCAGCGCCTGGTATGCGGCCGATTACTGCGCCTGGCCGATGGCCAGTCTCGAAACCCCTGAACTGGTCTTACCGGCCACGCTCAGTCCGGGTCTGGACTTCAGCCGGGAGAATACTCTATGAAAGCGCGGGAGGTGAATTTTGATGGTCTGGTCGGCCCAACTCACCACTACGCCGGGCTGTCATTTGGTAATGAAGCGTCGACAAAACACCGCGATAACCTTTCTAACCCTCGTCTGGCGGCAAAACAGGGTTTGCTGAAAATGAAGGCGCTTTCCGACGCCGGTTTCCCCCAGGCGGTGATCCCGCCGCAGGAACGCCCCCACGTGAATGTGCTGCGTCAGCTCGGTTTTAGCGGCAGTGATGAGCACGTTGTAGAAAAAGCGGCCACCCAGGCACCGCAATTGCTTTCAGCCGTGAGTTCGGCTTCATCGATGTGGGTCGCCAATGCGGCGACGGTGTGCCCCTCTGCGGATGCGCTGGACGGTAAAGTGCATCTGACCGTCGCCAACCTGAATAATAAGTTTCATCGTTCGATTGAAGCCCCCACCACCGAAGCGGTGCTGCGGGCCATTTTTAGTGATAGCCGGACGTTTTCTGTGCATTCCGCGTTGCCTCAGGTGGCGATGCTGGGCGATGAAGGCGCGGCGAACCATAACCGATTGGGTGGTGAGTACGGCGACCCTGGGGTGCAGATGTTTGTTTACGGGCGCGAAGAGGGGGGCAGTGCGGCGCCGGGGCGGTATCCGGCGAGACAAACTCTGGAGGCCAGTCAGGCCATCGCAAGACTTAATCAGGTCAATCCACGGCAGGTGGTATTCGCGCAGCAAAACCCTGCGGTGATCGATCAGGGTGTTTTCCATAATGACGTTATCGCCGTTTCAAACCGGCAGGTGCTTTTCTGCCATGAACTGGCGTTCGTGCAACAGCAACGTTTACTGGCGAACCTGCGTGCGCGCGTCCCCGGTTTTATGGCGCTGGAAGTGCCTGATGCGGAGGTATCCGTCGCGGATGCGGTTGAAACCTACCTTTTCAACAGCCAACTGCTGAGCCGTGAAGATGGCAGCATGATGCTGGTGTTGCCACAGGAGTCGCGCGAACATCCCGGCGTCTGGCGCTACCTGAATAGCCTGCTTGCCCAGGATAATCCCATCAGCGAACTCAACGTGTTCGATTTACGTGAAAGCATGTCCAATGGAGGCGGCCCGGCCTGCTTACGCCTGCGCGTGGTGCTCACCGAGGCGGAGCAGCGAGCCGTGAATCCGGCGGTCATGATGAACGACGCGTTATTTCATGCCCTTGACGCCTGGGTTGACCGTTACTATCGCGATAGATTGCAGCAAAGCGATCTGGCCGACCCGCTGTTACTACGGGAAAGCCGGGAAGCACTCGATAGCCTTACGCAGCTTTTGCGGCTGGGGTCCGTTTACCCCTTCCAGTTGTAACAGGAGGTTGTATGGATAATTTTCTCGCGATGACATTATCGGGTGAGATGCCGCACAAGCCGGTAGGGGAAGCGGGAGGGATCCATTGGCACTGGCATGAGCAGGGCATACTGGAACTCATTCCTTCAAAACCGGTAAAACGGGCATTGGTCATATCCTGTGCGGTTCACGGTAATGAAACGGCCCCGGTAGAAATGGTGGATACGTTGCTGGAAAACCTGCTCGATGGGACGCTCAGGCTACGCTGGCGCTTGCTGATCATTATCGGCAATCCACAGGCGCTGGCGCAAAATAAACGTTACCTGCACAGCGACCTCAATCGTATGTTTGGTGGGCGCTGGCGGCAGTTCGCCGCCAGCGACGAAACCGTCCGTGCGGCGCAGCTGGAGCGTGCCGTTACGCACTTTTTTAACGATGATGATGAACAACGCTGGCACCTGGATATGCATACGGCCATTCGCGGCTCGCACCATGTGCGGTTTGGCGTGCTGCCCGCACGCAGTGAACCCTGGGATGAAATGTATCTGAAATGGTTAGGCGATGCGGGGCTGGAGGCGCTGGTGTTTCATCAGACGCCTGCGGGCACATTCAGCCATTACACCAGCGAGCAGTTCGACGCGCTGGCCTGCACCCTTGAGCTGGGCAAAGCACTGGCTTTTGGTGCCAATGATTTAAGCCAGTTTTCCCGAACCGCCTGGGCACTGGCGGCATTGCTGGCCGGGGATACCGTGCCGGATAATGAGACATTGCCGGTACGCTATCGCGTGGTTCAGCAGTTAACGCGCCATAGCGAGGCATTTGTACTTCATCTGTCGCCGGAGACGCTGAACTTCACTCCTTTTTCTCAAGGGACATTACTGGCTGAGGATCGTGGCGAGCGTTATGTGGTTCAGCGCGAACAGGAATATATTCTTTTTCCTAATCCGAATGTTGCTGTGGGACTCAGAGCCGGATTATTACTCGAGCGCATAAATTAAATTCAGGCCCCGTTAGCGCGGGGCTTGAATATTTTTTCTGCGTATTACCAGAATATTCCTGGTGAAAGCGTTTATAATTGCGCTGCAATGTTTTAGAATCTCCACATTGCTATAAAAATCAGCTTATTGAATATTCTATTATCCACTCTCCATGTTTTATTCATATTTCCTCCACAATTGCTGGAAAACTGTTTTTTACACTTTCATTGTTTTACCGATGCTCTGATTAATTGACGATAAAGCCGCTAAAGTGAATATCGTCAACACGGCAATTGCCGCAAGAAAACATGAAAGTAAGGAATTAAATTATGCGTAAACTGACTGCCCTGTTTGTTGCCTCTACCCTGGCGCTTGGCGCCGCTAACCTGGCCCATGCTGCTGATACCACTGCCACACCAGCTGATGGCAAACCCATGATGCACCATAAAGGCCCGAAAGGCCCTCATCATGACATGATGTTCAAAGGCCTCAACCTGACTGACGCACAGAAAGAGCAAATCCGTGACATCCGAAAAGGTGAGCGTGATCAGATGCAGCAAGAGCGTCGCAGTATGCATGAGCTGATTGCCAGCGATACCTTCGATAAAGCCAAAGCTGAAGCGCAAATCGCCAAAATGGACGAGCAGCGTAAAGCCCATATGCTGGCGCATCTGGAAACCCAGAACAAGATTTACAACGTTTTAACACCGGAACAGAAAAAGCAGTTTAATGCCAATTTTGAGAAGCGTCTGACAGAACGTCCGGCGCCAGAAGGTAAAATGCCAGAACCTGCTGAGTAATCGAGCAACCCCTATCAAGACCGCCGGACTTGTCCATAGCACGTGTTAACGTTGTGGGCAGGTCCGGCGGTTTTTTCTTTCTTGCCCTCTTGTCAGCCGCCTCCAGCGCGGTATTCTCCTCTTGCCAGCCTTCAGCAAATTTTTCCATAAATCGATACGTTAATATTTTTTTACATGTCGCTTCACGGCATGATTAAGGCTCCCCCTTTTCCCTGCCGATAACATGCTTATGGCAGAGTGGGTAATAACACACAGCAAAGCACGCTGCCCAAGAAGCAGCGGCGCAGGCGGTCAACTGCGCTTTTCAGGAGTGATAATGGAATTCTTTGATATCCGCAAAATGCCGGTCAATCTTTGGCGCAATGGAGCAGGTGAAACCCGGGAAATTTGTTGTTTCCCCGAAGCAACGCGGGATTTTAGCTGGCGTGCAAGCATCGCTTCGTTGGCCAGCAACGGTGACTTTCCGCAATTCCCCGGTGTCGATCGTGTCATGACGCTGCTTGAAGGGGGAGAAATCACCCTGGATGCCGGCAGTGCGTTTTGCCATACGTTAAAGCGTTTTCAGCCCTTCACCTTTGCGGGCGAACAGCATGTGAAAGCGCAATTGCATGAAGGTCAGATGTCGATGGACTTTAATATCATGACCCGGCGCGATCATTGTCAGGCCAGGGTGCGTATTGCTGACAGGACCTTTACGACGTTTGGTTCACGTGGGGGCGTTGTTTTCGTGCTCAGCGGGGCATGGCAACTGGGCGATAAATTACTCACGGCAGACCAGGGAGCCTGTTGGGATGAGGGGCGCCATACGTTGCGCTTGCTGAAATCAGAAGGCCAGCTGCTGTTTAGTGAAATCAGCTGGCTTCCCGGTCACTGATTGAGTTCGATGATGTCGTACAGCCCCGACATCATCGGCTTACAGAGTATTTTATACCCGTCATGATCGAACCCTGCTGGCGTGCGGAGCAACTCCGCCGCTTCTGAGAGCGTATTCACCGCGCCCAACCACAGCCAGTTATTGATGATGTGGTATTGCGTCATCTCGCTGCCTTTTTCGCGCAGACCCACGGCGCCCTTCCAGGGCCAACAGACCAGTTGCAGGCGCGACATCGCGGCCTGAAAGCGGGCATGATGCGCCTCAGGGGTCTCTTTACCGCAGCATGCACCTGCGCATCGATGCAAGGCGGAGCGAAAGCAGCCGCGACCCCGGGTCAATGATTCCAGCCCCAACAGTCCATAGCAGAGTTTTTCTTCATCCGCGATAGATTGCAGCGCCTGTAATGCCGCACGACGGTTGGCAAACAAACCATAGAGCCCGGGCTGCGCGGAAAAATCCACCTCACGGGCGTACACCACCTGCGGTTTGCCCCCCTGTAAAAGCAGTGAGCAGAGCTGGCGGTTTCGCCGCAGCCGTTTGTTGAACAACGGTTGCTGTTCTTTGATCAGTCGCGCTTCAAGCAGTAGCGCACCCAATTCTCCGGCCGTGCAAACCCAGGTTATCCGCCGGGACTGGCGAAGCATGGCGGCTTCATCCGGCGTGCGCAAATGCGACAAGACGCGACTGCGAATATTGACGCTTTTGCCGATGTACAGCGGCATAGCATCGCTATCGCCATGGAAAAAATAGACGCCGGGGAGTTTGGGTAATGCCTCAAGCCACGGGCGAAGATGTTCGGGATATTCATAGATAGCCGCCGCTTCAAATTCAAGTCGCGGGGCGGATTGGCGCCTGCTCAATACTTACTCCTGATACTGGTTACCTATCCAGTGTAGCAGAATGCTTTTGCTTAAAAAAGAGGCGGCTTTACCCGTGAAAGATGACTCTGTTTTCTGCCTGGGTAGTGTACCTCAGCACTAAATACGTTAAAGTCAGCACCGGCGTAAATACTCGATTCGTTATGACTTACCGCCTGGCCTGGGTCAGCCGGATACTATCGCGATAAAATACAAGGAGGCCTGCATGCCCGCTATTTTGCGTACCCCAGACGGGAAAAAATTTCTCATCGCCGTCGCCATCGTTTTTTTGACAGTGATTACGGTGATTTCCAGCGTCACGTTTCAGGGAGTAGAGGATCAATATAACCTCCCGATGGAACAGTGGAGCGTATCCCTGTTTATCATCCAGGGCGCCTGGGTGGCTATCTACAGCGTCATGTTTACCATTGTGGGTTCATTACCCTTTGGTTTTTATGTTCTGGGTCCGAAAGACGATCGGGGCTGATTGTGGCGGGGCAGGGGTGTTCGTGACGCCTGTCTTGAGCAATAAAAAGGCGGCCTGGGCCGCCTTACAGAGCAAGTGACTTACTGTTTTTTCCAGAAATCGTCAAAAACAGTGATAGGTGGGCGACGTTTATGTTCCGTCTTCACATACCAGCCTTCGATAATGTGTGAGGTGCTGGCATCCAGGGTCTTACCTTCAAGATAATCATCAATGTTTTCGTAGGTTACGCCCAGCGCCGCTTCGTCCGGCAGGGAAGGGCGATCGTCTTCCAGATCTGCGGTCGGCGCTTTCTTGTACAAATGCTCCGGGCAGCCTAAGAAGGCCAGACATTGTTTACCCTGGCGTTTGTTCAGGCGGAATAGCGGATTGATATCCGTACCCCCATCGCCATACTTAGTGAAGAATCCGGTGACGGCTTCTGCTGCATGATCGGTCCCCACAACGACGCCTTTGGTCATACCCGCAATGCTGTACTGGGCTTTCATACGCTCACGCGCTTTTTCATTCCCGCGTACGAAATCGCTCAGCTCAATCCCGGCATCGCGTAACGCCTGTTCACTGGCGAGCACGGCGGCTTTGATATTCACGGTGAGCACCCGATCGGGCTGGATAAACGCAATGGCATCCTGACAATCCTGTTCATCAGCCTGCACGCCATGAGGGAGGCGAACGGCGATGAACTGGTATCCGTTATCGCCGGTTTCCTGGCGCAGTTCCGAAATGGCCAGTTGGCTGATTTTACCCGCCAGGGTGGAGTCCTGCCCCCCGCTGATGCCCAGCACCAGAGTGCGTAAAAATGGATACGTTTGCAGATAGGTTTTCAGAAAATCGATGCTGCGACGAACCTCCTCTTCCGCATGGATTGTCGGTTTGACGCCCAGCGCCTGGATAATCTCTTGTTGCAGAGTCATTGAACCCTCCGTAAGTGAACCTGCTTAGCAGATGCAATATAGTCGATAAGGTCAAATTAACCCCTAACCCGCAAAACGACAAGGTGCAGGGTTTCGAGTGGTGCAATTTACGTCATATTAGAAACTTATCAGTGGTTTGTTAGAATTTTCCGAAAGTCCTTTCTGTCGGGAACGATAGTTGAAAAATGTAATTTTATATTCCAGGCTTAGATAACGCGCTGATACAACAGCGGATAACAAGAGGAAGGATTATGAAAAAGAATATTGCAGGAATCTTAGGTGCAGCGGCGGTTCTGGCGATGCTGGCAGGTTGTACTGCTTACGATCGTACAAAAGATCAATTCACTACCCCGGTGGTTAAAGACATTAAAAAAGGCATGACACGTGAGCAGGTCAACCAACTTGCGGGCCGTCCATCTTCTGAAGTCACTATGATTCACGCCCGTGGTACCTGTCAGACCTATGTGCTGGGTCAGCGCGAAGGTAAAACGGAGACCTATTTCGTGGCGCTGGATGAAACAGGCCACGTGATGAACTCTGGCTATCAGACCTGTGCGGAATACGATACTGACCCGCAGGCGCCTAAGAAGTAATTTTTGATTTATTTTGCCTGAGCAAACGAAGCCGCCTGATGGCGGCTTTTCTGTGCCTGATACTTTTTTATCGTCGCGAATTATTTAACCGGAATGTGAAGAAAGTCATCATGTCAGGTCAATGAGAGACAATTCTGGTTTGTGTCGAATTATCCCGCAGCAAGCCGACCACGTATACTGAGAACCACTGAATGATATCAACCATCAGATATCAATTTCTGCTACCTGCTGACGTTTATCGCGCTGGCGAAGGCTTACTGGAGAGGTTTCTCATGGATAAAAAGCACATCTACCTGTTCTGCTCTGCGGGAATGTCGACATCGTTACTGGTGACAAAAATGCGTGCGCAGGCTGATAAATATAATGTTCCGGTCATTATTGATGCATTCCCGGAAACACTGGCAGCAGAAAAAGGGCCGCAGGCGGATGTCGTCTTATTAGGGCCGCAGATTGCCTATATGCTGCCAGAGATTCAACGTCTTCTTCCCACAAAACCTGTGGAAGTCATTGATTCGGTGCTTTACGGAAAGATCGATGGTCTTGCCGTACTTAAAAGTGCTGTTGCTGCAATTAAAAAAGCGGCCATTTAGTCGTTATATTTCCCGTCAAAGAGTTATTTCACACAAGACTGCCGCAATTTTTATTGCGGCCCTCAAGGGCATACTCGTATGAATAGCGTTATTGGATCTCTGGAAAAGGTACTGCTGCCTTTTGCGGTCAAGATTGGCAAGCAACCTCACGTTAATGCAATTAAAAATGGTTTTATTAAATTGATGCCTTTGACCCTCGCCGGGGCAATGTTTGTATTAATTAATAATGTCTTTCTGAGTTTTGGCGAAGGTTCATTTTTTTACTCCCTGGGTATTCGCTTAGACGCGTCTACTATTGCAAGTCTGAACGGCCTTAAGGCCATTGGCGGTAATGTCTATAACGGTACGCTAGGCATTATGTCGCTGGTGGCCCCCCTTTTTATTGGGATGGCATTAGCAGAGGAGCGTAAAGTTGATTCACTGGCAGCAGGGTTATTATCTGTTGCCGCATTTATGACCCTTACCCCGTTTAGTGTGGGCGAGGCGTATGCCGTTGATGCAACCTGGTTGGGTGGCTCTAATATTATTTCCGGCATGTTGGTGGGCTTAATCGTCGCGGAAATGTTTGCCTTTGTTGTCCGCCGTAATTGGGTCATCAAATTACCAGATAGCGTGCCGGCCTCGGTGTCTCGTTCTTTTTCCGCATTGATCCCCGGCTTTCTGATTCTGTCAGTCATGGGCATTGTGGCCTGGGGACTGGCTGGCGCTGGAACGACCTTCCATCAGATCATCATGGACTCTATCTCTAAACCCCTGGCCGCGATGGGCAGCGTAGTGGGTTGGGCCTACGTTATCTTTACCTCGTTGCTGTGGTTCTTTGGCGTCCACGGGTCATTGGCCCTGGCGGCCCTCGACAGTGGCATCATGACCCCCTGGGCGCTGGAAAACGTGGCACTTTACACGGAATACGGCTCCGTTGACGCGGCGCTGGCGGCAGGAAAAACCTTCCACGTCTGGGCCAAGCCGATGCTGGATTCCTATATCTTCCTCGGTGGTACCGGTGCGACCCTGGGGCTGATTATCGCCATCTTTATTGCTTCGCGTCGCGCGGATCATCGTCAGGTGGCAAAACTGGCGCTGCCGTCCGGGATCTTCCAGATTAACGAACCGATCCTGTTTGGTTTGCCGATCATCATGAACCCGGTGATGTTTATTCCCTTTATCCTGGTTCAACCGGTGCTGGCGGCTATCACGCTTGCCGCCTATTACACGGGGATTATCCCCCCGATCACCAACATTGCACCCTGGACAATGCCGACCGGTCTTGGCGCGTTCTTCAACACCAACGGAAGCATTGCTGCACTGCTGGTGGCGCTGTTCAACCTGGGTGTCGCCACGCTGATTTATATGCCATTCGTCATCATCTCGAACAAAGCGCAAAGCGCTATTGATGAAGAAGAAAGCGAAGAAGAGATTGCTGAAGCCCTGAAGTTTTAACCCAAAAATGTAGCGGTGAAAGCACTCGCCGCTACGCCAGCACTGGAGAAAAAGATGTTTGATTTAGAGGATATTGTCGAGACGCAAGACAGCAATGATGCGCTCGAAGAGGTGGTGATGGGGTTGATTATTAATGCGGGGCAGGCGCGTAGCCTGGCGTATTCCGCGCTGAAGCAAGCGAAAGGCGGTGATTTTGACGCTGCCAGAGCGCTGATGGCGGAGTCACATGCTGCATTGAACAGCGCGCATCGTGTGCAGACCCAACTGATTGAAAGTGACGCCGGTGAAGGTAAGATGAAAGTCAGCCTGGTCCTGGTGCATGCGCAGGATCATTTGATGACCGCGATGCTGGCCCGTGAACTGATTGCTGAACTTATTGAACTGCATGAGAAACGCTAAAGACTGAAGAGAGGCCCGATATGCTGCCAGTGGTAAACAACACGGAAGTCAGGCTGGTGAGAGAACAGCAACTTTTTAATGGCAGACCCTTCCATGTGTTTATTTATAACAAAGTGGAAAGTATTAGCGGGCTTCATCAGCACGACTATCATGAATTCACGCTGGTATTGACCGGGCGCTATTACCAGGTCATTAACGGTAAAAGGGTATTGCTGGAGCGCGGGGATTTCGTTTTCATTCCCGTCGGATCTTCACACCAGAGTTTTTATGATTTCGGGGCGACGCGTATTCTCAATGTGGGCATCAGTAAGCAGTTTTTTGACGAGCACTACGTATCCCTGGTGCCGTATTGCTACGTAGCGTCGCAGGTGCATACCGTGCAACCGGCATTTCTGACCTATATCGAGTCAATTATTGCATCTCTGAATTTCCGCGATAGCGAATTTGACGAGTTTATTGAGCATGTGAGTTTTTATGTTATCAACAGGCTTCGTCATTTTCGCGAGCAGCAAACGGAAGATGTCATTCCCCAGTGGTTGAAGTTTACCGTTGAAAGTATGCATGACAAAAGTCAGTTCTCGGAAAATGCACTGGAGAATATGGTTGCGTTATCGGGTAAGTCGCAAGAGTATTTAACGCGTGCGACGCAACGTTATTATCAAAAAACCCCTGTGCAGATTATTAATGAAATTCGCATTAATTTTGCCTGCAAACAGTTGGAGATTACAAATTTCTCAATAACCGATATTGCCTGGGAAGCGGGTTATAGCAGTTCCAGTTTATTCATCAAGACGTTTAAAAAACTCACGTCTTTCACTCCCGGTAATTATCGAAAGCAGTTAACCAGTATTTCCTGATTTGCGGGGCAGGTCCCCGTAGTAAACATTCATCATTCTATACTTATCGTACATTGCGGTAACGGCCTGGCTTGTCTTCAAAAAAGCCTGAAGGAAGCGAAAATGACCCATAAATTGAAAGTTGTGACTATTGGTGGCGGCAGCAGTTATACCCCGGAATTACTTGAGGGATTTATTCTGCGTTATCACGAATTACCGGTCAGCGAATTGTGGCTGGTAGATGTTGAAGAGGGGCAACACAAGCTCGACATTATCTACGACCTGTGTTGTCGAATGGTGAAAAAAGCCGGTGTGCCGCTCAAGATTGTAAAAACGCTGGATCGCCGCGAGGCGCTGCGCGATGCCGACTTTGTGACCACGCAGTTTCGTATTGGGCAGCTTAAAGCTCGGGAACAGGATGAACGTATTCCATTAAGCCACGGTTATCTGGGGCAGGAGACCAACGGGGCCGGGGGGCTTTTCAAAGGATTGCGTACCATTCCGGTTATTTTCGACATTATCAAAGATGTCGAAGAGCTTTGCCCGCAGGCATGGGTCATCAATTTTACCAATCCAGCGGGTATGGTCACGGAGGCTGTCTATCGCCACACGGGATTCCGTCGCTTTATCGGTGTCTGTAACGTCCCTATTGGCATGAAAATGTTTGTTCGTAGTGTCCTGCAATTAGAGGCGTCGGATGACCTCTCTATTGATCTGTTTGGACTTAACCATCTGGTGTTTATCCGCGATGTGCGGGTCAACGGTGATTCCCGCTTTGCCGAGTTGATGGACGGGGTCGCTTCCGGGCGCTTCGCAAAGTCATCAGTAAAAAACATTTTCGACTTACCGTTTTCTGAAGGGCTGCTGCGCTCACTGAATCTGTTGCCTTGCTCTTATTTGCAGTATTACTTCAAATCGAAAGAGATGTTGGGCATTGAGTTAGGGGAGTTTTATAAAGGGGGCACCCGTGCGCAGGTGGTGCAGGGCGTGGAGAAAAATCTCTTTGATATGTACAAAAATCCTGACCTCGATGTGAAACCTAAAGAGCTGGAGCTACGTGGCGGGGCCTACTATTCCGACGCGGCCTGCGAAGTGATCAATGCGATTTATAACGATAAACAGACCGAACATTACGTCAACGTGCCGCACATTGGCAGTGTCGACAATATCCCCGCCGACTGGGCGGTGGAAATGACCTGTCTGCTGGGCAAAAACGGCGCTATACCGCATCCGCGTATCACCCATTTCAATGAGAACGTTCTCGGGTTGATTTACACCATCAAAGGCTTCGAGATTGCGGCAAGCAAGGCGGCGTTAAGTGGCGAGATGAATGATGTCCTGTTGGCGCTGAATCTGAACCCGCTTATCCATTCCGATAAAGATGCGGAAAAGCTGGCCCGCGAGATGATCCTTGCCAACAGGCAGTGGTTGCCCCGTTTCGCCGATACGGTAGCTGAAATCAATCAGTGAGGATCTATGCGCAAGTTGTTGATTGTAAACGCGGACGATTTTGGTCTCAGCCGTGGCCAGAACTACGGGATTATGGAGTCCTGTCGCCATGGCGTGGTGACTTCAGCGACGGCGTTGGTGAACGGTACGGCGATTGAACATGCAGTGGGTCTGCGCCGGTCAGTGCCAGAATTGGGGGTGGGGCTTCATTTCACCCTCACGTTAGGTCAGCCGGTGGGGCGATGCCCATCGTTGACGCGCAACGGTATGTTGGGTAAATGGCTCTGGGAAATGGCGGAAGCCGGTACGCTGCCTTTGGATGAGATAGCTGCGGAGCTTCAGTGCCAGTACGCCCGGTTCATTGCGCTCTTTGGCGAGCCCCCTACGCATATTGATAGCCATCACCATGTGCATATGATCCCGGCTATTTTTCCGCTGGTGGCGGAGTGTGCAAAAACACATGGGATCCCATTGCGGATTGATCGTGACGAGGTTCAACGCCATGCGCTTGACGTCGATGGCGTGCGCAGCAGCACCGGATTCTCCAGTGCGTTCTATGGCGAGGCCATCTCCGCGACGTTGTTCACGACCCTGCTTGATGAAGCCCTGTCTCGCGAGGAGGATTCGCTGGAAGTCATGTGTCACCCGGCGTTTGTTGATAAGGAACTGATGAGCAGTAAGTACTGTTACCCACGGCTTGATGAAGTGGAGGTATTAACCCAACCCGCGCTCAAATGGGCAATTGCTGAACGAAACTTCCGTCTGGGCACCTTTCGCGCACTGTAAAATGGACCGCAGCAGTCTGGCTGCTGCGGTTTTCCTGATTAAGCCGGGATAGCGTCAATTTTCGCTATACGCGACCAGACACGGTGCGCCGCCAGTAGCGAAATAAGCGTATCCGTTACGCTGTCTGACGCGTCATCAGCCACCACTACGCCTTCCTCTCCCTGTGCGTCGACCTGCAGATCCCCCGAAAACTGTTGCGCATCGCCCAACAATACAATCGGTTTGAGATGCTTATAGGCTTCCAACAGGTAATAACGCGCATCGCCATTTTTAAGCAGCTTAGCGACATCGCCGCCAGGCACGATAACCCCATCAACGGTCAATGACGGCGCGCCAGCAAAGGTTCCTGCCACTGTCAGGTTTGAACCATCGTCAGCCGCTACTTCACCCATACGGGAATAGAGCAGTTTGGCGTGAACACCGTTAGCTTTCAGCTTTTGCAAAACAGACAGCAGGTCGCTGGCACGGGTTTTATCATTCAGCAATATGGCGACGACGCGTCCTTTTACCTTTCCGTCCGGTATGGCGTACAGGCTGAGTGTCGGATCGCTGCTAACGCCACTCACCGGCGGTGGCGGGGTCAGATTCCGTTGCTCATCCGTCAGCGTTTTTTTTTT
>DFPL01000052.1:0-9925 GCA_002377245.1 Enterobacteriaceae bacterium UBA3516
TAAACTATGTTAAACAGTATCTTAGTCATACTTTGTCTAATCGCTGTCAGTGCATTTTTCTCGATATCGGAAATCTCTCTGGCCGCATCCCGTAAAATCAAACTTAAGCTGCTCGCCGATGATGGCAACCTTAATGCCCAACGCGTCCTGAAAATGCAGGAAAATCCGGGGATGTTTTTCACCGTAGTGCAAATTGGCCTTAATGCCGTCGCCATCCTGGGCGGTATCGTCGGCGACGCCGCATTCTCCCCGGTGTTTCATAGCGTTTTCTCTAACTACTTCTCCCCTGAACTCTCCGAGCAACTGAGCTTTATCCTCTCCTTCTCGCTGGTGACCGGCCTGTTCATTCTGTTTGCCGACTTGACCCCGAAACGCATCGGTATGATTGCGCCAGAAGCTGTGGCTTTGCGTATCATCAACCCGATGCGCTTCTGCCTGTTTATCTTCCGCCCGCTGGTGTGGTTCTTTAACGGCATGGCCAACAACATCTTCCGCCTGTTTAAATTACCGATGGAGCGCAAAGACGACATTACTTCTGATGACGTCTATGCCGTTTTCGAAGCCGGTGCGCTGGCCGGGGTGCTGCGTAAGCAGGAGCATGAACTGATTGAGAACGTGTTTGAACTTGAGTCACGCACCGTCCCCTCCTCCATGACCTCGCGTGAAAACATCGTCTGGTTCGACCTGCATGAAGATGAGCAAAGCCTGAAGAATAAAGTGGCGGAGCACCCGCACTCGAAATTCCTGGTCTGTAATGGCGATATTGACCATATCGTTGGCTATGTCGACTCCAAAGACCTGCTGAACCGCGTGCTGGGTAATCAAAGCCTGGCGCTGGTCAGCGGGGTGCAGATTCGCAATACGCTGATTGTGCCCGATACCCTCACTCTCTCCGAAGCGCTGGAAAGTTTCAAAACCGCCGGAGAAGATTTTGCGGTCATTATGAACGAATACGCGCTGGTCGTGGGCCTCATCACCCTGAACGACGTGATGACCACGCTGATGGGCGATCTGGTGGGCCAGGGGCTGGAAGAGCAAATCGTGGCGCGTGATGAGAATTCATGGCTGGTGGACGGCGGCACGCCAATAGACGACGTGATGCGCGTGCTGGATATCGACGAATTCCCGCAGTCCGGCAATTACGAGACCATCGGCGGCTTTATGATGTTCATGCTGCGTAAGATCCCGAAACGCACCGACGCGGTGAAGTTCTCCGGCTACAAATTCGAGGTGGTGGATATTGATAACTACCGCATCGACCAACTGCTGGTGACGCGTATCGACAGCAAAGCTACCGTGCTAACGCCAAAGCTGCCGGATGCAGAAGAAAAGACGGCAAGCGAAGCATAAGAATATAACCAGATAAAAAGGGCGGAATAATTCCGCCCTTTTTTATTTCCACAATAACCTCACAACTATTTTTATTTGCAAAGCAGAATGTGAGTTACCTCACGCCCGTCGGCAGATAGCAGATTTTTACTGGTTGGTAGCGAGACATTCATGACCATGCCGAAGGCGAAACGGTAACGTTGCTCGCGTCAAAACGATCATATTCCTGATACAGGAAAGCGAGGGCATCATGATAGATTCAAATAAAAATTATTATATGAGCTGTCTGTTTTTTCTTTTCTTCTTTATTGGCTGGGGATGTTGTTACCCTTATCTCTCCTTATGGTTAACCGAAACCATTGGCATCAGTTATGGCGACGTTGGGTTGGTTTATTCATTTACTGCAATCGTTGCTGTTTGCGTTCAACCTTTATTTGGTTTTATTTCTGACAAACTCATTTACCGTAAAAACCTGATGTGGATGCTGGCGTTAATTATTACCCTTTTCGCCCCTTACTGGATTTATATTTTTGCTCCGTTACTAAAAATTAACGTCATCCTCGGCGCACTGGCCGGCGGAATTTATATCGGTATGGCCTATGGTGCGGGTTGTGGCATTTGCGAGGCCTACATCGACAAGGTAAGTCGTGCCTCCGGCTTTGAATTTGGCCGTGCCAGAATGTTTGGCGGTATCGGTGCCGCCATAGGTACTTTCGCTGCGGGTAAACTCTACGGCATTGACCAGAATCTCATCTTCTGGACCGCCAGCGCGGCAGGTGTATGTCTGCTGTTTGTGGTCTGGAAAACAAAAGTAAAAACCCAGCAGCAACACAGCGCGCAGCTTACTGCCACTAAACCGGTCACCCTGTCCGACGCAACCGCACTGTTGAAGCTGAAGAAGTTCTGGTTCTTTGCCGCCTACATGATAGGTGTCGGCGCCGTTTATGAAACCTACGATCAGCAGTTTGCTATTTATTACAGCCACTTCTTTGAAAGCAAAGCACGAGGCGCTGAGGTATTTGGTTATTTAACCACCGGACAGATCTTTCTGGATGCCATCGTCATGTTTTTTGCCCCATGGTTTGTGAATAAGATTGGGCCCAAAAATGCGCTGCTTTATTGTGGCCTGATCATGAGTCTGAGGATTATCGGTTCCGCCTGGGCGATAGGCCCGGTTTCAATTAGCCTGATTAAATTACTGCATGGTTTTGAAAGCTCAGTATTACTGGTCGCTGCCCTCAAATACATTACTGCCAACTTTAACCCGCTGTTGTCGGCAACAGTGTATTTGATTGATTTCCAGTTTTCAAAAAGCTTTAGCTCTATATTCTTATCCACAGGCATCGGTCATATGTATCAAAATATGGGCTTTACCAGCAGCTATATTGTGCTGGGATGTATTGCACTGTTCTTTACTTTGATTTCATTTATTACGCTGGATAAAGCCAGAGTATTTATTACACAACCTGTACCCGCACATTAATTCCAGGAGGTGAACGTGTCCAAATTATATTATGGCGTCGCATATTACGATGAGTACATGCCGGAAGAGCGGCTGGAAAAAGATATCGCCCTGATGCTGGAAACAGGGATTAACGTGGTACGTATTGCGGAATCCACCTGGAGTACGCTGGAACCCAAAGAGGGTGAATACCATTTCCACCACATTGACCGTGTTCTGAATGCCATGCACAAGGCGGGGATTGCCGTCATCATCGGTACGCCAACCTATGCCATCCCCGCATGGCTGGCGGCAAAACACCCGGAGGTGATGGTCACCACGGCAGAAGGCCAGCAGAAGTACGGGCCACGGCAGATAATGGATATCGTCAGCCCCGTTTTCCGCCGCTATGCAGAGAAGATTATTCGCGTGCTGATGGCGCATGTGCAGCACCATCCGGCGATCATTGGCTATCAACTGGATAATGAAACCAAGCATTACGACAACACCGGGCGCTACATGCAGGAAGGCTTTGTCGGCCATCTGAAAGAAAAATACGGCAGCCTGGCGGCGCTGAATCAGGATTTCGGTCTCGATTACTGGAGTAACCGCATTGACCGCTGGGAGGATTTCCCGCCGGTTGAAAACACCATTAATGCCAGTCTGGCCTGCGCCTTTAGCCATTATCAGCGCCAGCAGGTCACTGAGTATCTGGCATGGCAGGCCGAGATTGTGCGGGAGTACGCTAAGCCGCAACAGTTTGTGACCCACAACTTTGACTTTGAGTGGCGCGGCTACTCATTTGGCGTGCAGCCTCGCGTTGACCATTTTGCTGCCGCGAAGTGCCTTAACGTAGCCGGTGTCGACATTTATCACCCCAGCCAGGACCATCTTACTGGGCGAGAAATAGCCTTCGGCGGCGCGGTTACTCGTAGCCTTAAGGACGGGCAAAACTACTTTGTGCTGGAAACCCAGGCCCAGGGCTTCCCGCAGTGGACCCCCTATCCGGGCCAGCTACGGCTACAGGCATTCAGCCACCTTGCCGCCGGTGCTGCGATGGTCTCCTACTGGCACTGGCACTCCATTCACAATTCATTTGAGACCTACTGGAAGGGGCTGCTGAGTCACGACTTTTCCCGCAATCCCACCTGGCAGGAAGCGACCACTATTGGGGCCGATTTCGCCCGCCTGTCGCCACATCTGGAAAACCTGCGGGCAGAGCACGACGTCGCCCTTCTGGTCAGCAATGAAGCCATGGATGCCCTCAATCAGTTTAAACCCGGCACGGCGCAGACCAACGTCTATAACGACATCGTGCGTCGCTTCTATGATGCACTTTATGACCATAACATTGCGGTCGATATCATTAATGACATTGGCGAAAATGCGTCACGCTATAAGGCCATTGTTATCCCTGCACTTTATGCCGTGGATGATGCTTTGCTGGCACGCATTAATCGCTATATTGCAGACGGTGGACGTGCGCTGATTGGCTTCAAATCTGGCTTTAGCGATGAAAACGTCAAAGTCAGACGTGATGCTCAGCCCGGTGGCTTAAGCGAGAGCTGCGGGGTGAGCTACAGCCAGTTTACGCTGCCGGAAAACGTTGAAGTGGTCGCCTGTTCTCCTGCAATAGATTGCGCTCAGGATAACCGTGCCGAGCTCTGGATGGAGTTGCTCACCCCTGCCCCGCAAACACGCACGCTGCTGCGCTACCAGCATCCTGTATGGGGTAACCATGCCGCGGCAACCGAGGCAGATTTTGGCAAAGGGCAGGCAATGTACGTAGGCTTTCTGCCGCAAAATAGGGTGATCACGCAGCTGTTTGACCACCTGACGCGGGGGCTGACGTTGCGCTCGCGAACCACAGATGCGCATTTCCCGCTCATCATCCGGGAGATGACCAATCGTCAGGGCAAGACGATCGCCTTTATGTTTAACTACTCCGGGCAAGCGCAAAACGCTGTGTGCGATCGGGGGGGCGTGTCGCTGATTAACGCAGCAACCGTTGCCAGCGGTGCGACCGTGCAGCTTGCCCCGTGGGGTTTTGCTATTATCGAGCGCTAAACCGGAAGCGGGAGACAACGATGGAACTGGATATCAATGAGCTACTCAACTTCTCGCCATTGATCAAAACCTTTACGTTCAATGCCTGGATTGTCTCCGGCTTTACCCCGATTTCACGCGGATCGGCGCTTGATTACTACATCAACCGTCCACAGGGTATGAAAGGCTATATCATTAATCTGACGCTGCGCGGTCAGGGCCGGGCCAAAGTCGGCGATAGTTCGTTGGTCTATCGTGAAAACGAACTGCTGCTCTTCCCGCCTGGTGTGCCGCACCACTATGGACGCAATGAGCACAGCGAGCATTGGGATCACCTATGGATTTACTTTATCCCACGTCCCTACTGGATCGACTGGCTAAAGTGGGACGTCAATACGCTGGGGATCGGTAAAACAGCGGTCAGCGATCCGGTGCAGTTAAAAACCCTGCGCGATCTGTTTTATGAAGTGATTCGCCATAACTCTGACAATGCCCCTTTGTCAGAAGCATTAGCCATGAACGCGCTGGAACGGCTGATTCTCAACTGTTTTCAGCTTCAGCCAATCAGTAATCGCCATGCGCACGATCCCCGCATCAATGCGGTGTGCGATTACCTGAATGAACACATCGCCGAAGAGTTAAAAATCGAAACCCTGGCCCGCATGGTTTTCCTCTCTCCCTCCCGCCTTGCCCATCTGTTTAAAACAGAACTGGGGCAGACCATTTATGCATGGCGAGAAGTCCAACGCATCAACCGCGCCCGGCTGTTGATCCAGTCAACGCCGCTGCCGGTATTTAAAGTGGCTCAATCGGTGGGGTACGCCGATCCGGTCTACTTCACGCGGATCTTTCGTAAACATAATGGCATCCCGCCGATGGAATATAAAAAACGTTATGAAGGGATGAGTGAAGGCAGATGTTGAAAACATCAACGGCTCCATTTCGGAGCCGTTTGTTTGTACCGCGGTTACTGCATAGCATAAGTTGTTAAGCCATCTCCGCCTGGAGACGCAAAACCTGACGGTTGATCTCTGACATAACAGTAAGGTGCTGTTTGTCCTTCACTTTCGGGATCAAAATTTTGCCCTTATCGAACTCGAAAGCGCCAACGTCCTTGATATACAACCGTCCACGGAACAGGATTTTCACGTACTTCGCCACCTGAAGTGGGTTGTAACGTTGGAAAATTTTCATTTTTGTATCTCCTGTTGAGTATTACGCCCTTGCGGAGCCACACTTGGCCCGACTGTTGATGAGCGCAAATTTTGTTGCCCAGTGACTATAGTCCAGAACATTCAGGACACATAGTGTGTATAAGTTTATTTACCTTTTGATGACAGTTATTCAGAATTTTCTTTGCAGTCCTTTAGGGAGGGCAGTATAAGCCATCGTTTTTTCACGGATATGTGCGTTAACCCGCAAACTGGCATCCTGCTTGCGGGAAAACCTCATTGATCGCACTTATGATTAAAAGGTTCACTAAGTGGTCGGATCACCTGCAAACATTCTGTGCAAAACAATAAAGGAAACACCATGACCCTACGTAAAATCCTGGTAGCCACCTGCCTGCTACTGCCGCTTCTGGCGCAAGCTCACAATTTTGAGACGGGCCAGCGAGTCCCACCGGTTGGCGTTGCTGACAGGGGAGAGTTGATTCTCGATAACAGTAAGTTTAGCTATAAAGCCTGGAATAGCGCGCAGCTTCCTGGCAAAGTGCGAGTGGTGCAACATATTGCCGGCCGAAGCTCTGCAAAAGAGAAAAATGCTGCACTTATTGAAGCGATCAAGACCGCAAATTTACCCCATGACCGCTATCAAACCACCACCATCATCAACACCGATGACGCCATTCCCGGTTCAGCCATGTTTGTGCGCAGCAGCATTGAGAGCAATAAAAAACTCTACCCGTGGTCGCAGTTTGTGGTGGACAGCAATGGACTGGTGCGCAAGGCCTGGCAGCTTGAAGAGGAAAGTTCAGCCGTTGTCGTGCTGGATAAAGAGGGAAAAGTGGAATACGCCAAAGATGGCAGCCTGACCCAGGGCGAGGTGCAGCAGGTGGTTGCCCTGCTGCAGAAATTGCTCAATAAATAGAGACGCGGAAGCCGGGGTTGAGGAAAGATTCACGCGGCGTATAGTCGAGGGTTTTTCCCTGCCAGTCGTGAACGTGCGCCCCGGCAGCCACTGCCACCGCGTGGCCTGCCGCCGTGTCCCAGGAGTTGGTTGGCCCAAAACGTGGGTAAAGTTGCGCCTGCCCTTCTGCCACCAGGCAGAACTTCAGGGAGGAACCAATCGCAGTAGTTTGATGCTCACCTAACTGATTTAAATATTCATGCAGTTCGCTGTCTGCGGCCGCATGAGAACGGCTGATGACCACCAGCGGTGGGCGGGCATCACGCACCTGAATCTGCTGGCGAGAACCGTTTTCCTCTTTCCACGCCTTGCCTTCTGCCGCTGCATACATGACGTTCAGCACCGGCGCATAAACTACGCCAAGAGTCGGCTTACCCTGCTCGATCAGGGCAATATTCACGGTGAACTCCCCGTTACGCTTGATAAATTCTTTCGTTCCGTCAAGCGGGTCCACCAGCCAGTAACGCTGCCAGTGCTGGCGCACATCCCAGCCCGGTGGATCTTCTTCTGACAGCACGGGAATATCCGGCGTTAGCGCCTGCAATCCACGCACAATCACGCCGTGGGCGGCGATATCCGCTGCCGTTACCGGAGAGTCATCAGACTTGCTGGTCACGTCCATCGGTTGGTGACCGTCATAAACATCCATGATGGCATCACCCGCTTCCCGCGCGAGCTGACAAATCGCTTCTAACATCGTCCACCTCTTATTTATGGCAGTGGGGTATTTACCCTAAATAATTCATTAGTTTACTTATATCGCATTCAGCCTCAATCCGCCAGGTGTGATAGTTGTTGCATTTATGTGGCGAAAATCATGGCAGTATTCACAATTCTGTAAGCAACAAAATGTACATATCACTTTCTTTTGTGGCTCAGATCTAAAAAAGGACCCTTCTGATGATTAAGTTTAGCGCAACGCTCCTGGCAACGCTGATTGCCGCCAGCGTGCAGGCCGCAACAGTGGATTTACGTATAATGGAAACCACTGATTTGCATAGCAACATGATGGACTTTGATTACTACAAAGATTCTGCGACGGAAAAATTCGGCCTGGTGCGCACCGCCAGCCTTATCAACGCTGCCAGAAATGAAGTCAAAAACAGCGTGCTGGTGGATAACGGCGACTTAATCCAGGGCAGTCCGCTGGGTGATTACATGGCGGCCAGGGGGCTGAAAAAGGGTGATATTCACCCGGTATACAAAGCCCTTAATACGCTGGATTATGCGGTCGGAAACCTGGGTAACCATGAATTCAACTACGGTCTGGATTACCTGCACCGGGCGCTGGAAGGGGCTAAATTCCCTTACGTTAACGCCAACATCATTGATGCTAAAACTAAAAAACCGCTCTTTACGCCCTACCTGATCAAAGAGACGAAGGTCATCGATAAAGACGGAAAACCGCAGACCCTGAAAATCGGTTATATCGGTTTTGTGCCACCGCAAATCATGGTCTGGGATAAAGCGAATCTGACGGGCAAAGTCACCGTCGACGACATCACCGAAACCGCGAAGAAATATGTGCCGGAGATGCGTGAGAAAGGGGCAGATCTGGTCGTCCTGGTGGCCCACTCTGGCCTCTCTTCCGAGCCTTATCAGGCAATGGCAGAAAACTCGGTCTACTACTTAAGTGAAATTCCTGGCGTCGATACCATTCTGTTTGGTCACGCGCACGCCGTGTTCCCCTCGAAAGATTTTGCCGCCATCAAAGGGGCCGACATCGCTAAGGGCACGCTGAATGGTGTGCCATCAGTGATGCATGGCATGTGGGGAGATCACCTGGGTGTTGTTGACCTGGTGCTGAACAACGAGGGTGGAAAATGGCAGGTCACCTCTTCCAAAGCGGAAGCGCGCCCGATTTATGATGCCGCCGCCAAAAAGGCACTGGTGAAAGAAGACAGCAAGCTGGTGGACATTCTCAAGCACGATCACGATGCCACCCGCGAGTTTGTCGGCAAACCTATCGGCAAGTCCGCTGACAATATGTATAGCTACCTGTCGTTGGTACAGGATGACCCAACCGTGCAGGTGGTCAACAATGCCCAGACGGCTTATGTGAAGCACTTTATTCAGGGCGATCCGGATCTGGCGAATCTGCCGGTGCTCTCTGCCGCCGCACCGTTCAAAGCGGGTGGGCGTAAAAACGATCCGGCCAGTTTTGTTGAGGTCGAAAAAGGGCAGCTCACCTTCCGCAATGCCGCCGATCTTTATCTCTACCCTAATACTCTGGTGGTGGTAAAAGCGACCGGCAAAGAGGTGAAAGAGTGGCTGGAGTGTTCCGCCGGGCAGTTTAACCAGATCGATCCTAACAGCAGCAAGCCGCAGTCACTCATTAACTGGGAGACGTTCCGTACCTATAACTTCGATGTGATTGATGGGGTGAAATACCAGATTGATGTGTCGCAACCGGCCCGTTACGACGGTGAATGCCAGAGCGTGAATCCGCAGGCGGAGCGTATTAATGATCTTACCTTTAACGGTAAACCCATCGATCCGAAGCAGGTGTTCCTGGTCGCCACCAACAACTACCGTGCCTACGGCGGCAAGTTTGCGGGTACTGGCGACAGCCATATCGCCTTTGCCTCCCCGGATGAAAACCGTGCAGTGCTGGCGAAGTGGATAAGCGACGAGTCCGCACGAGCGGGCGAAATTCACCCGGCAGCGGATAACAACTGGCGCCTGGCCCCGATTCATAGCACCACACCGCTGGATATCCGTTTCGAAACTTCTCCGTCAGAAAAAGCAGCGGCATTTATCAAAGAGAAAGCGCAGTACCCGATGAAGAAAGTGGGGGATGATGAGATTGGCTTTGCGCTGTATCAGGTGGATTTGAGTAAGTAAGCGGTGGACAGTCCCTTGCCCCTGCGGTGAGGGATCCCTGGTAATATTACGTTTTACAGCGATATCACGGCGAAATGAGAATAAAACAGTCACCGCGATGACTGGGTCCGGCTGAAAATCGACGAAGCGTATCCG
>DFPL01000052.1:10004-14819 GCA_002377245.1 Enterobacteriaceae bacterium UBA3516
AAGGGAGAGGGGACCGACTGTGCCCGCATTTTTTTGTGGAGATTCCTCATCCCCAAAGGGGCGAGGGGACTGATCGAGCCTGCTTATCTCCCCCTCCCTTGAGGGAAAGGGGATCAAAAACGTAAACCGGATAAGGCGTTCACGCCGCCATTCGGCAATTTATCAGGCGGCGCGGTCCTCCCGCGTCGCCAAAACCTGCGGCAAATTCAGCTCAATCCAGTCGGCTAAATCCGCCACCTTCTCACTGACCTGCTCACCGAGCGGCGTCAGACTGTACTCCACATGCGGCGGCACCACCGGGTAAGAGATGCGGTTAAGAAATCCGTCCTGCTCCAGCGCTTGCAGCGATTGTGCGAGCATCTTCTCGCTAACACCGCCCATCTTGCGGCGTAAATCACTAAAACGATGGGTGCCCTGGCGCAATGCGACCAGTATCAGCACGCCCCAGCGGCTGGTCACATGTTTCAGGATATCCCGTGAAGGACACGCTTCGGCAAACAGATTACCGTCGCGCATCTGCTCGCTCAGGGTCGGGTTTGTGCTTTTCATACTTACCTTTTTGTACGTACTTACTAAAAGTTAGTTATGGTGATAGTGTGCCACAACACAAGACAAACACGAAGGAGATTCACCATGATCGCAATTACCGGCGCTACCGGCCAGCTCGGTGCACTCGCTGTTGAAGCCTTACTGAAAACCGTTCCTGCACACGACATTGTTGCCATTGTACGTAACCCGGCGAAGGCCGAAGCTTTAACCCAACAAGGCGTTGTTGTCCGCCAGGGTGATTACAACGACGAAGCCGCGCTGACGGCAGCGCTGGCGGGCGTAGACAAACTGCTGCTGGTCTCCTCCAGTGAAGTGGGCCAGCGTACCGCTCAGCACCGTAATGTCATCAATGCCGCGCGTGCTGCTGGCGTGAAATTCATTGCCTACACCAGCCTGCTGCATGCCGACAACTCCCCGCTGGGTCTGCACGTCGAGCATGTTGAAACCGAAAAACTGCTTGCTGAATCCGGTATCCCCTTTGCACTGCTGCGTAACGGTTGGTACAGCGAAAACTACCTTGCCAGCGCTCCGGCTGCCCTCGCGCACGGCGTGTTTATTGGCGCGGCGGGCGAAGGCAAAATCGCCTCTGCCACCCGTGCGGATTACGCCGCGGCGGCGGCGCGTGTCGTTAGCGAAGACGGTCACGCAGGCAAGGTGTATGAGCTTGCCGGTGATAATGCCTGGACGCTGAGCGAACTGGCGGCGGAGCTGAGCAAACAGAGCGGCAAGGCGGTGGTGTATCAGAACCTGAGCGAAGCTGATTTTGCCGCTGCACTGAAAGGCGTCGGTCTGCCGGAAGCGTTCGCTAACCTGCTTGCAGACTCTGACACCGGCGCCTCAAAAGGCGGTCTATTTGATGACAGCCATACCCTAAGCCAACTGATTGGCCGCCCGACGACCCCGCTTGCCGAGAGCGTCAAAGGCATTCTGTAACTGTTGCATATTGGTTAATTTTTGTGGCATGCCGCCGGACCATCCTTAATAATGACAGGATGGTCATGGCGGAGAATGAGAGTGCAAGGCGTACCGGAACAGTTTGACGATGAGAAAGACAGCGCGCGTTTTCGCCATCTTGCCCAGGTGCCGGGTGTCGAGTTGTATCATGCGCACATCTCCCGCTACGCCTTTGAGCCTCATACCCATGAAGCCTTCGGCATTGGTGCGATTGAAGCCGGTGCCGAACGCTTTCGCTACCGTGGCACCCAGTACGTTGCGCCCGCGAACTCCGTTGTCACCATGAACCCGGACGAACTCCACACCGGTGAAGCCGACAGCGACGACGGCTGGCGCTACCGAATGGTGTATCTCGACCCCTCGTTACTGGAAGACGTCACCGGCATCCGCCACTGGTGGTTTAGCGACGTGATGCGTCACGACCCGCTGCGCACGCAGCAAATCTGCGGTTTGATCCATGGGCTCTGGCATACCGAAGATCCGCTGGCGCAAAAAGGATTGCTGCTCGATTTGATTGATAGTTTCAGTCCGCTGGCGCGCCACGCGCCGGTTTATCAGGAAGGGGGCCACCGCTTCGAGCGTGTGCGTGAGTTCCTGCATGACAACTATATGCACACGCTGACGCTGGATGAGCTGGCGAAGGTGGCCTCGCTCAGTCCCTACCATTTTCAGCGCCAGTTTAAAGCCCATTATCACGTGACTCCGCACCAGATGCTGATGGCTATTCGGCTCTGGCGCGCCAAAAACTTCCTGACCCAGGGGATGCCCGCGGCCGAAGTGGCTGCGGCGACCGGGCTTACCGATCAGTCTCATCTCACCCGCGCTTTTACCCACCGCTACGGCATTACCCCGGTCCGCTATCAAAAGCAGGTTGCCCGGCGCTAATGCGCAATCTCCTACAATATTCCGCCGTATTCGCTTCCTACACTGGTGACGTAAACCCTCAACGTGGAAGGAAGTATGATTAGTGGTGTGTTGTATGCCCTGCTCGCGGGCATGTTGTGGGGGCTGATTTTCGTTGGCCCACTGATTGTTCCTGAGTATCCGGCAGCATTACAATCTACCGGGCGTTACCTGGCCCTGGGGCTGATTGCGCTACCGCTCGCCTGGCTGGGCCGCCAGCGACTGCGCCAGCTTACGCGTTCTGACTGGTCTGTCGCACTGGCGCTGACCATGATGGGAAACCTCATCTATTACGTCTGCCTTGCCAGTGCTATCCAGCGCACCGGCGCGCCGGTCTCAACCATGATCATCGGTACGTTGCCGGTGGTGATTCCCGTTTGCGCTAACCTCCTCTACAGCCAGCGCGACGGCAAGCTCGCCTGGACAAGCCTTGCCCCTGCACTGCTCTGCATTGCCGCCGGGCTGATATGCGTCAACATTGCAGAACTGCACGGCGGTCTGCCTGATTTTACCTGGTGGCGCTATGGCTCCGGCATTGCCCTGGCGATGGTGTCCGTCGGGTGTTGGGCCTGGTATGCCCTGCGCAACGCCCGCTGGCTGCGGGAAAACCCGGACAAAAACCCGATGATGTGGGCGACCGCCCAGGCGCTGGTGACGCTCCCGGTCTCCCTTCTGGGATATGCTGCCGCCTGCCTGTGGCTGAACGTTCAGCAACCCAACTTTGCTCTGCCTTTCGGCCCGCGCCCCTGGGTGTTTATCGGCCTGATGGTGGCGATTGCGGTGCTGTGCTCCTGGGTGGGCGCATTATGCTGGAACGTTGCCAGCCAGCGGCTGCCAACGGTGATTCTTGGACCACTCATCGTTTTTGAAACTCTCGCCGGGCTGCTGTATACCTTCTGGCTTCGCCAGACAATGCCCGCGTGGCTAACGCTTTGCGGCATTGCCCTGTTGGTCATCGGCGTGGTGATGGCAGTACGGGCCAAACCTGAAAAGCCCACTGTCGTCTCGCTCTCCTAATCCTCTTCTTAACGTGACCGCTCCCGCTCGGGGGCGGTGAAATTCATTTCCTCTTGCCCAAAAGGGGTATATCATCCCTTTAAAGATGCATTTAAAATACAACTTATAAATTCGATGATGAGGTAACGGCTATGGCCTTTCGTGATCAACCCCTGGGTGAACTGGCGCTTTCCATTCCACGTGCATCTGCGCTGTTCCGTAAATACGATATGGATTACTGCTGCGGCGGTAAGCAAACGCTTGAACGCGCGGCAACGCGCAAAGAGCTGGACGTTAGTGTGATCGAAACAGAGCTGGCTAAACTGGCAGAGCAACCTGTTGAGAAAGACTGGCGCGTGACCGCACTGGGCGAAATCATCGACCACATCATCGTGCGCTACCACGATCGTCATCGTGAACAACTGCCAGAACTGATTCTGCAAGCCACCAAAGTAGAACGTGTTCACGCCGACAAACCGAACGTCCCCAAAGGGCTGACCAAATACCTCACCATGCTGCTTGATGAACTTTCCAGCCATATGATGAAAGAAGAGCGCATTCTGTTCCCGATGATAAAACAAGGAATGGGAAGCCAGGCCTCAGGCCCAATCAGTGTGATGGAAAGTGAACATGATGACGCAGGCGAACTGCTGGAAGTGATCAAACACATCACCAACAACGTGACGCCGCCAGCGGAAGCCTGCACCACCTGGAAAGCGATGTACAACGGTATTAATGAATTGATTGATGACCTGATGGAGCACATCAGTCTGGAAAACAACGTTCTGTTTCCGCGTGCCCTCGCTGGGAATTAAGTTAAGGCGCCCGAGAGCGCCCTGTTTCATGGAAGTCACTTTAGAGCCGCCGAAGCGGCTCTTTTTTATTGGCTGGTATGCAGGTTTATTTATTCAGGCCTTGCAGGCGCTTCTTGCCAACAATCAGCCAGCCTAAGCCCAGCACCACAAACCATAGCGGCGTGATAATTAACGCTTCACGAGTGTCCTGCTCCAGGGTCAGGAGCGCGACCACAAACACGAAGAACGCCATACAGACCCAGCACATCACTTTACCCAGCGGCATCTTGTAGATAGAGGCTTCGTGCAGCTGCGGGCGCTGTTTACGGTAAACCAGGTATGAACAGAGGATAATCGTCCAGACGAACATAAACAGGATGGCCGAAACGGTGGTGATCATCGTGAAGGCCGCAATCGCACTTGGGTTCACGTACAGCATTACCACACCGCCAAGCAGGCAGATACAGGAGAAGGTCAGCCCTTTTGCCGGTACCGCGCGTTTAGAGAGCTTGCCGAAGGCTTTCGGTGCCACACCGTCCTGCGCCAGGCCGAACAGCATACGGCTGGTCGAGAATACGCCGCTGTTTGCGGAAGAGGCGGCAGAGGTCAGCACCACGAA
>DFPL01000195.1 GCA_002377245.1 Enterobacteriaceae bacterium UBA3516
ATGCCAGTCGACGCGGGCAGTGATGCGGCAACAGGGGTGGGTATCCAGCTTGCCAACGGCACTGCCGCTTCACCACAGCTTGTTAAATTTTCGGGAGGGAAAGCAGAGCAAAAATATACCATGTCATCCAGCCAGGGGCAGAACTACACCATCCCTCTGGTGGCGCGCTATATTCAAACGGCAGGTTCAATAAACGATATCACGCCCGGAAAAGCCAACGGCAAAATCACCTACCTGATTAATTACAATTAACCGCCTGTTACCGAATTACAGACGCGCCTGCGGGCGCGTTTTTTGTCATATGTGAAGGTTTAAAGTAAGCATACGTGATCGCGTTATTGTGCTCTGAATGTTTGAGCATTATTGTTTAAGAAATTCACTAAATTCGTTTTTCTAATATCTAATCTGAGAGAGTACCAGGTGAAATGATGGTGGCCGGTCAGTCTTATTAAGATAAAGGGCACCTGATGGGTTCTGGTTATTACTCGATTCTTTTACTTCTTATTACCCTCATAAATTTCAGCGCGCAGGCCGGGATTGTCGTGGCCGGGACGCGGGTTGTTTACCCTGCAGATAAAAAAGAAGTGACCGTCAGCATGAAGAACACCGGGCAGACACCTGCGCTGGTCCAGAGCTGGATCGACACTGGCGACCCGACTGAAGTGCCGCAGAACATAACGGTGCCTTTTGTGCTGACGCCACCCATCGCCCGCGTTGATGGCGGTAAGGGCCAGACGTTGCGGCTGATGTACACGGGCGGGGCGCTGCCGAAAGATCGGGAGTCCGTTTTCTGGCTGAATATTCTCTCCGTACCGCCCAAAAAATCAGACACGCATAATCAGTATCTCAATGTGGCGTATCAGACGCGAATCAAGCTTTTTTACCGACCTGCCGGACTGGAATTGAGTGCAGAGGCTGCCGGGGAGAAGCTGCAGTGGAAAAGAGAAGGCGACACCCTCAGCGTATTTAACCCCACGCCTTATCATATTACGTTGCTTAACGTCAGCGGAGAAGCAAACAATAAAGCCACCTCACTTCAGGGCGAAATGATTCATCCTTACGAAAAGCGTGTCATAGCGAAACAGATCGGTATGAAAAGCGGGGAACAGATAAATTACGCTATCGTGGATGATTTGGGGAAAGTGCTGCCACTGACTGCCAGGCTGAACTAAAAGGATTTAATAAAAGGAGCAGGGGATGCGATATTTTTTATTGATAATAATGTGGGTGATGTTTATAAAACCCGTTTATGCTACCGCATGGGGCACGGACTGCAGTTACACAACAAAAACCGTTAATATTCAGATACCATCGGGTAAGAAAATAACCATCGACCCGAATGCGCCCGTGGGGACCGTTTTTTTTGAGCATTATGTACCGGACGTTACCGGCCAGGATTTCAAATGCCAGACGGCTACTAATTATTCCCGCCAACATGGCTATGTCTATGGCGCAGGAGGGCAAACCGTAACCATAAGCGGTGGTGGGTTGACCGGTGCCTTTGATAGTACCTATTCAGTTTATAAAACGGACGTGCAGGGCATTGGTTTGGTAGTGAGATTCAGTAGCTACGCGTTTCCTATCTTGTGGTCTGGTCAATCTTATAGCAACACGGTATTAGATTATACCAATAGTTCGACAATGGTATTTGATATCGATGTTGTTAAGTATGGTGATATTCCGCCAGGGGCGCGCACTGTGCATATTGACTCAACGGTAATAACAAGTATCGACTGGATTGTCAGAATATTTTCTAGCGGCAATAATTCCCGGTTACCTCTCGGCAGTGTACCAACGGTCCGTTTTGTTTTATCTCCTGCCACCTTCGATATAGTTACCGGCACCTGTGACACCCCGGACTTCACTGTTGATCTGGGCAAGCGCAGGAAGGGGGATACGAGTAACCGTGAGGGCGGGAAATTTGCCACCCCCTGGACGGATGCCAGCATCCGTTTAACCAACTGCCCGGTGTTCTACGGAACGGGCCAGCTTGACCTCAAAGAAACCACGCGCGACAACGTCATGACCGTCACCCTGACGCCGGGCAATGCGACCACCAGCAACCAGGGGATAATGCCTGTCGATAACGTCAGCCAGGCGGCAACGGGCGTGGGTATCCAGCTTGCCTACGGCACCGCCGCTTCACCACAGCCTGTTAACTTTTCGGCAGGGAAAGCAGAGCAAAAATTTACCATGTCGTCCAGCCAGGGGCAGAACTACACCATCCCTCTGGTGGCGCGCTACATTCAAACGGCAGGCTCTGTAAACGACATCATGCCCGGAAAAGCCAACGGTAAAATTACCTACCTGATTAATTATTATTAACCGCCTTTAACTCACTTTAAACGCGCCTGCGGGCGCGTTTTTTGTCATATTTGAAGGTTTAAAGTAAGCATACGTGATCGCGTTATTGTGCTCTGAATGTTTCAGCATTATTCTTTAAGAAATTCACTAAATTCGTTTTTCTAATATCTAATCTGAGAGAGTACCAGGTGAAATGATGGTGGCCGGACAGTCTTATTAAGATGAAGGGCACCCGATGGGTTCTGGTTTTTACTCTGTTCTCTTACTTTTTATCACCCTCATAAATTTCAGCGCGCAGGCCGGGATCGTCATCGCCGGGACGCGGGTTGTTTACCCTGCGGATAAAAAAGAAGTGACCGTCAGTATGAAGAATACCGGGCGGTCGCCTGCGCTGGTGCAGAGCTGGATCGATACCGGCGATCCGACTGAAGTGCCGCAGAATATACAGGTGCCTTTTGTGCTGACGCCACCCATCGCCCGCATCGATGGCGGTAAGGGCCAGACGTTGCGGCTGATGTACACTGGCGGGGCGCTGCCGCAGGACCGGGAGTCCGTTTTCTGGCTGAATGTGCTGGTTATCCCACCAAAAACTCGCCATCAGGGAAAAAACCATATTGATATTGCCTGGCAGACGCGGGTGAAACTGTTTTATCGCCCGGCCTCGCTGGCCGTTCCTGCGGATGACGCACCACAACAGCTGCGCTGGAAAAAAGAAGCGGGCGCATTAACCGTGCACAATCCCACACCTTACTATATTACTGTCACCACCATTGGCTGGACGCTTAAGGGCGCAACGCATTCTCTGCCGGGAAATATGCTAATGCCATACTCCTCCTCCGTTTTCCCTGAGCCAGAAAAAGGGGGATTCAATAACATAACGTCCCTTTTTTATCAGGTAATTAACGACCAGGGCTCCGCCAGAGAATTTCATACTGAATTATATTAAAACTATAACAGGAGTTACTCTATGTATTTTCGACATACTGTATTTGGTTTGGCACTGTTTGCATTCACTTATCCCGCATGGTCATTTTCATGGGGGAGTTGTACATATACGACGAATGAATATACATTGACGCCTCCGTCCGGGACTGAATTGTCACTAGATCCTAATGCGGCTAACGGGACGGTATTATATTCTGTAAGGTATTCGGTGGGGGTTACTGGTTCGATGGTTTGTCCTAATTCGAATAGTTACACCCAAAAATTAGGCTATATACTAACTAATGGCACTACTGCAGGATCAATGAGTGGATACGAATTGATTAGTATGGATTCAACATACCCGGTATTTAAAACCAGCGTGGATGGTATCGGGGTAGTGTTCAGATCTGATTCCAAAGCGCTGCCCTATTTTTTATTCACTGATTTAATAAACAACACAGTCGCTAATGCCTGGATGATGAGTTTTTCCATGGATTTGATTAAATATGGCACGATTACGCCAGGACTCCGTCTGGTAGAAATTAAGTCGGCTGATATGCCCACATTAGAATATGTTTATAATGTTTCCGGCAGTTTGAATACAACAGGGCCAACGGCGATCCCCAATGGAAGTGCAACAGTATCGCGTATAAAAATAGCGTCAGCGACGTTCAGTGTTCTGAATGCTACCTGTAATACTCCTGATGTTTCTGTCGATCTGGGGATACGAGGGCTCTCCGATTCTGCAAACCAGTCCGGGGGAAAATTTGTAACCCCGTGGGTGGATTCCAGCATCCGATTGACCGGGTGTCCGCAGTTTCACGGCATTGGCGGACGGAAGTATGAAGGCACCACACATGACAATGTCATGACCGTTACCCTAATCCCGAATAATGCGACCACCAGCGGTAAGGGGATAATGCCAGTCGACGCGGGCAGTGATGCGGCAACAGGGGTGGGTATCCAGCTTGCCAACGGCACTGCCGCTTCACCACAGCTTGTTAGCTTTTCGGCAGGGAAAGCAGAGCAAAAATTTACCATGTCGTCCAGCCAGGGGCAGAACTATACCATCCCTCTGGTGGCGCGCTACATTCAAACGGCAGGCTCTATAAACGACATCATGCCCGGAAAAGCCAACGGTAAAATTACCTACCTGATTAATTATTATTAATCTTCTTCCCTTTTATTGAGACCGAGCGGCTATTCACCAAAGATATGCCTGTCGACGGAAGCCATCGTGCACGTTATCTTATTTTACGTATCGATAACGTACCTGTGGTGAAAGGAGCGGGACAGTGCAGAGAGCACGTTGTTATCTGTTAGGTGAAACGGCAGTGGTACTGGAGCTGGAACCTCCGGTGACGCTGGACACACAAAAACGCATCTGGCGCTTAACCCAGCGCCTGGTGGATGTGCCAGAAGTGGTGGAAGCGATTCCCGGTATGAATAATATCACCGTGGTGTTGCGTGAGCCGCAGGCCCTCGCCCTGGATGCCATTGAACGGCTACAGCGCTGGTGGGAAGAGAGCGAGGCGCTGGAGCCCGAGTCACGCAACATTGAAATTCCGGTCATTTACGGGGGGGAGGCAGGGCCGGATCTGGCGCTGGTAGCTCGTCACGCGAAATTATCGGAAAAGCAGGTAGTGGAACTGCACGCCTCGGTGGATTACGTGGTCTGGTTTTTAGGTTTTCAGCCGGGTTTCCCTTACCTTGGTGGGTTACCTGATGTGCTGGCTACCCCGCGTCGTGCTGAACCACGCCTTCGCGTACCGGCCGGATCGGTGGGTATCGGCGGGGTGCAAACCGGCATTTACCCCTTGCAAACACCGGGCGGCTGGAATCTGATTGGCCGCACGGATGTCCCACTCTTTAACCCTTCATTACCCGAACCGGTGCTGCTTCGCCCCGGTGATACCAACAGGTTTATCCCTCACAAGGAAGGCGTATGCTGACAATTATTCGTGCCGGGATCCACACCAGCGTTCAGGGCGGAAAACGCATCGGGTTGCGTCAGTCAGGCGTGAGCTATTGCGGTGCGCTCGACGGCCCTGCACTCTCCATTGCCAACGCGCTGGTGGGCAACGACCTTAACGCGGCAGGACTTGAAATCACCCTTGGGCAGTGCGAGGTGGAATTCGCAAAAACAAGTTGGTTTGCGCTGACCGGGGCCGGCTGCGACGCGAAACTGGATGGTCAGGATGTCTGGACGGGCTGGCGTTATCTGGCGAAAGCGGGTCAGCGGCTGGTGTTAAAGCGTCCTCTACACGGGATGCGCAGTTACCTTGCCGTGGCGGGTGGGCTGGATGTGCCTGACGTGATGGGCTCCCCCAGCACTGACCTGAAAACCGGCGTGGGCGGACTGGAAGGGCGGTTGCTGCGTGACGGCGATCGGCTTGCTCTCAAACCGGCATCAAAACAGTTTTCCGGGCCGCAAGGGGTCAAGCAACTGCTGTGGAACAACCGTATTCGTGCGCTACCGGGGCCGGAGTATCACGAGTTTGCCAAAACCTCTCAGGAGTCGTTCTGGCGTTTGCCGTGGCAGTTGAATCCGCAAAGTAACCGAATGGGGTACCGCCTGCAGGGGCAACCGCTGGTCAGGACCGCTGACCGGGAGCTGGTTTCACATGGCCTGTTACCGGGCGTGGTGCAGGTACCGTCTAACGGCCAACCGATTGTACTGATGAACGACGCTCAAACCACCGGCGGTTACCCGCGCATTGCCTGCATCATCGAAGCAGATATGTACCATCTGGCGCAGATCCCGCTGGGGCAACCGATCCATTTTGTTCCCTGTACCCTTGAAGAGGCATTGGCGGCACGCAGTGAGCAGACCCGTTTTCTGGAACAACTAGCCTGGCGCATTCGTCATGAAGATTGATCTCAATGCCGACCTGGGCGAGGGCGGGGAGAACGATACGGCGCTGATGGCGTTAATATCCTCAGCCAATATCGCCTGCGGTTTTCATGCCGGGGACGCGCAAACCATGCTGCTCTCGGTACGGGAGGCTCTGAGGCTGGGTGTCGCCATTGGCGCGCACCCGAGCTTTCCCGACCGCGAAAACTTTGGCCGCACGCCGATGCACCTGCCGCCCGAGGTGGTCTTTGCCCAGGTGGTGTACCAGACGGGCGCGCTGGCGGCCATCGTCAACGCGGAAGGCGGTCAGTTACGCCATGTTAAGCCCCACGGCATGCTCTATAATCAGGCGGCCAATGATCCTCAACTGGCGGAGGCTATCGCGCGTGCGGTGTATGCCGTCGACCCGGCACTCATTCTGGTAGGGCTGGCAGGCAGCGAACTGATTCGCGCGGGCGCACGCTACCAGCTTGCCACCCGGCAGGAAGTGTTTGCCGACCGCGGCTATCAGGACGACGGTAGTCTTGTGCCTCGTACACAACCGGGCGCATTAATCACCGATGAGTCTCAGGCGCTGGCACAAACGCTGGAGATGGTACTTAACGGCAAAGTGACCAGCGTGAGCGGGCAGCAGGTTGATGTGGCGGCGCAGACGGTCTGTTTACACGGTGACGGTGAGCATGCGCTGCTGTTTGCCCGTCGTCTTCGACACGCTTTTGCACAACAGAACATTCGGGTCAGTGCCGAGATTTAACAGGAGATGTGATGCCGGAAGGACCGGAAATTCGCCGTGCCGCAGACAGCCTCGAAGCGGCCATCAAAGGGGAGCCTTTAACCGATGTCTGGTTTGCTTTCCCCCATTTGCAACCTTTCGCAGCCGGGCTTATCGGCTGCACCGTTCAACAGATTGAAACCCGTGGCAAGGCGTTGCTGACCCATTTTTCCAATGGCCTGACGATGTACAGCCATAACCAGCTTTATGGTGTCTGGCGGGTGATGGATGCGGGTCAGACGGCGCAAAGCACCCGTGTATTGCGCGTGCGGCTGGAGACGGCGGACAAAGCCATCTTGCTCTACAGCGCCTCGGATATTGCGATCCTTACGGCGGATGAGCTGGCGGCACACCCCTTTTTACAGCGGGTTGGCCCGGATGTGCTGGATATGTCGCTCACCGCGGAAGAGGTGAAAGCGCGGCTGGTTTCTCCCCGTTTTGCGAAACGCCAGTTTTCCGGATTGCTACTGGATCAGGCCTTTCTGGCGGGGTTAGGCAATTATTTGCGGGTGGAGATCCTCTGGTCTGCGGCGCTGGCGCCTCAGCACCGCGCCTGCGATCTTAACGATGCGCAGTTAACCACGCTTGCAAAGGCCATGCTTGATATTCCCCGCCTCTCTTACCAGACTCGGGGCAGGGTGGATGAAAACCGGCATCATGGGGCCCTGTTCAGTTTTAAGGTCTTCCACCGTGCGGGTAAGAAATGCGAGCGCTGTGGCGGGGTGATTGAGAAAACCACGCTCTCCTCCAGACCGTTCTACTGGTGCCCTGGCTGTCAGAAATAAAAAAACCCGCCGGAGCGGGTTTTTTGTCATAGGGCAAATTACTTGTTGAGGTCGGAGCTGAATTCGCGCTTCGCATAGCCGGTATACAGCTGACGCGGACGGGCGATTTTCAGGCCGTCGTCGTGCATTTCATTCCAGTGAGCAATCCAGCCTACGGTACGCGCCATCGCAAAGATAACGGTAAACATGGATGACGGAATGCCCATCGCTTTCAGGATAATGCCGGAGTAGAAGTCGACGTTCGGGTAGAGTTTGCGCCCAATAAAGTACGGGTCGTTCAGCGCAATGTGCTCAAGCTCCATCGCCACTTCCAGCAAATCGTCTTTGGTGCCCAGCTCTTTCAGCACTTC
>DFPL01000319.1 GCA_002377245.1 Enterobacteriaceae bacterium UBA3516
GACCCAGTCATCGCTTTAACTGTTGTGTTCCCATTACGCAGTGTTATCGCTGCAAAACGTGAGGGAGAAAAGCACTGGCAAAGTGCACTAAACGGTTCCCTCTTCCCGGTGGGGCGAGGGGACTGCCCGTGCTCGCATTTTTTGTCGGAATCCCTCAGCCCTGAGGGAAGCCACGCGCACTACTGCGGATACGGCACCCAATCGCCGCCGTTCAGGCGGACGTACGGCTTGTTCTGGTACTGAATCACCACCGCATTTGCGTTTTCCGACACCGGTGCTGACTGCGGCAGGCCGCTGGTCAATTGGTCCCAGTTCACGCTGTCCTCGGTGAAAATCTTGCCGTCCAGCACACGCACCACCAGCTCGGATATCGCCAGGAAACTGCTCGGCTGATTAACCTCAATGGGGGCACCCTGATGCGGCGCTTTCATGCCAAAGAACTTAATCGCCGTCGGCACATGGGTAATGGACGGACTCGGAATATCACGCAGACCCGATACCTGCATTTTATCCCCCTGCAATGCTGCACCGTGTTCCGGCACCATCACCACCATTACCTTACGACCGGATTTCTCAAGCTGCGTGAAGAACGCATCCAGCTCATCAAACATCTTCTGCGCACGGATTTTATAGTCCGCTGTCTGGCGGACACCCGGGTAGTGGTTGCCGTCGTGCAGCGGTAACAGGTTGTAGAAGGTCGCGGTGCGGTGACCCTGTTGGGTCGCCTCGCTCTCCATCCAACGATTCAACACCGCCGTATCGTCGTAAACCGGCGAGCCGTCGAAAGAGAGCAGAACCGGCGGCAGGCCAGCCTGATTCATCAACGGAGCTTGCATTCCCCCGTTCTCACGTACTTCTTTGAGGAAGTCGCCGAACACGCCGTTGTGGTCCATCATCAACTGCTGAGTGAAGCCCAGTTTCGCCAGATTATCGAAGAGATAACACTGCGCGCCCGCGGTCTGATAAAGGTTCTTATGCGAGGTCTGACCGCAGCTGGCGCGCAGCAGACGAATGGCCGCCGGGCCGCTGTAGGCGGTGGCGGAGTTGAACTGCTTAAAGACAATATCAAAATGCTTCCATAGCGGATGGGCGGAAAGGCCAGAGGCTTCAATATCGGCCCAGGAGAGCGAGCAAATGTTAATGACCAGCAGATCAAACGGCTGGGCATCCGCCGCTAACTGTGACGGGAAGGGGGTCTGGCGCTTCTCTTCCGCCGCATAGAAGCTGGACAGCCAGGCATTCAGGTTCTCTGACGTTGGCGGTGCGGTTTGCGCGGGAATATCGCCCACCACCGGCGTGGCGTTAGCGCCTGCAGTCGTGACCGTGGCGGCTGCCGTACCGCCCGTCGTCGAGACGGTCGTGGACTGTTGCGCACCCGGCCACAGGGTAAATGCCGGGCCGGCAAGGGTCATGACGTTCAGCCAGACCATAATCGCCACCACAAAGACCGTCACGCGGAGCCACTGGGAAAGGAACAGCCAGGCGATAAGCAGCACAAAGAGCGCGCCAATCATCTCCCAGTTAATAAAACGTGTTACCAGATCGAGCAGGTAGTCGGCGCTGAATCCGGCGACCTGACTCCCCTGGCTCATGATGCTCTCCGGGCCGGGCAGCCAGGTATCATGCCAGAACAGGCCAAAACCGATGGGCAGGGCCACCCAGTGTCGTAAGCGATGCAGACCTTTATTCGGTATTGGCATCAACAGAAATGCCATGAAGACCAGGTTCAGAAGAGGATGGAAATTAAGGTAGCCCGCCCACAATAAACCGAACTTCACGAGGAAATAGAAGTTCCAGCCGGAAAGCCCCCGCCAGTATTGCCAGAGCGGGGAGGGTGGCGTTGCGGTAACGGTTTGATTAGTCATCTTTTCGGTCTGCCTTGACAAGCGATGGGCGGCGTATGACGCCAGCCGATTTCACATACCGGGGTTTAATAAACATGATTCGCAAAATGACGCGAATACGGTACAGCCAGTGGCGTGCGAGATACCCCAGCGGAAAGAAGATCAGCGCGCACAGCACCACGAGCTGAATAATGTCGGCAATGGACATCATGATGAACGCTCCGTGTCTTCACTTAATAATCGCAGCGGTTCAGGAATGTGACGCCAGACGTGACCGTCATGCTCGGCGTTAATCACTTTTTTAGACTCTTTACTCACGATAGTCAGCGGCTTGCCCCACTTTTCCGGCTCGATTTCGCGCATCAGTACCAGTTCGCCGGTAATCTGCGTATCTTCAAACCAGATGGTACGGTTAGAGAAAATGTCGGCTGTCGGCAACGGGAAGATGTGGTTAAGCGCGGTATCAAGGTCGTTGACCCGACAGAAGGACAAAAACATGATTAACCGGTTATCCCCAATGGTGACGATATCGCCGACACGATTGGGTCTGCACAGGGTGAGCGCCTGCTCAACGCGGATTCCCGGGACCGGGCGTAATGCGACCAGGATGCCTTTACCGTCTGGCGGCAGCAGCGGGTTATTGACCATGTTGGCCACCGCTTCATTGAACGTTTCCCACGGCAGGTAGCCGCGACGCTTAAGCGGCTGGGTCATCGACAGCAGCGTGGTGATATCTTCCGGAACGTCGCGAGTGAACTTCTGGACCTGCACACTCTCGATGAGCGTCAGGCAGCGGGAGAGGGGGGCATTCCAGGGAATCACCATGTTAGCCCCACAGCCCAGTAACAGGCGCTCATCGGTGGCGCGCAGACTGGCCTGGGTTTCACGGACGATAATTTTTAACCCACTGCCGCGCTGACGCCGCAAGGTATGCACCTGGCGGGCAATGGTTTCAATCTGGTTGTTTTGTCTCAGGGCAAAAATAATGGTCGCGGCCTGGGCCATACGCGCGTCATTAAACATGCTTTCGTTGGTTTCAAACAGCGCCCAGTGCTCCGAAAGCGCGGGGGCACCTTCAAGCACCGTCACGTTGCTTAATACCCGCTTCTCATCGCTGCGCGGCTGCACCGTCGTCTCTTCCTGCTGGGCTAATTGCCAGACGCCGTCGTGATGCTCCAGAATAAGCTGCTGATGCGCACTTACGCCTTTTTCATTACACCACCAGGCCACATCATACAGATGGGTATCACTTTGCACGCGCAAACTTGCCAGCCCTAACAGCGAACGATACTCACTCATCAATATCGACGATTGTTTGTCACTGTTAGCCGCAGGATTTAATACCAGGAGGGTACAATTATGATATTTCGTCCAATCATGAATTTTTTTAATCCAGTGGTGCATTTTCTCTGCTGATATATTCTGCCAGGCGTTATTTGCACAGAGAAGGATAAGGAAATAATTTTCCGGCTCAAATGAGCACAATAAATCGCGGGAGAAAAAGTATAGACTATTCTCTTTTTCAGGCATGGAAAATATTCGAATTTTTTCGGGGCCGTGATCGTTATCTAATTTGATGAGCTTGCGAAGATCATAGCCCATCGCAGCCACTGCGACTTTGCTGTCACTGGACTGCGACGCAAGTGTCTGGTTCAGTAAGCTTATGGCATCTTCTTCGCGATCGGCATTAATCCACCAGACACCGCCTGCTGGCATGTGACGCAATTCGTCCCACAATGAGCGGATGCCAATAGAAAATATGGGGTTCACGGTGTCCCTCTGCTTATCAATTTATGTCTATATCAGTTTACTAGCGAAAGCGAAGAAATAAACCTAACATTGAAATTAAAGAACATCAGTTTTAGCATGTAAATGTTTTTCCCTGGCAAAATACCATTACTAAGAATGTACTTATGATTTCTCCTCAAAGGGAACGGGCCTGAAATGCTTAACGATGAACCTAAAACTCAGGGCGATTCGACCCTGGGTTATACATTTCAAAATGACTTTCTGGCGCTTAGTAAGGCATTTTCATTACCTGAAATAGATTATGCCGATATTTCCCAGCGAGAACAGTTGGCAGCGGCTATTAAACGCTGGCCGTTGCTTGCCGAATTAGCACGTTTTCAATAAGGACGCCGTGGATGGCTGTTTTGGGGTTACAAGGGGTGCGCGGCGGGGTAGGCACAACATCCATTACCGCCGCACTCGGCTGGGCATTACACGTTCTGGGAGAGTCAGTACTCGTTATTGATGCCTGCCCCGATAACCTCCTGCGCCTGTCGTTCAACGTTGACTTTGATCGCGAGGAGGGGTGGGCGCGCGCCATGCTGGATAACCGGGACTGGCGTGAGGGGGGAATGCGGTACACCTCAAGCCTCGATATTCTGCCTTTTGGTCGCCTGACGGCGGCAGAATGGGAAAATACCCACGTATTACACGACGCGCTCGGCCAGCTCATCCCGGTTTTGCAGACGCTTCAATCCCAACAGCGCTATAACTGGGTGTTGGTTGATTTACCGCACGGCGTCTCCCCCTTAACCCGCCAGTTTTTAGACCATTGCGATCATACCCTCGTGGTGGTCAAACCGGACACCAACTGCCATGTCCGCCTGCATCAACAGCCCCTGCCCGTGGGTGCGCGTATTCTGGTCAACGATCTGCGTATTGGCAGCCAGATGCAGGATGATTTGTACCAGGTCTGGCTGCAAAGTCAGCGACATTTGCTCCCGATGGTGATTCATCGCGATGAGGCGATGGTGGAATGTCTGGGTTCGAAGCAGCCTTTGGGCGAATACCGTGGTGACGCGCTGGCGGCAGAAGAGATTCTGACGCTGGCCAATTGGTGCTTACTGCATTGCGCCACCCCCCGCACCCCGGAAGGTCAATCTCTTCAGGGGCAGCCATGAACCATCCTGCCGCCTGGTTACTCATCCCCCCGGTTTACGCTCGCTTAAGCGCGCGTTATCACCATTATCGCCGTCATAAGGCGTCGGGATTCAGTGCGGCATGTGGCTGTTTCTGGGCCGCGATGGCGTGGTTGTTAATACCATTAGAAAACCCGCTGTGGCAAAAATTGCGGGCCCAGCATGCAACGCTGTTTCCGCATATCAATCCCGATCGCCCGCGCCCCCTGGATCCGGCACGTTATCTGCTGCAAACATGCTGGCTGTTGGTGACCCTGCCCCGACACGCGCCGCATGCCATGCGCCCCAGACGTTTTTCCCGCACGCGAAGCTGGCGCAAGCGTTACCACAACTGGCTCGACAGCCTGCCGACGCGCGTCACCGGCAAGACAAGTCATCTGGAGAGTCAGAAAGAGTTAGGGCATTTGAGCCAGGGGGCACGGCGGCTGATTCTGGGCATCATCGTCACCTTCTCGCTGATTCTGGCGCTGTTGTGTATTACGCAGCCGTTTAACCCGATCTCTCAGTTTATCTTCCTGATCCTGCTGTGGGGCGTGGCGCTGCTGGTGCGGCGCATACCAGGGCGTTTTTCTGCCCTGATGCTGATTGTGCTATCGCTGACCGTTTCCTGCCGCTACATCTGGTGGCGATATACCTCAACGCTGAACTGGGACGATCCGGTCAGCCTGGTGTGCGGCCTGGTCCTGCTGTTTGCCGAGACCTATGCCTGGATAGTGCTGGTGCTGGGCTACTTCCAGGTTGTCTGGCCCCTTAACCGCCAGCCGGTGCCGATGCCAAAAGACCTGTCCGTATGGCCGTCAGTCGATATCTTCGTGCCGACCTATAACGAAGATCTCAACGTCGTGAAAAACACGATTTATGCCGCACTCGGTATCGACTGGCCGAAAGATAAGCTCAAAATCTGGATTCTGGATGATGGCGGTCGTGAGGAGTTTCGTCAGTTTGCCCAGACGGTGGGGGTAGAGTACATCGCCCGTACCACCCATGAACATGCAAAAGCCGGGAACATCAACAACGCGCTCAAATACGCCAAAGGCGACTTTGTCTCCATATTCGATTGCGACCATGTACCGACACGTTCCTTCCTGCAAATGACCATGGGCTGGTTCCTGAAGGAGAAAGAGCTGGCGATGATGCAGACGCCGCACCACTTCTTCTCGCCGGACCCCTTTGAGCGTAACCTCGGCCGTTTTCGCAAAACCCCCAACGAAGGCACAATCTTCTACGGGCTGGTGCAGGACGGCAACGATATGTGGGATGCCACCTTCTTCTGCGGGTCCTGCGCGGTGATTCGTCGTGGCCCGCTGGATGAAATCGGCGGCATTGCGGTGGAAACGGTCACCGAGGATGCGCATACCTCGCTGCGCTTACACCGGCGTGGCCACACGTCGGCCTACATGCGTATTCCCCAGGCGGCAGGGCTGGCGACCGAAAGTCTCTCCGCGCACATTGGTCAGCGTATCCGCTGGGCGCGTGGCATGGTGCAGATTTTCCGTCTCGATAACCCCCTGTTTGGCAAAGGGCTGAAGCTGGCGCAGCGTCTCTGCTACGTCAACGCCATGCTGCACTTTATGTCTGGTATTCCGCGCCTGGTGTTTTTGACCGCGCCGCTGGCGTTTTTGCTGCTGCATGCCTACATCATTTATGCCCCTGCCATCATGATCGCGCTTTTTGTTTTGCCGCACATGGTCCATGCCAGCCTGACCAACTCCAAAATTCAGGGTAAGTACCGCCACTCGTTCTGGAGTGAAATCTACGAAACGGTGTTGGCCTGGTACATTGCGCCTCCGACGATGGTTGCGCTGTTTAACCCGCATAAAGGCAAGTTCAACGTCACCGCGAAGGGGGGGTTGGTTGAAGAGGAATACGTCGACTGGGTCATCTCTCGCCCTTACATCTACCTGGTACTGATCAATCTGGTTGGCATTCTGGTGGGTGTCTGGCGTTACTTCTATGGCCCGGCCAATGAGGTGCTCACCGTCTTCGTGAGTATGGCATGGGTCTTTTACAACCTGATTATCCTTGGCGGCGCGGTGGCCGTGTCGGTGGAGAGCAAACAAGTTCGCCGTGCGCACCGTGTTGAGATGTCGATGCCCGCCGCCATCGCCCGTGAAGATGGTCATCTCTTCTCCTGTACGGTGCATGACTTCTCCGACGGCGGGATGGGTATCAAGATCAACGGGCAGTCACAGGTGCTGGAAGGGCAGAAAGTGAGTCTGCTGCTCAAGCGCGGGCAGCAGGAGTATGTTTTTCCCACCATGGTGGTGCGCGTGTCTGGCAATGAAGTGGGGCTGCAGTTGCTGCCGCTGTCCACCCAACAGCATATTGATTTTGTGCAGTGTACCTTTGCCCGTGCGGATACATGGGCGTTGTGGCAGGACAGCTTCCCGGAGGATAAGCCTCTGGAAAGCCTCATGGATATCTTGAAACTGGGCTTCCGTGGCTATCGCCATCTCGCGGAATTTGCCCCTCCGTCGGTGAAAATGATTTTCCGGTCTCTGACCGTACTGGTTTCCTGGATTGTGTCGTTCGTTCCGCGCCGCCCGGAGCGTGGCGTGGCGGAACAGCAACCGGTGACGTGATTGGGCTCAACAATGATGAAAACGCGATGAAAACAAAACTCTCCTGGATTTGTGCAGTGGCTTTGGGGATGAGCACCGTCCCCTCCATGATGACCCACGCGGCGCCCGGTAACCCGGCAGCGCAGGCAGCCCCGACCGTGCCTGCCGTTGCGCCTGCCACCGAACCTGTTGCGACACCTGCGCCAGGACAAACGGAAGTGCTCACGCCTACCACCCCGACGCAAGGGCAGACCACGCCAGCACCCGCCCCCGGTAATCAGGCCGTGGGCCAGGTGATGCCAGGCGTGGCGCGTGCCAATGCGCCGATTGTGGCCGACAATGCGCCGTCACGTAACGTCAAACTGACTTTCGCCGAGATCGCGCCGCCGCCCGGCAGCATGGTGCTGCGTGGCATTAACCCGAATAACGGCATTGAGTTTGGGACGCGTAGCGATGAAGTGGTGTCTAAAGCCCTGTTGAATCTGGAATATACGCCGTCTCCTTCGCTGCTGCCCGTGCAGTCTCAGCTCAAGGTCTATCTGAACGATGAGTTGATGGGCGTGCTGCCGGTCACCAAAGAGCAACTGGGCAATAAAACCCGTGCGCAGGTGCCGATCGACCCGCTCTATATCACCGACTTTAACCGTGTGCGGCTGGAGTTTGTGGGCCATTACCGCGACGTCTGCGAAAACCCGGCCAGCACCACCTTGTGGATGGACATCGGACGGAGCAGTTCACTGGAGCTCTCTTACCAGACGCTGGCGGTGCAGAACGATCTCTCTCACTTCCCCATTCCGTTCTTCGATCCGCGTGATACGCGTCCACTGACTCTGCCGATGGTGTTTGCCGGGGCGCCAGGTCTGGTGCAGCAGCAGGCAGCGTCTATCATCGCGTCCTGGTTTGGTTCCCGCACCGGCTGGCGCGGGCAGAGTTTCCCGGTGCAATACGAAGGGTTACCGGATCACAATGCCATCGTGTTTGCCACCAACGACAAGCGTCCCGATTTCCTGCGTGATGCGCCGAAGGTGAATGCCCCGACCATTACCATGATGAGCCACCCCAACAACCCGTACGTGAAACTGCTGGTGGTCTTTGGTCGCGACGACAAAGATCTGCTGCAGGCTGCGAAAGGGATTGCCCAGGGGAATGTGCTGTTCCGGGGAAGCAGTGTGACCGTTGATGAGGTCAAACCGCTGCTGGCGCGTAAACCGTACGATGCGCCAAACTGGGTGCGTACTGACCGCGCGGTGACCTTCGGCGAACTGAAAACCTATGAAGAGCAGTTGCAGTCTTCCGGGTTGCAGCCCGCGTCTATCAACCTCGCCCTGAATCTGCCGCCGGACCTTTATCTGCTGCGCAGTAACGGCATTGATATGCAGCTTAACTACCGTTACACCGCGCCGCCGACGAAAGACAATTCGCGCATGGATATCAGTCTGAACAACCAGTTCCTGCAATATTTCAGTCTGACCAGTAACCAGGATACCAACCGACTGCTGCTGCGCCTGCCGGTACTCCAGGGGCTGCTGGACGGCAAAACCGATGTCTCTATTCCGGCGCTCAAGCTGGGTGCGGTGAATCAGCTGCGCTTTGACTTCCAGTATATGAACCCCATGCCGGGCGGAACGATAGAGAACTGCGTCACCTTCCAGCCGGTGCAAAA
>DFPL01000320.1 GCA_002377245.1 Enterobacteriaceae bacterium UBA3516
CCCGCTTCGTACAGTCGCTGAGCCATCATCATGGTTTTCTTCACGCCGAAGCCAAGACGGGTACTTGCCGCCTGCTGCAGTGTGGACGTAATGAAAGGCGCACCGGGTTTGCTGCTGGTTGGCTTATCTTCACGATCCACAACCGTGAAACGCGCTTTTTCCAGCAGGCTGACCGCCGCCATGGTCTGCTCGCGATTAACCGGACGGAAGGGTTTATCCCCTTCGTGCGTCACCGCAAGCGGCAGCGTATCGCCACCCGGCGTGGTAGCACTGGCATCGACTTCCCAGTACTCTTCCGGTACAAACGCTTTAATTTCACGTTCACGTTCCACCACCAGACGCACGGCAACGGACTGCACGCGGCCGGCGGAAAGACCGCGAGCAATTTTTTTCCACAGCAGTGGCGAGACCATGTAGCCCACAACGCGGTCCATAAAACGGCGCGCCTGTTGAGCGTTAACACGATCGATGTTTAATTCGCCCGGCTTTTCAAAGGCCTGACGAATGGCGTTTTTGGTAATTTCGTTAAACACCACGCGGCTGTAGCGTGATTCATCACCGCCGATCACTTCCCGCAGGTGCCATGCGATGGCTTCCCCTTCGCGGTCAAGGTCGGTTGCGAGATAGATATGGTCAGCTTTTTCAGCTAAGGATTTCAGCTCAGAGACCACTTTCTCTTTGCCAGGGAGCACTTCGTAATGGGCATCCCAACCGTGCCATGGGTCGATACCCATGCGGTTAACAAGCGCACCGCGCTCATCTTTTTTGGGCTTTTTAGCCGGTTTGGCGGAGGTTGAGTCCGCGCTCTTTTTAGGTGCTGAGCCACTGGTCGGCAAATCACGGATATGACCGACGCTGGATTTCACCACGAAGTCATTACCCAGATACTTATTGATCGTTTTGGCTTTTGCCGGGGACTCAACGATGACGAGAGCTTTACCCATATTCACCTTTACCTAATAAAATTCTTCCAGGAATTCGTCGCACGTTGCTTCACCTTCCACTGGCGACGAGCCAAATATATAGTGGCGGCGACAATGGATATCAACCGTTTTTACAACCATAAGCAAAACATATCGCTATCAGGTGATTGAGTCGGCAGGCTTTTTATCTAACCTGCGATACAGCACGACAATTTCGCGGTCGAATGTCAAGCAATTCTGTTGCCAGATTGACGAAAGCGTCACACTGTACCTGATAAAATTTGTTAAGCAACTTTATTAGCACGCATTTTCAAATCACGCCACCCTCACCGTTGCCTCAAACTCCTTGCCCAGACAGGGAAAATTTGCCCACACGCGGTGTGGGGCGTAAACTTGTTAAATTTTTCAGGAGGAGCGAAATGCAAGACTCAGCGCAACCTATCGATCGTCAGTCTTTACTGAAACTGGCTAATCAAATGATTCGCGATCATGAAGATACCCTGTCGGGCATCGAGGCAACGGGCGTCACACAGCGCAACGGAATTCTGGTTTTTAGCGGCGAGTATTATCTTGATGAGCAGGGGCTGCCAACAGGAAAGAGCACCGCTGTCTTTAACATGTTCAAGTATCTGGCCCATGAGCTGTCTGAAAAGTATCGGCTCATCGATTAAGAAAAAACGCGAGGCTCTCACCTCGCGTTTTTGTTTATAGCTGCGGTTTTTGCCCGCGCTGCCACCAGCGCATCAATAGCTTATCGACACTCTCTGTCGCACTGCCGGTAAATCTGTCCAGCAGTTTTTTGCGCTGTTGATAGCGCAGACCAATCACTTCATGCTTCTCGAATAGGGCCAGCAGCAGTTCATCACTGGTACCCACCTCATCCACTAGCCCTTTCTCCAGCGCCTGGGTACCGTACCAGTGCTCACCCGTCGCGACCTGTTCAATATCAAGCTGCGGACGCATCTGATGAACAAACCCTTTGAACAAATCGTGGGTTTCATTCAGGCTCTCACGGAATTTCTGCCGGCCTTCTTCGGTGTTTTCACCAAGCAGGGTTAACGTGCGCTTGTACTGCCCGGCAGTATGCAGTTCAACATCAATCTCTTTGCTTTTCAGGAAACGATTGAAGTTCGGGATCTGCGCCACCACCCCGATAGAACCAATAATGGCGAACGGTGCAGCCACAATGGTGTCTGCAACGCAGGCCATCATATAGCCGCCGCTGGCGGCTACTTTGTCTACGGCAACGGTCAGCGGGATTTGTCTGTCACGCAGACGCTGCAGTTGCGAGGCCGCCAGGCCATAACCATGCACGACGCCGCCCGGACTTTCCAGCCGCACGACCACCCTGTCCTCCGCTTTCGCGAGCGTCAGTACGGCGGTAATCTCTTCACGCAATCCGCCCACTTCATGGGCATCCATGCTGCCTTTGAAATCGAGCACAAAGACACGAGGTTTGGTAAGGGGAGTGACCTCGCCGCGTTTTGCCCGGGCTTTGGCTTCTTTTGCCTCAAGCCTGGTTTTTTTCTTTTGTGCTTTATGCCAGAGTTTTTGCTGCTGCTCGTCGAGTAACGCAACAGACATCTCTTCCTGCATTTCTTTATATTGTTCGCTCAGCCGGGTAACGCGTAATTCACCCCGCTGACGTTTACGCTGTGTCAGATTGACAATGAGAATAGCAATAACGGCTATCGCGACGACAACGGTCGCAATTTTGGCCAAAAATAAACCATATTCAGACAGTAATTCCACGCTTCCACCTTGGTTCAGCCACTTAACGTTCGTTCCCAGTGTACATGAGGCTTTTCAGCGCGTCTTGCATTGCAGATCCTTCTTAAGCGCAGATAACTGCATATTTTCAAAACATTTACTTTGTTCTGGCAACGACCCTCCGCCAGACTGATTGAAATACGCGGCGGTTTAAGGCATAAACCCAACATCAGCCAACCCCGCGCAGACCAAGGAGTC
>DFPL01000317.1 GCA_002377245.1 Enterobacteriaceae bacterium UBA3516
GACGCAGAAGTTGTAGGTCGGTGAACCATCAGTGCGGCGAATAATCAGGTCGTCCAGTTCCTGGTTGCTGAACTCAATTGGGCCACGGATCTGATCGTCAAAAATAACGGAGCCGTCCTGCGGATTAGCAAAACGCACAACGCAAGGCTCATTGTCCGCGTGATGTTCATGGCTGTGGCGGCAACGACCGTCATAGCGCGGCTTTTCATTATTAGCCATCTGCTCTTCACGCAGGGCATCAAGGCGCTCTTTAGAGCAATAGCATTTATAGGCTGTTCCCGCTGCCAGCATGTCATCAATAGCGGCGTTATAGCGATCAAAGCGTTTCGTCTGATAGTACGGGCCTTCGTCCCACTCAAGACTCAGCCAGTTCATACCATCCATAATGGCTTCGATAGCTTCCGGCGTGGAGCGCTCAAGGTCGGTATCTTCAATACGCAGTACGAACTCACCGCCGTGGTTACGTGCAAAAAGCCAGGAATAGAGAGCAGTACGCGCGCCGCCGACATGCAGATAGCCGGTTGGGCTCGGCGCGAAGCGAGTTTTGATTTTCATGAAATGGCCTTACGTTGATAAAAATGCCGAAAACCGGCAAATCCTGGAAAATGAAGTCGGCGATATTCTATCACCGTGGGGTGAATCCTCAATGTTGTTGCCGCATTCCCGCTTATTCATATGTATTTTGTATACAAATCATGCGACAAAGCCCATTTAAACAGCGCTTTGACTAATTTTACGACGAACGAACAATTTCTTTAGAAAATGCGTTGACTCATTTTCAACTCTCCCTATAATGCGACTCCACACAGCGGGGGTGATTAGCTCAGCTGGGAGAGCACCTCCCTTACAAGGAGGGGGTCGGCGGTTCGATCCCGTCATCACCCACCAACTACTTTATGTAGTCTCCGTTGTGTAGAACAGAAAATTGAGAAGTGGGTGATTAGCTCAGCTGGGAGAGCACCTCCCTTACAAGGAGGGGGTCGGCGGTTCGATCCCGTCATCACCCACCACTTCGGGTCGTTAGCTCAGTTNNTCCTGCACGACCCACCAATGTAAAAAAGCGCCCTAAAGGCGCTTTTTTGCTATCTGCGATTTATAAGATTCGAACCTGTAGCAGGTTCGGGTCGACAAAATTGTCGGGAACAATTTTGCACAACGCATAGCGTTGCCCGAAGGGCGAGTCTCAGGATGAGACGAGTAGCGACGTGAGACAACGGAGCCGCTTGCGGCGACGGCCCGAAGGGCGAGCGAAGCGAGTCATCCTGCACGACCCACCAATGTAAAAATGGCGCTGGCGGCGCTTTTTTGCTATCTGCGATTTATAAAGATTCGAACCTGCTGCGGTTTCTCTTAAGTCAGCGTTTATCACTCATCTCAGCGCAAATCCTCAGCCATAAAGTTTGCTATAATCGTGCCTGGCAAAATAAAAAAACCAATAAAATCAATGTGCAAAACGAGTGACCTTTATCCATAATTTATCCTTAATGTCAGGATATGATCCTCAAACTGCGCGAACGGTGCGTGGCTAAAGAAAAATATAAATAGGTCGATACTCATTTTTTACGGCAAAGGTATTAATAATGACAACAATCCAAACGACGACATCGTCAGTGACCAGCGGCAGTGGCAGCGGTAGTTCATCTTCTGGTGCCAGCGATATTGCCTCCCAGATAAGCCGCATCACTCAGCAAATCTCCACGCTGACGAAACAGCTGAAAAGCATTTCTGATGGGACTGGCACAACCGAGCAGAAAAAGACGCAGCAACAGCAAATTCAGGCTCAAATCGCTTTGCTACAGGCTCAACTTGCTCAACTGCAAAATAAGCAGGCTGAAGAAGCACAGAAAAAAGCTGAAGAGAAGCAAGCCAGTTCACAGGGCAAAGTTGAAGGTGTCAACACCCCTTCAACTGACCATCAGATCGATATTTATATCTGAGTAAACAGCGGATCCTCTGCTCTGGCCCGGGTCAAATACCGGGCCTGTTCCCTCGCCACATCCCACACCGCCTGCGCCGCTCCGGATAACGAACGATTCTTCCTGCGCACCAGCATGATTTTACGCTGAATTTCCGGTATCAGCCGCTTTACGCTCAGCTTACTGCCTTGTGGCAAAGGCAGCGCAAGCGCAGGCATCACACTGACCCCAATCCCCGCTTCCACCATCGGGAAAAGCGTCGCCGGGTGGCCTATCTCCTGAACGATCTGCGCGTGAATGCCAAAATGCGTCAGGGCAGCATCAATAAGAGGACGGCTGCCTGAGGCATAGTCCTGCACCACCAGTCTCGCCTTGTCCAGTTCTCGCCAGGAGACGCACTGCTCATTAGCCCACGGATGATCGTCACGGCACAGGAGAAAAAAGGGTTCGGAAAGGATCTCTTCAGATTCGAGATCGCTTACTGGTCCGGGATCGATAACGATCCCAAAATCCACTTCGCCATGACGGATGCTCTCCAGCACCCACTGCTGCGGTCGGTCATGCAGCATAAAATCTATTTCCGGGTAGCGCAGATTACTTTGTGCAATGCATTGGGGAATGAGATGCGCCGAAATGGTCTGACTGGCAGCGACTCGCACCGTGCCGGTCAACTGTTGCCCTACCCGCCCGGCTTCACGCAGCGTGCTGGTAAGCTCATCAAGCAGGCGCTCAAGGCGGGCGGCAAGCTGTTGACCTGCCTCGGTCAGGATAACTTCACGCGTTGTTCTGTCGAGCAATTTAACGCCGGTTTGCCGCTCCAACTCTTTCACCGAATGGCTGACTGCCGACTGGCTCAGGCCAATGATATCCCCGGCCCGGCTGAAACTCCGCGCCTGGGCGACGGTAACAAAAACGCGCAGTTGCTTTAACGAATAATTCATCTTAAAAATTCATAAATGGATTCAATAAATCAATTTTATTTCTCAAAGCAAAAAAAGCAAAATGTTGTCACTGTCTTTCAGGAGTCTTTATGAAACTTTTTCGTATTCTCGACCCTTTTACACTGACGCTTATCGTAACCGTACTGCTGGCGACCTTTTTGCCGGCACGGGGAGGATTTGTGCCTTTCTTTGAATGGCTAACCATGGCCGCCATTGCTTTGCTGTTTTTTATGCATGGCGCAAAGCTCTCTCGTGAAGCGATTATTGCCGGAGGCAGCCACTGGCGTTTGCACCTCTGGGTGATGTGCAGCACCTTTATCCTCTTCCCTGCTCTGGGCGTGCTTTTCGTCTGGTGGTCACCGGTTAACGTCAGTCAGGAACTCTATACCGGCTTCCTCTACCTGTGTATTTTGCCTGCTACCGTGCAATCGGCCATTGCGTTTACCTCGCTGGCTGGCGGCAATGTGGCAGCAGCAGTGTGCTCGGCTTCCGCTTCCAGCCTGTTGGGGATATTTCTTTCGCCCCTGCTGGTCGGACTGTTGATGGATCTTCACGGCGCTGAAGGCAGCCTGGAGCAGGTCGGTAAAATCATGCTGCAGTTGCTGCTGCCGTTTGTACTGGGTCACCTTTCTCGCCCGTGGACGGGGGCCTGGGTGGCACGCAACAAAAAATGGATATCGAAGACCGATCAGACGTCGATTCTGTTAGTGGTTTATTCCGCTTTCAGTGAAGCGGTGGTCAATGGTATCTGGCAAAAGGTAGGCGTGGGTTCACTGCTGTTTATCGTGGTGGTGAGCATTGTCCTGCTGGCTATCGTCATCGCCGTCAACATTTTTGTCGCGCGACGCTGCGGCTTTAACAAGGCCGATGAAATCACCATCGTCTTCTGCGGCTCCAAGAAAAGCCTGGCCAACGGCATCCCGATGGCCAATATTCTTTTCCCCACCGCGGTCATCGGAATGATGGTCTTGCCGCTGATGATCTTCCATCAAATTCAGCTGATGGTTTGCGCCGTCCTTGCCCGGCGCTACAAGCGCCAGACTGAAAAAGCACAGGCGCAGGAAGCTGCTAAAGCTTAATGGCGCTTAAGGGGCTGCACCAGATGGGTCAGCCCCTCCGTTTTGATAACCAAAACCAGCTGCAAAAGCTCACCCAAATGCCCGGCAGGAAAGGAATCCTTTCGGGCAAACCACAACAGATACTCCTCCGGCAAATCAATGAGCCTGCGCCCCTGATATTTGCCAAAAGGCATCTGCGTGTTGGCGATTTCAATAAGCTGCTCTTTCTCCATTTATACCCCCAGCAGGCGGAGCATCTCGGCTTCGTCAATAACGGCAATACCCAGCTCCTGGGCTTTCGCCAGTTTTGAACCTGCCGCTTCGCCCGCAATCACCAGATCGGTTTTTTTCGATACGCTGCCGGCGACTTTCGCCCCTAATTCCACCAGACGCGCTTTCGCATCGTCGCGTGACATCTGACTGAGGCTACCGGTCAACACCACGGTTTTACCTGCGAAGGGGCTGTCAATTTCGTCGGCATTGATCGCCACCGGATCGGGCCAGCGCACGCCTTCCGCCTGTAGCTGCCTAATCACGTCGCGATTGCTCTCTTCGGCGAAGAAATTGAACACATGAGCGGCGACCACTTTGCCCACGTCGGGCACTTTTTGCAGCTCCTCATCAGACGCTGCTTCCAGGGCTTCCAGCGTACCGAAATAAGCCGCGAGTCCCGCTGCCGTCGCCTCACCGACTTCACGGATACCCAACGCATAGAGGAAACGGGCAAAGGTAGTCTCTTTCGCCTTCTCCAGCGCATTAACCACGTTTTCAGCCGATTTCGGCCCCATGCGGTCAAGACCGGTCAGTTTACCTGCGGTTAAACGAAAGAGATCGGCTGGAGTGTGGACGTACTCTTTCTCCACCAACTGGTCGATAATTTTATCGCCCATGCCATCAACGTCCATGGCGCGACGGGAAACGAAGTGTTTGAGGGCTTCTTTACGCTGCGCGCCGCAAATCAGGCCACCGGTACAGCGCGTAACCGCTTCGCCTTCCACGCGCTCCACGTCAGAACCACACACCGGGCAATGGGCCGGGAAGGTGATTTCACGGGTCTCTTCCGGGCGCTCTGATTCCACTACATTCACGACCTGGGGAATGACATCGCCTGCACGGCGGATAACCACTTTGTCGCCGATGCGCAGACCGAGACGGGCAATTTCATCGGCGTTGTGCAGCGTGGCATTGCTCACCAATACCCCGGCCACCTGGACCGGTTCAAGGCGCGCAACAGGGGTAATCGCGCCGGTGCGCCCCACCTGGAATTCCACATCGCGAACAAAGGTGGTCTGTTCCTGCGCCGGGAATTTGAAAGCGACGGCCCAGCGCGGAGCACGCGCCACGAAGCCAAGCTGCTCCTGCAAATCCAGCGAGTTCACTTTAATGACAACGCCGTCGATGTCGAACCCGAGATGAGGACGATCGGCTTCAACGTGATGATAAAAATCGAGCACCGCCTCCGGGGAGTCGCACAATCGTATGCGCTCACTGACCGGCAGCCCCCATTTTTTGAACTGCTGTAAGCGCTCCAGGTGCCCGCGAGGCAGTTCGCCGCCTTCGAGAATCCCTACCCCATAGCAGAAGAAAGTGAGTGGACGCTTAGCGGTGATTCTCGGGTCAAGCTGACGCAAGGAACCTGCGGCCGCATTACGTGGGTTAGCAAACACTTTTCCCCCGGTACGACGCGCTTCTTCATTGATCTTTTCGAAGCCTGCCTGCGGTAAAAAGACTTCACCACGCACTTCCAGACGTGCAGGTATATTTTCCCCATGCAGCTTGAGCGGAATCGCGCGAATCGTCCTCACATTCGAGGTGATATCTTCCCCGGTCGTGCCGTCGCCACGTGTAGCTGCGCGTATCAGCACACCGTTCTCGTAGAGAATGCTGACCGCCAGGCCATCCAGTTTCAGCTCGCAGCAGTAAGTCAGCGCATCGGTATTTTTCAGGCGATCCTGAACGCGCTTATTGAAGGCGAGGAAGCTCCCTTCATCAAAGACGTTATCCAGCGAGAGCATCGGTACTTCGTGACGAATCTGGCTAAAGGAGGCCAGGGGGGCCGCACCGACGCGCTGGGTCGGGGAGTCTGGCGTAATCAGTTCAGGATGCTGCGCCTCCAGTTCGCGCAGGCGAACCAGCAGTTTGTCATACTCCGCATCCGGGATCTCAGGCGTATCCATAACGTGATAGAGATATTCATGATGGCGAAGCGTTGTTCGCAGTTCAGTGAGTTGTTGTTCGATTGATTCCATGTCGCACCATCAATATAAAAAACCCCCGACGGGCGGGGGTTTTGGCTGATAACAAAAAGAGGTCGTCGGTTACGCGTGATATTCCTTCACTTCGCGGATCCGGTCCTGATACTCACGCAGTTTTTGCGGTGTCATCATGCGGCGCTGATCGTCAAGGACTACGCCACCGACCTCATCGGCAATGTACTGCGCTGACTGAAGCATCAGCTTAAAGTTTTGCAGCTCATCCCCGTAGGAAGGAACCTGCATGAAGATCGTCACACCCGGCGTCGTGAACTCAGTCATTTCAGGGTCGAAGGTTCCTGGATTAACCATGTTAGCGAGGCTGAACAGTGCCGGGCCGCTGCCATCCGGGCTGAGGTGACGGTGGAAAATGCTCATGTCACCAAATTTGAAACCGGCTTGTTGAATGCTGTTAAGCAGCAGATCGCCCTGCAGGGCCGTACCATGATGCGCTGAGACATTCATAATGATAACGGTCTCTTTACGCACGGGTTTCTCAACAACCGGCGCTGGCTCAACAACCGGTTCAGGCTCAGGCTGCGCAACCGGCTCATGATGAACGGGGGCAGTAACAGGCTGAGGTTGCGGCACGGCTGCTCCAGGCTGAGGCTGCTGCATCGCTGGCTGCACGGCAGCGGGTTCCTGGCGCGGTTGTACGTGCTCAACAGGCGCCACATGGGCCGCAGGTTGAACTGCTGGCTGCTGCGGACGCTCGTCATGGTGCGTTACCGGCGCAGGGGCCGTCGCACGGGGTTGAGCGGACGCATAAGGTGGTTGGTATTGATGTTGCGGCTGCTGACGAGGCGTTTCCGGCTCGCTGCTGGCTTTCGGGGCAGGGTTTACCCGATGAACACGAACTTCACCCACGCTTTCGTCTTCTTCTTCGACATCTTCGTCATAAGCGTCATCGTCATCACGTTTCGACTTCATACGTTTCAGCGGACGGTCGCGGAACATAGAAGAACGTTCTTTACGGCTGGTCCAAAAACCATGAACCAGTAAAGCGATTATGGCGATCGCGCCAACAATGATTAATATCAGACGCAAATCCTGCATCATTATATTCTCTGTTGTTCTAACACCTTGCCACCACGGCAAACATTTACTCACTAAGAGTATTTGCCGATTACGTCAAGTGCAAGTGCACACAGGCCATTCACGGCATAAAGATGAACGAAATCGTGCTTTTTGCTGTTTTTTCGAACATTTCCGAACGGGTTTTTTCTTCCGCGAGCAGATAATATAGTCTGCTGATTTCCGGCTGTAATACAAAGGAGTATAGCCAGGCTATGGTTTCACCTTCATCTGTCCCATCTCGCAGCGGCCTTTTCTACTTTTCTCAGGGCTGGAAGCTCATCACCCTCCCCGGTATTCGACGTTTTGTCGTGCTGCCGTTACTGGTCAACATCGTGTTGATGGGCGGCGCATTTATCTGGCTTTTTAGCCGTCTCGACAACTGGATACCCGCCATTATGAGCCACGTTCCTGACTGGCTGCAGTGGCTGAGCTATTTGCTTTGGCCGGTGGTCGTGGTGTCGATATTGCTGGTATTCAGCTACTTCTTCTCCACCCTTGCCAACTGGATAGCGGCCCCTTTCAACGGTCTGTTGGCAGAACAGCTCGAAGCCAGGCTGACCGGCGCGACGCCACCGGATGCCGGGATCGGCGCTATTCTTAAAGATGTTCCCCGCATAATGAAACGTGAGTGGCAAAAGCTTGCGTGGTATTTACCCCGCGCCATTGTGTTATTGCTGCTTTACTTCATTCCAGGTATTGGACAGACCGTTGCCCCGGTGGTGTGGTTCCTCTTCAGCGCCTGGATGCTGGCCATTCAGTACTGCGATTATCCTTTTGATAACCACAAAGTGTCGTTTAAAACGATGCGCGCAGCTCTGCGGACCCGTAAAGCAACGAACTTACAGTTTGGTGCCCTCACCAGCTTGTTCACGATGGTTCCGGTTTTAAATCTGGTGGTCATGCCCGTAGCCGTCTGCGGCGCAACGGCGATGTGGGTGGACTGTTATCGGGAAAAAAATGCACTCTGGCGTTAAGGGCGTTATTCCCGTTCTTATTCCATACTGATTGCCATTATTTCGCCTCAGCATATAGATATGCTAATTCCTTACTTCCGCCTGGGCGGTAAGTGGGTATGCTGGGGTGGTTCCCAAATTTCATACAGTTAAGGACAGGCCATGAGTAAGATTTTTGAAGATAACTCGCTGACTATCGGTCACACGCCGCTGGTTCGACTGAACCGTATCGGTAATGGACGCATCCTGGCAAAGGTCGAATCCCGCAACCCGAGCTTCAGCGTTAAATGCCGTATCGGTGCCAATATGATTTGGGATGCCGAAAAACGTGGCGTACTGAAACCGGGTATCGAACTGGTTGAACCGACCAGCGGCAATACCGGTATTGCACTCGCCTATGTGGCTGCTGCACGCGGTTATAAGCTCACGCTCACCATGCCAGAAACCATGAGCATTGAGCGTCGTAAGCTGCTGAAAGCGCTGGGCGCAAACCTGGTGCTGACCGAAGGCGCTAAAGGGATGAAAGGCGCAATTCAGAAGGCGGAAGAAATTGTTGCCAGCGATCCGTCTAAATTCCTGTTGCTCCAGCAGTTCAGCAACCCGGCTAACCCGGAGATTCACGAAAAAACCACCGGCCCGGAAATTTGGGAAGACACCGATGGTCAGGTTGACGTCTTTATCTCGGGCGTTGGCACCGGCGGTACGCTGACAGGCGTCTCCCGCTATATTAAAGGCACCAAAGGTAAATCCGATTTAATCACCGTTGCGGTAGAACCGACAGATTCTCCGGTGATTGCTCAGGCGCTGGCTGGTCAGGAAATCAAACCCGGCCCGCACAAAATCCAGGGTATTGGTGCAGGTTTCATCCCAGGTAACCTCGATCTGAAGCTGATCGACAAGGTTGTCGCTATCACGAATGAAGAAGCTATCAGCACCGCACGTCGTCTGATGGAAGAAGAAGGTATACTGGCAGGTATCTCTTCCGGAGCGGCCGTTGCTGCGGCACTGAAACTTCAGGAAGACGAAACCTTTACCAATAAGAATATAGTGGTTATCCTTCCTTCTTCGGGTGAGCGCTATTTGAGCACCGCGTTATTTGCCGATCTGTTTACTGAGAAAGAACTGCAACAGTAATGCCAGATCGTTACAAACGCGCAAAAAAGCACCCAATGAGGTGCTTTTTTGTGGCACACATCAAAGTTTCACTCCTCCTGGCATTGCTTAGACTCCTCGGGTCTGGTATTTAACCATCACATTTATTTTGATGCGCGAAATTAATCGGTTTCTGATTTCACGAAGCTGAATCGATTTTATGATTTGGTTCAACTCTCGCTTTCGCGGCATAATGTTTAATGACGTTTAAGACGTCGGTCGCCAGAAGCGCCAGCATCAAAATGCGTTACTCACGTTTCTGGCTTTCGAATCGTGTCTTGTAACGCCGGCGCTACCGATACAGGCTAAAGTCGAACCGCCAGGCTAGACTTTAGTTCCACAACACTAAACCTATAAGTTGGGGAAATACAATGTTCCAGCAAGAAGTTACCATTACCGCTCCGAACGGTCTGCACACCCGCCCTGCTGCTCAGTTTGTTAAAGAAGCGAAAGGCTTCACCTCTGAGATCACTGTGACTTCCAACGGCAAAAGCGCCAGCGCGAAAAGCCTGTTCAAACTGCAAACTCTGGGTCTGACTCAAGGTACTGTTGTTACGTTGACCGCTGAAGGCGAAGACGAGCAAAAAGCAGTTGAGCATCTGGTCAAACTGATGGCAGAGCTCGAGTAAGGTTACGGGTTCTTTTAAAGATCAGTCACAAGTAAGGTAGGGTTATGATTTCAGGCATTTTAGCATCCCCGGGTATCGCTTTTGGCAAAGCATTGCTGCTGAAAGAAGACGAGATCGTCATTGACCGGAAGAAAATTTCTGCCGATAAGGCTCCTCAGGAAACGGAACGTTTTTTGAGTGGTCGTGCTAAGGCATCTGCACAGCTCGAAGCGATTAAGACGAAAGCTGGCGAAACGTTCGGTGAAGAAAAAGAAGCTATCTTCGAAGGCCACATTATGTTGCTCGAAGATGAGGAGCTTGAGCAGGAAATCATAGCCCTGATTAAAGATAAGCACATGACAGCTGACGCAGCTGCGCATGAAGTTATCGAAGGCCAGGCCACTGCCCTTGAAGAGCTGGACGACGAATACCTTAAAGAACGTGCGGCTGACGTACGTGATATCGGTAAACGTTTGCTGCGTAACATTCTGGGTATGCCCATCATCGACCTGAGCTCCATTCAGGACGAAGTAATTCTGGTTGCCGCTGACCTGACCCCGTCTGAAACTGCGCAGTTGAACCTGAACAAGGTCCTCGGTTTCATCACTGACATCGGCGGTCGTACGTCCCACACCTCCATCATGGCGCGTTCTCTTGAACTGCCCGCGATCGTGGGTACGGGCAGCGTAACCTCTCAGGTTAAAAATGACGACTATCTGATTCTCGATGCGGTTAACAACAAAGTGTACGTTAACCCAACCAATGAAGAGATCGAAACACTGCGTAACGCGCAGGCTCAGGTAGCCGAAGAGAAAGCCGAACTGGCTAAACTCAAAGACCTGCCAGCGATTACGCTGGACGGCCATCAGGTTGAAGTCTGTGCCAACATCGGTACCGTGCGTGACGTCGCAGGTGCAGAGCGTAATGGCGCGGAAGGTGTAGGCCTGTATCGTACCGAATTTCTGTTCATGGACCGTGACTCTCTGCCCACTGAAGAAGAGCAGTTTGCTGCCTACAAAGCCGTTGCTGAAGCCTGTGGCTCACAAGCGGTTATCGTACGTACCATGGACATTGGCGGCGACAAAGAGCTGCCATACATGAACTTCCCGAAAGAAGAGAACCCGTTCCTGGGCTGGCGCGCCGTGCGTATCGCTATGGATCGCAAAGAGATCCTGCGCGATCAGGTTCGTGCCATTCTGCGTGCCTCTGCTTTCGGCAAACTGCGCATCATGTTCCCGATGATCATCTCTGTTGAAGAAGTGCGTGCACTGAAAAAAGAGATCGAAATCTACAAACAGGAACTGCGTGACGAAGGTAAAGCCTTTGATGAGACCATTGAAATTGGCGTGATGGTGGAAACACCGGCTGCGGCAACCATCGCTCATCATCTGGCCAAAGAAGTTGATTTCTTTAGTATCGGAACCAATGATTTAACGCAGTACACCCTGGCAGTTGACCGTGGTAATGATATGATTTCACATCTTTACCAGCCGATGTCACCGTCTGTACTGACCCTCATCAAGCAAGTTATTGATGCATCTCATGCTGAAGGCAAGTGGACAGGCATGTGTGGTGAGCTTGCAGGCGACGAACGTGCTACACTTCTGTTGCTGGGGATGGGTCTGGATGAATTCAGTATGAGTGCCATTTCTATCCCGCGCATTAAGAAGATTATTCGCAACACGAACTTCGAAGATGCGAAGGTTTTAGCAGAGCAGGCTCTTGCTCAACCGACAACGGACGAGTTAATGACGCTGGTTAACAAGTTCATTGAAGAAAAAACAATCTGCTAATCCACGAGATGCGGCCCAAATTACTGCTTAGGAGAAGATCATGGGTTTGTTCGATAAACTGAAATCTCTGGTTTCTGACGATAAGAAAGACACTGGAACTATTGAGATTATTGCTCCGCTTTCTGGCGAAATCGTCAACATTGAAGATGTACCGGACGTTGTTTTCGCTGAGAAAATTGTTGGTGATGGCATCGCTATCAAACCAACCGGCAACAAAATGGTAGCGCCGGTTGACGGTACTATCGGTAAAATCTTTGAAACTAACCATGCCTTCTCTATCGAATCTGATAGCGGCATCGAACTCTTCGTTCACTTCGGTATCGATACCGTTGAACTGAAAGGCGAAGGTTTCAAACGCATTGCAGAAGAAGGCCAGCGCGTCAAAGTTGGCGACCCGGTCATTGAATTCGATCTGCCACTGCTGGAAGAAAAAGCCAAGTCTACCCTGACGCCGGTGGTGATTTCCAACATGGACGAAATCAAAGAACTGATCAAACTTACCGGCAGCGTAACCGTGGGCGAAACCCCGGTGATTCGCATCAAGAAGTAATTGTTGCCGATAACATAAAAATGGCGCCGATTGGCGCCATTTTTGTTTGTCAGGCCGGGAGGATAAGCTCGTCGTAGCCTTTTTCTAAGGTGTAGCTCATCACGTTTGTCACCCGATCCCCCGCCCCATGAATGGCCTCAGCGAGCGGTTTGCCTTTCACGATATTGCTCACCAGTTCAGAACAGAACAGATCGCCCGTCCCTTTTAAATCGGTCGCAATACGCGGGTGCGTACTGATTTCCACTGACTGCGCCGTCACCAATACCACATGGATACTGTTATCATCAGAAGCAACAGGCGCACTGGTAATCGCCACCCACTTCAGCGAGTCGGATAATAATCCTTTTGCCGCCTCGACGGCGCTGTTCATGTCGCGGCAGGGTTTGCCACTGAGAATTTCCAGCTCGAAGACATTGGGGGTGATCCCCTGTGCCAGCGGCAGTAAATGCTCACAATAGGCGCCTGGAATTTCCGGTTTGACGTAGATCCCGCTGTCCGTGTCCCCCATTACCGGATCGACCAGGATCAGCAACTGCGGGTGCTTCTCTTTTACGGTCTTCAGCCATTTCGCCAGAATCGCTATCTGGCTGGCGCTGCCCATGTAGCCCGTAGTCACAGCTTTGAGCTCACGCAGCACGTCGCGCTCTTCCAGCCCCTGTAAGTAGCCGCTGAACCACTCGTCAGGAATAATTCCGCCATAGAAGGTGTCGTAGTGTGGCGTGTTGCTGAACAGCACGGTAGGCACGGCAGTCACGTTTAAGCGATGCTGACGGATATTCGGTACGGCAATGCTGTTGCCAACGCTGCCATACACTACCTGAGACTGCACGGCGACGATATCGGTCTGCTGTGCGCGTGTTTTGTCCCTGAAAAGAATCATTTCCATAATTAGATCCCCGCTCCCTGAGAGTAACTTTCCTCACCAAACACGCCGGTGGAGAGATAACGATCCCCGCGATCGCAAATGATAGCCACCACAACCGCACCGGGATTTGCCTGCGCGATGCGGATTGCACCTGCCACCGCCCCACCGGAACTGACGCCACAGAAAATGCCTTCCCGCACCGCCAGCGCACGCATTGTATTTTCGGCATCACGCTGATGAATATCCAGAACGTTGTCTACCAGGCTCGCATTGAAAATGCCCGGCATATATTCAGCAGGCCAGCGACGGATGCCCGGAATACTGCTCCCCTCTTCTGGCTGCAAACCGACAATGGTGACCGCTTTTGCTTGTTCACGCAGGAAACGTGACACACCGGTGATGGTGCCCGTTGTCCCCATACTGGAGACGAAATGGGTGATACGCCCGGCCGTTTGCTGCCAGATTTCTGGCCCGGTGGTGGTGTAGTGTGCGTAGGGGTTATCAGGATTGTTGAACTGATCGAGCAGCATGCCTTCACCGCGGTTCGCCATTTCAAGCGCCAGGTCGCGTGCACCTTCCATACCCTGCTCTTTGGAAACCAGGATTAACTCGGCACCGTAGGCGCGCATGGCCGCGCGGCGCTCCTGGCTCATGTTGTCTGGCATCAGCAGCTTCATGCGATAGCCTTTGAGCGCTGCAATCATCGCCAGCGCAATACCGGTGTTACCACTGGTCGCTTCGATAAGCACATCACCTGGTTTAATATCACCGCGCTTTTCTGCTTCGACAATCATCGAGAGTGCGGCCCGGTCTTTAACCGACCCCGCCGGATTGTTTCCTTCCAGTTTGACCCATATTTCACTGCCGTTGTCCGGGCCAAGACGCTGCAACTTGACCAGCGGCGTATTGCCGATAGTTTGTTCTAATGTCGTGTTCACTTACCCTGTCCAATAAAAAAGCCCGGTCGCGCATTCGCTTACCGGGCCTACGGGTAGGTGCACTCTGGTGCCCTCACCCCATCCCTCTCCCACCGGGAAAGGGCGCAAACACTAAAAACAGCCCTGGGCTGTTTTGCATTTACCGCGTAGGCCGGGTAAGCCTGCGCCACCCGGCAACAATTTCTGATGCAATAACCTATCAGGCAGATTCTGCAAGAGCAAGCTCCTCGCGGTTTTCAATCCGCTCATTACCCGTGTACAGGCGCGCATTCTGCAAACCAACAAACAGGCGATCGCCGCGCTCTGGCGCGTCATCTCCGCTTAACACCACGCTCAACGGTTCGTCATGCCAGCCCAGCGGTTGTACCACCAGTTGGGTGTAGTGACCTTTAGGGGTAGCCTCCAGCACCTGCACCGGCAGCGGGGAATCCAGGCTGGTTCGACGGCTGATATCGACTTCCCATGGACGCAGGAACAGGTCAACCTCTCCCTGGTGTGCCGGGGTGTAGCCCAGCGGCCAGCGGTGCGCCCCCACATGGAATTGCCCGCCGCTGATAGTGCCTTTCAGACGGTTAACTTCGCCCATAAATTCCAGCACAAAGCGGGTAGCGGGCTCACGCCACACCTGATTTGGCGCATCGGCCTGCTCAATATTGCCCTGGCTCATCACCACCACGCGATCGGCGACTTCCATTGCCTCTTCCTGGTCGTGGGTGACGAATACGCTGGTAAATTTCAGCTCTTCATGGAGCTGACGCAGCCAGCGACGCAATTCTTTACGTACCTGCGCATCCAGTGCACCGAACGGCTCATCCAGCAACAGGATTTGCGGCTCTACCGCCAGCGCGCGTGCCAGCGCAACACGTTGTTTCTGCCCGCCGGAAAGCTGGGCCGGAAAGCGATCCGCCAGATGGGCCAGTTGCACCATTTCCAGCAGTTTGGTGACTTTCGTTTTGATGGTGGCAGAATTTGGGCGCTCCCGCTTCGGCAGAACGGTGAGGCCGAAAGCGATGTTGTCGAACACCGTCATATGGCGAAACAGCGCATAATGCTGGAACACAAAGCCTACTTTGCGCTCACGGGCATGGATACGGCTCACGTCAGTGCCGTGAAAACGGATGCGCCCGCTGGTCTGATGCTCAAGCCCGGCGATAATACGCAGCAGCGTGGTTTTACCGGAACCCGATGGCCCCAACAGCGCCACCATCTGCCCGGAAGGGATATCCAGCGAGATATCATTCAGCACCTGGGTGCGACCAAACGACTTCTTAATATTGGCAATCTCAATGCTCATGATTTCCCTCCTGCTGCGCGCGTTTTTCTTGATTGTTCAAACGCCATTGCACTGCACTCTTTAAAAACAACGTCAATATAGCCATCAATGTCAGCAGGGCGGCAGCGGTAAAGGAACCCACCGTGTTGTAATCCTGCTCGAGTAATTCAATTTGCAGCGGCAGTGAGAGCGTCTCACCACGGATAGAACCCGAGACCACCGATACCGCACCAAACTCACCGATAGCACGCGCATTCGTGAGCACGACACCGTAAAGCAGCGCCCAGCGGATATTCGGCAGCGTCACACGCTTAAACATTTGCCAGCCTGATGCACCCAACAGTACTGCGGCTTCATCTTCGTGGCTTCCCTGGCTCAACATCACGGGTACCAGTTCACGCACCACAAATGGACAGGTGACGAAAATGGTGACCAGCACCATGCCGGGCCAGGCGAACATGATTTGCAGGTCATGCGCGTCAAGCCATGGCCCCAGCGGGCCATTAGAACCATAAAAGAGCAGGTATACGAGGCCGGCCACGACTGGGGAAACCGCGAAGGGAATATCCAGCAAGGTGAGGAGTAGCTGACGCCCAGGGAAATCAAAACGCGTCACCAGCCAGGCCAGCAACGTACCGAATACCAGATTGACCGGTACAGTGATCAACGCAATCAATACCGTCATCCAGATGGCATGCAGCATGTCCGGATTCGCCAGGTTTTCCAGTGCGGGCATTAGCCCCTGACTGAATGCTTTGACGAAGATATATACCATCGGTACGACAAGGATGAAGGCCGAAACCACCACACCCGTACCAATCAGAAACCATTTTCCCCAGTTGATACGGGGGCTGTCGTAGCGTTTCAATTCAGTAACTTCCGCCATTAGTGACCTACCACACGTCGCCCAAAACGACTTTGCAGCGTGTTGATGGAGAACAGTAGCAGCAGCGATGCCGCAAGGATCACCGAAGCGATGGCACTCGCCGCCGGGTAATCAAACTCCTGCAGACGCACGAAAATCATCAGCGAGGTCACTTCGGTTTTCCACGCGATGTTGCCGGCGATGAAGATAACAGCACCAAATTCGCCGAGGCTACGGGTAAACGAGAGCGCAACGCCCGCCAACAGCGCCGGGGAAAGCTCCGGCAGGACCACTTTGCGAAAGCTCTGCCAGCGGGTTGCCCCCAGCGTCTCAGCCGCCTCTTCGTACTCCGGGCCAAGCTCTTCCAGTACCGGTTGCACGGTACGCACCACAAACGGGATGCTGGTAAACGCCATCGCCACGGCAATGCCCAGCCAGGTGTAGGTCACCTTGATATCAAGCAGCGCCAGCCACTGACCGTAAAAGCCGTTGACGGAAAACAGTGACGCCAGCGTCAGACCCGCAACAGCCGTTGGCAAGGCGAACGGTAAATCCATCAGCGCATCCAGCAGGGTACGGCCCGGAAAACGGTAACGGGTTAAGATCCACGCCATCAACAGGCCAAACACGCCGTTAAAAATGGACGCCACAAATGCAGAAAGCAGCGTCACTTTATAGGCCGCCACCACCTGCGGGTTAGTGACCACGTCCCAATACTGCGCCCAGCTCATCTCAGAGAGCTGCATAACCAGTGCGCTAAGCGGTAATAACAAAATCAGACAGACGAACAGCAGGCTGGTCCCCAGGCTTAAGGTAAAGCCGGGCAGCACGCGCCTGGAAGAAACTGCAAACATTACTTACGCCCCGCCGCCAGCAATTTGTCTAACTCACCGCCGCTATTAAAGTGGGTTTTCATCACCTCAGGCCAGCTACCGAACTTATCTTCCACCCGGAAAAGCGCGGTCTGCGGGAATTTATCTTTCAACGCGTCCATCACTTTCGGGTTATTCACACGATAGTAATAATCGGTAATTATCGTCTGAGCCTGTGGGCTGTAGAGATAATTGAGGTAGGCTTTTGCTGCCTTCTCGGTGCCATTCGCTGCGACGTTTTTATCAACCCAGGCCACCGGGAACTCAGCCAGGATATTGGTTTTTGGGATCACGACTTCGAAGCCCTGATCTTCATATTGCTTACGGATGTTGTTCACTTCCGATTCAAAGCTTATCAGCACATCGCCAAGACCACGCTCGGCGAAGGTAGTGGTCGCACCACGACCACCGGTATCAAAAACTTCGACGTTTTTCAGGAACTGGGTCATGAACTGCTGAGTTTTGGCTTTATCCCCACCGTCAGCGTTGTCTGCTGCGCCCCACGCCGCCAGATAGGTGTAACGCGCATTACCCGAGGTTTTTGGATTGGGGAAAATAAGTTTCACATCGGAACGTACCAGGTCGCTCCAGTCGTGGATATTCTTCGGATTACCTTTACGCACCAGGAAGCCCATGGTGGAGTAAAACGGTGAGCTGTTGTTTGGCAAACGACTCTGCCAGTTCGCCGGAATAAGGTTGCCTTTGTCATGCAGGATCTGCACGTCAGTGATTTGGTTGTAAGTCACCACATCCGCTTTTAAGCCCTGCAAAATGGCCAAAGCCTGTTTAGACGAGCCCGCGTGGGACTGTTTGATCGTCAGCGTATCGCCCGCATTATCCTTTGCCCACTGCTGTTCAAAGGGGGGATTCAGGGCGGCAAACAGTTCACGGGACACATCATAAGAACTGTTTAACAACTCCGTCGCCTGCGCCTGCGCAACCAGCAGCGTCATTGCTGCCAGAGTCAGATATCCTTTTTTCACTACATTAACGGTCATTGCGCACCCTTATTCGATGATGACGATATGGCCTTCAGTTTATTTATAACGCGTGTGAAACCAGTAACGGTTTTATATACCGTTTGGTGCTTTGGAAGTTAAAAAGGGAATAAGCATTTCTGGGTAGAAGGCACTTGACCCCGTTGCCTGCGCTTGAGTGAGGCAACCAGGTCTAAGTGTAAGAAATCAGAGCGCGAGCAGGCGCGCTACGGACGGTGCAAAATAGTACCCGCCAGTAACCGGTTTGGTAAAGCGTAACATGGCGTCTCGCTTGCCATCCGTGTCGCCAAACATGCTGAGTAACTGCTGTTCAATATTATAAAGACGCGCACTGTAGGCGCAGAAATAGAGGCCATTCACACCGCTTGCGGTACCGTATGGCAGGCTCTGGCGTACAATCTTCAGACCTTTACCCTCTTCTTTGAGGTCAACGCGGCTCAGGTGTGAGGTGACCGGACGGGCATCGCCATCAATTTCTTCATTGGCGACCTTCGTGCGGCCAATCATCATCTCCTGATCGCCCACGCTCATGCGGTTGAGCTGCTTGAGGTTATGTTCCCACCGCTGCACCAGCACATAGCTGCCACCTGCATCGATACCCTCTTTGATGACGGCAACCTCACGACGCTTTTCGTCCCCTGCCGGGTTTTCAGTGCCATCCACAAACCCGCTGAGATCTCTGTCTTCCACCCAACGGAAACCATGGGTCTCTTCTTTGACCTCAAGCACATCACCCAAGGCCGTCAGTGCGGCCTGCGCAATGGAAAAATTCACATCATGGCGCAAAGAGAGAATATGGATAAGGACATCATGTTGCGTCGCCGGGGCCAGACCTTTACCCAGAGGGGAAAAATCTTTCAGCTCTTCTGCACCAACCCCTGCGCTAAGGTCACGCCAGACGGTGCGACCAAAGGCGATGACGGCACCCACAGCCGCATCCGGGTAAGCCGCCTCAAAGGTCGCCAGTTTATCGATAAATACCTTACAGCCTTCCCGTAGGGCATCATGGCTGCCCACCACATTGGCTTCAATCCAAATTGCCGCACGGCAATGTTCTGGCAATATGCCGCTCTGAACCTGAGACATCGCTCCTCCTGAAAAAAATGCCACGCAACCGTGGCATTGATGGGGTTATTGTACCCGTTTTTCATCAGCAAGCGGAACCGCAGAGTGCATTAGCGTCGCCAGATAATCTTGTGTAATTTCCAGGATTTGAGGGCATCGTCAGAGGGCATTAACCCTTCCGGGCCGTTCCAGTCACCGGTAAAGACAAAGCTAATATTTTGACTTTCTGGCGCTTTGCACTCCACGGCTTTCGTCTCTTCAGCGGCAGCCGCTACGCATTGACCAAATGCTTTGTCGTAGAGATCGCTGAACGGCGTACCGATTTTGACTCCTTTTGCCGTCTCAATACCACTGTCGAGCACATCGACCTGGCTCACAGTGCCGTTCTCGCCATTCACGACCAGCGCAACCTTGTCATCCTTAAGCGCCTCGAAATAGCGAATGATATTGCCTTTATCGCTCTTCATACCGCTTCGCAGGTGGTAATCGCCGCCCAGGGCGTCGTTAAGCGCTTTTTCATCAAGCGCAGTGCTGGCCGTGATGCCGCCAACACCCTGCGCGCTCACTTCCATAGACGAACCAAACCAGTTCCACGGATTGGCCGCTGACCAGTTCACAGAAGAGAGCGTGGAACAGCCCGTTAATACCAGCGCCAGGGCGCAGACG
>DFPL01000194.1 GCA_002377245.1 Enterobacteriaceae bacterium UBA3516
AACCGTTCCGGTATGCCGGTACGTCTGAACTAAGCAGCATGTACACCATAAAAAAGCGGGTCTGAGACCCGCTTTTTTTATCCGTTATTCACCACAATCACGCCACCGTGATCGTAGCGGTAGTGGCAATGGGCATACTCCAGCGGCGTGCCATCCTCCAGATAAATCACCTGCTCCACCTCCAGCACCGGATCGGTCTCTTCACAGTTCAGGTACTTTTTATCTTCTTCGCCCGGCTTCAGCGCTCGTACCACACGGTACGAACCCATGATTTTCAACGCCAGGGATTCCTGTACATAGCTGAATACTGAACTTTCAAGATGGGATTTATTCAACCCCGGCACCAGATTCACCGGCATCAGGGTAAACTCCAGCGACATCGGTTCACCCTCCAGCAGCCGCAGACGGATAAAGTCATATACCGGGTCGTCTGGCCCCACCAGCAGCGAGGCCTGCTCTTTTTCCGTCGGGAAGCGCAGCTCAAACTTGATAATCTTGCTCGTCACCTGGCCCACGTGCTCCCAGGTTTTTGTCGCGCCATAGTAATCACTCCCCGGCAGATCCCAACGGCTGAGCTGGAGAAAGTTTTTGCGAATAAAGGTGCCCTGCCCCTGGCGGGTATAGACCAGCCCTTCCACAATGAGCTGGCGCATCGCCTGCTGAATGGTCATCCGGCTGGTATTAAACTCTGCCGCAAGGGCAAACTGGTCAGGCAAGGGGTCACTCGCGCCGTAACGCTGGCTGAGGATCCGCTGTTTGATTTCCCGCGCGATAAGAATGTATTTCGCCGCCATTGCCTGTCCTTAGTTTTATTCGGTTATGCCATTGTTTTTTAAGGCCACTCTCTCGGCTATTTTGAGGAAAGGCAGGTAGAAGAATACACCAAAGATGATGATTATCAACTGAACGACCACCGCTCGCCAGTCCCCCGCCGTTGCCAGCCAGGCGCTTAAAATCGGCGGTGTCGTCCAGGGGATCATCACCACGCATTTTGACATCCAGCCCAGGGTCGTGCAGATCCAGGCAAAGTAAATACCGATGGCGGGCAGCAGCACAAAGGGGATCATCAGCGGCAGGTTAAAGACGATCGGCAGGCCGAAAATCACCGGTTCGTTAATGTTAAACAGACCCGGAGAAACGGACAGACGCGCCACCTGATTAGCGGCTTTCTGTTTTGAGAAAATAAGAATTGCCAACAGCAACGACAGGGTACTGCCGGTGCCGCCAATCATGCCAAAGGTCGGCACAAAGATATTGTTGATGATATGCGGTATCGGCTGCCCGTTAGCAAAGGCAATCATATTCTCATTGGTGTTGATAAGCAGGAACGGCTCCAGTATTACCCCGTTGACCACCGACTGATGGATGCCCAGGGTAAACAGGAAGTTACCGAAGCTGTAAATAAACAGCGTGCCTGGCAGGCTGGTGTTAATCAGCCGCAGCGGTTGCTGAATCAGGGTGGTGATAAGGTGGATTAAGTCCGTATGCAGCACGTTGGCCAACAGCGCCGCCACGATGGCGAAGGTCGACAGCGTGATAATCGTCGGAATCAGCGCTGAGAACGACTGGCCCACCGCGGGGGGCACATTTTCCCCCAACGAGATATTCAGCTTTTTGATATTCGCCACACGAATAAATAGCTCAGTGGAGAGCAAGCCGATAATAACCCCGGCGAAAATCCCGGTCGAACCAATATTACCGAAGGAGAGCATCTGACCGACGGTCACTGCCGCTTTGCCGCCCTCCGGCACCACCTCCAGCTTCATCGGCATCATCATGATGTAACTTGATAAAGCAATCACCACCGCCGAGACCGGATTATCAAAATTGCGGTTGCGCGCCAGTGACCAGGCGGTCATAGGCGCAATCAACAAGGCCGCAATATTCAGTGTGCCATTGATGATGACATCGCCCCAGACTTTAAAACGCACCAGCGTCTCGCCCTCCAGGATCCACGGGAAAACCACGTTATTCACCAGCACCGCCAGCCCGGCCAGAATAAAAATGGGCATCACGGCGGCGAAGGCATCCCTTAGCGATCGTAGATGCACCTGACCTGCCAGGCGAGCGGAAAAATCGACAAACCTGTCGACAAAGGACGGCGTATTTTCGGTCTGTTTAGAGTCAGACATAATGGTCTCCCGTGAATGGCAGTCGCGGCCTTACGCTTTACATTTCGCGCCCGTTAGTGTGAATAACCTGTTTCAGCCAGGCGTAGCTCTGTTTAGGAATGCGTTTTAGATCTTTGAGATCATGATTTTCGCGGTTGACGTAGACCACCCCGTAGCGCTTACGCATATCGCCCTGCGAGCTGAGAATGTCGATAAGCCCCCAGCCGAGATAACCGATGACCTCTGCACCGTCTTCAAAAATCGCGTCTTTCATCGCTTGCAGGTGATCCCGGTGATAGGCCACGCGGTAGTCATCCTGGATCGGGTTAACGCCATCCCAGCTTTCAATCACCCCAATACCGTTCTCAATCGGGAACACCGGCAGCCGCCAGTCGTTGTAGTAACGGGTGATGATGGTGCGAAAACCCAACGGATCGATCTGCCAGCCCCACTCCGTCGCCTTCAGATGCGGGTTAGGCACGTCGCCCTGTTGCAGGTAATAATTGACCGGCGCATCGGGGGAGATAGCGTCGCTGTCCAGCGTCTTGCTGGCGTAATAGCTGAAGGCCATATAGTCACTTTTCACCTGGCTGATGAGCGTTAAATCTTCAGCCCGATAGATATCGCCAAAGCCTTCGCGTTCCACCACCGCCATCACCGCCGGGCTGTAGCCCTGACCGGCAAACACCCGCAGCAGGTTTTGATTCAGGAATTCGTCATACTGCTGGGCGCAGAAAACATCGCGCGGTTTGCAGGTCGCCGGGTAGACCAGCTGGTGCGCCAGCATGCCCCCCATCAGCTTGCCCGGTTTGGTCTCATGCAGATACTGGGTGAGCTGCACATGCGCCATCATCACGTGGTGCTGAATCTGATACAGCTCGCGCAGGGTCTTCTCGCCGTTGAGATAGCCACCGACTTTAAACGCCTCAGGCATGTGGTAAATATTTTGTTCATTGAAGGTCAGCCACCAGGTCACCTTGTCGCCGAAGCAGTCGATCATCTTCTGCCCGTAACGTACAAAGGCATCAAGCACGCGGCGGTCGGTAAAGCCGTTGTATTTCTCCGCCAGCGCCAGCGGCATATCGAAATGGTAGAGGCAGATCATCGGCGCAATGCCCCGGTCGATGAGATCGTTAATGAAGCGATCGTAGAACGCGATCCCCTCTTCATTAAACTCCCCTTCACCATCAGGGCAGACACGGCTCCATGCAATCTGGAACCGGTAGCAGTTCATGCCGAGATCCTGCATACAGTCAAAATCTTCGTGGTAGCGATGATAGGAATCGGTGGCGACCTTCCAGTCGGAAGCAAACTCACTGGCTTCGCGGATGTCATACACGGACGGCCCCTTCCCGCCCTCGTTCCATGCCCCTTCGGTCTGCATGCTGGAAACTGAATTGCCCCATAAAAAGCCCGGCGGTAGCGTTTTTGTCATCTCGTCTTCTCCGTGTTGGCATGTAAAGTCATTTCATTTTCATGACTAGTCATATAGACAAGCATGCAAAGTCAGGCCACGAGAACGATCGTTTTTTGTGACTCACGTGGAGAAAATAGCGGGGTGAAGGGCAACACAAAAAAAAGCCCCGGTGGGCTGAAACGCACACCGGGGCCAGGCAAACGAAGGGGTTATTTGGCTAACTGATTACGCCGGTATTCCCCCTGGCGCTCCAGCATCCAGCCGGGGTATTCACGCGGCAGCGCGCTCACCGCATCGAGCTGGCGTCGTTCATCTTCGGTCAGGCGAATCGTCGTGGCTGCAATGTTATCATCCAGCTGTTCCGGGCGTTTAGCCCCGATAATTACGCTGGTCACTACCGGCTGGTGTAGCAGCCAGGCAAGAGCAATTTGTGCAACAGAGACGCCTTTGGCTTCCGCTATCACCCGCATCACATCCACGCAGTCAAAGGCGCGATCTTTATTCACCGGCGGGAAATCAAATTCCAGACGGCGACTGCCCGCCTCGCCCTGCCCGTCGCGACCGTATTTACCGCTTAACAGGCCTCCCGCCAGCGGGCTCCAGACCATCAGACCGACGTTCTCACTTTGCATCATCGGCACCAGCTCACGCTCCAGGTCACGCCCGGCGATGGTGTAGTAAGCCTGCAATGAGGCAAAACGCGCCAGCCCCAGGCGTTCGGAAATGCCCAGCGCTTTGGCGATTTGCCACGCCGCCCAGTTGGAGACGCCGATGTAGCGCACATGGCCGTGCTGCACGAGGTTATCGAGCGCGTAAAGCATCTCCTCCATTGGCGTTGCCGGGTCAAAGCCGTGCAACTGGTAGAGATCGATATGATCGAGCTGCAGACGTCTCAGGCTCTCTTTCACGCTACCGATGATGTGATAGCGCGAGCTGCCTCGCGAGTTCACCCCTGCCGTTCCGGTTTCACCAAAGACTTTGGTCGCCACCACCACGTTCTCACGGGGGATTTTCAGGTTTCTCAGCGCCTGGCCTGTTATCTCTTCGGAGCGGCCTTCAGAATAGACGTTGGCGGTATCGATGAAGTTAATGCCCGCATCCAGCGCACTGCCGACAAGCTTATCCGCTTGCGCCTGATCCAGTTGCCCGATTTTACTCCACATCCCGCTTTCACCACCGAAGGTCATGGTGCCAAGGCATAATTCAGATACAAACAGACCGGTATTGCCGAGTTTTTGATAACGCATGGGGCGTCTCCTCTCACTGTGGTTGACGCAAACAGTTATACGCAAAACGCGGCTCGCCGGAATGTGAGGTTCCTGTCTGTTTCTTGCCTAAACCTCTGAACCTTACCCGCGAGGCGCATCACCGAAAACATCGTACTCAGGCAGTTGCACATTCTGATAAGGTTCCCAGCCGCCGCCGAGCGCTTTATACAGCGCCACTAAATCAAGGCTACTCTGGACCCGCGCCTGGGCCCGCTGCTGCTCGGCCTGCGCCAGCTGTCGCTGGGCATCCAGCACATCAATAAAGGTCGCGATCCCCTGACGGTAGCTATCGCTGGCTAAATTGAAGGCGTTTTGCAGAGCTTCAATGGTTTTTTCCAGCCCCGCTTCGCGCTGTTGGTCGCTGCGGTAGCTGACCAGTGCGTTTTCCACATCACCCAGTGCTTCCAGCACCGTCTGACGATAATTCAGCACCGCGGCGCCTTGCTGGGCGCGAGCCAGCTTGACGCTGGAGACCAGTCTGCCCCCCTGGAAAATGGGCACGGAGATTTGCGGGCCGAAGCTGTAAAAGTGGCTGCTCCAGTCGGTCAGCCAGTCCGTTTCGCTGTTACGTAGCCCAAACTGTCCACTGAGCGTCAGGCTGGGGAAAAGCTGCGCCACCGAGACGCCAATCTGAGCGGTTGCCGCGTGCAGGGTGGCTTCGGCTTCCCGCACATCCGGGCGACGGCGCGCCAGGGTCGATGGAATGCCGGTCTGCACGATTTTTGGCAACGCCGGCAGCGGCTGGTTGCCGCGCAATTCACTGTCGAGCGCACCCGGTGGTTTGCCCAGCAGCACCGCCAGGGCGTTCATCGCCTGCCGCTCCTGAGCCTGATACTGCGGCAGTTGCGCTTCGAGGTTGCCCACCTGCGCACGGGCATTTTCCACATCTAATTGCGGTGACAATCCGCCGCGCTGGCGGTTTTCCGTCAACTCAAACGTTTGTTGTGCGGTATCAATCTGGGTTTGCAGGGTCTTGATGATACTTTGTGCGCCACGCAGCTGCAGCCAGGCGCGTGCCACCTCCGCCTGCAGTGAGACCGGCGCATCGTTGCGCTGCTCCATGGCCTGCTGCTGCTGATCCGCGCTGGCTTCAACCTGACGACGCACTTTGCCCCACAGGTCGAGCTCCCATTGCGCATCGAAGCTGCCCTGGTAGAGGTTGACGGGCTGGGTTAATGCACCCAACGCTCCCGAGATTTCCGGGTCGACGTTATTCAGTTGCCCGTACACGTCATGGGATTTCAGCTCCCCTTCCAGCCCGAGTTGCTGTCGGGTCGCCTGCAGGTTGCCGTTCACCGCCGGCAGAAAAGCGCCACCCGCCTGGTTTATCTGCTCACGCGCGCCGGCGATGCGGAGCACCGTCTGCTGCAGTGACAAATTTCCGGCAACCGCGCGCTCAATCAGGCTATTAAGTTGAGGCGAATTAAAGGTCGTCCACCAGCGCGGATTGACCGCCTGGGGCGCGGTTTGCGAGGCGACACTTTTATCGCCCGGATCGTTCCAGCGCGCCGGCGTTTGCGGCTTCGGCTGCTGATAATCCGGCCCCACTGCGCATCCGGCCAGTAAGAGCGACAACATTATTAAAGAGAAACCACGCCTGGACATATTAATGTGCTCCTGCGCTGCCTTCGCTCTTGATTGGCGAAAGCAGTAAACAAAATGGAATCAGTAAAAACGCCACGACCGCGAGCAGTGTGAACACGTCGATGTAAGCCAGAAAACGCGCCTGGGCTATCATGGTTTTGTACATCTGCCCGGTTGCGGTATTGAGTGCATCGCCGGTAATGGCGGTGAAATTGCGTATCGCTTCTGCCGACTCGCGCAGGGCGAGCTGGAACTGCTCGTTGAGCGGCGAGGCATGGGTGGAAAGATGCGCACTGTGCGCCTGCGAACGCTCGGTAATCGCCGCCGTAGAGAGCGAAATGCCAATGGACCCTGCTACGTTTCGGAACATGGTAAACAGCGCGGCCGCATCGGCGTTGAGCTGCCTTGGGATAGTAATAAAGGCAATGGTGGTGAGCGGCACGAACAGGAACCCCAACCCTATCGACTGGGCGCTACGGAACAACACAAGGGTTTCAAAGTCGATATTGGGCGTCAAGGTGCGTGACCACCAGAACGAGGCGCCAAGGCAGAAAAAGCCGAAGGCAATTATCCAGCGTGTCTGCACGAGCGGCATCAGTTTGAGCACCAGCGGGATCGTCAGCACGATAAGCACCGCCCCCGGCGAGAGCACCAGCCCGGACCAGGTGGCGGTATAACCCAAATCCTGTTGCGCCAGTTGGGGAATAACCACCGAGCTGCCGTACAGAATCATCGCCATCCCGGCCATCAGCAGGCTGGACACGGCAAAGTTTTTATCCGCCATACAGCGCAGATCCACGACCGGTTTTTTGGCGTAAAGCAGCCAGTAAATGGCGCCAATAATCCCGATAAGCGTCAGAACGGCAAAGGTACGGGTGAAATCGGAGGCAAACCAGTCCTCGTCTTCGCCCCTGTCGAGCATCACCTGCAGGCAGCCGAGGCCCAGGGCAATCAGGCTGATCCCGGTCCAGTCAACAGAGAGTTTCTCTTCTGATTTACGTTCCCAGGGCGGGTCTTCCAGCAGATGATAAATCGCCAGCACGGTGACTATCCCGACCGGGATATTGATAAAGAAGACCCAGCGCCAGGAGTAGTTATCCGTTATCCAGCCGCCGAGGGTTGGGCCCAGTACCGGTGCAACGATGATGGCGATGGATGACAGGCCAAAGGCTTTACCCCTGTCTTCCGGTTTGAAGTAGTCCAGCAATACCGACTGCTGAGTTGGCTGCAAGCCGCCGCCAAAAAAGCCCTGTAAAATTCGGAACAGAATGATTTGCCAGAGTTCCGTGGCGATGCCGCATAAGAAGGAGCAGACGGTAAACATCACAATGCAGATCAGAAAGAACTGCTTGCGACCAAAGACCCGGCTCAGAAACGCGGAGATGGGCAGCACGATGCCGTTTGCCACCAGATAGCTGGTCAGCACCCAGGTCGATTCGTCATAGCTGGCCGAAAGCGAACCGGCGACGTGGGGGAGCGCAACGTTGACGATGGTGGTGTCGAGAATTTCCATAAACACCGCCAGCGTCACGACCCACGCGACCGTCCAGGGATTACTGGCCGGGCGCCAGTTTTCATGGCTGGTCTCTGTCATTCCAGGGTGACCTTAGGTTCAACAGAGAGGCCGAGCGGCAGCGGACGACTCGCATCCAGCCCTTTGTCGATGACAATTTTCACCGGCACACGCTGTACGATTTTCACGAAGTTGCCGGTGGCATTTTCCGACGGGAAGGCCGAGAACTTCGAGCCACTGCCCTGCTGGATGCTGTCGATATGTCCTTCCAGCTCCATGTCCGGCCAGGCATCGACCGTCACCGTTACTTTGTTGCCGGGGCGCATCCGCTCCAGCTGTGACTCTTTGAAATTGGCGGTCACCCAAATCTGCGGCGACACCAGCGAAAAGAGCGCCGTTCCGGCCTGCACCAGGGTGCCGGTTTGCACGTTGCGTTTGGTGACAAAACCGTCAAAGGGCGCACGAACTTCGGTCCAGGAAAGATTGAGTTCCGCGGTTTCAAGCTGGGCTCTGGCCTGGTCGACCTGACGCTGGCGCGCTTCGACGTTGGTTTCCTGTTGTCGCACCTGCAACTGAACCTGATCGGCCACTTCAAGCTGGGCCTGCGCGCTGGCAAGCTGGGCCTGGGCGCTACGCAATTGCGCATTCGCGCTGTCGATGTTCTGCTGGGTGGTAGCGCGCGGGTCAACGCCGCGCTGGCGTTTGTAAGCCGCCTGGGCGTTGGCGAGATCGGCTTGCGCCTTCAGGACCTGCGCTCGCGCTTCATCGCGCTGTGCCGGATATTGTACTTTGGAGAGGTCAAGCTGCGCCTGTGCCTGGTGAAGTTGCGCCTCGGCCAGCCCCAGTTGCGCCTGGGCCTGATCGCGCTGGGCCGTGGCATCACGCGGATCAATCACCAGCAACAGATCGCCTTTCTTGACCTGCTGGTTATCTTTGACCCGCAGGTCGGTCACGTAACCGGCGACTTTCGGCGCAATGGTCACCGCGTCACCGTCGGTAAAGGCATCGTCGGTGGTCTCCTGGTTACGGGTCATCATCCACCAGACCAGTGCGACGATGACCATCACGATAACCACGATACCCAATATAATGAGCGGTTTTTTACCCGGACGCTTACGGGGAGTTGTCTCTTCTTTTTGCTGCCCGTTTTCAGGCGAAGTAGTAGTGTCTGCCATAGCTCGCAACAATCCTGTCAGTGAACGGCGTCACAGTTACGCCGTTTACTAAAGTTAGAAGCTTGCTATACATTTGCCAGGATAAACTGACAAATCAGCACTATCTGAGAAGAAGTAATCCGTAACCCACCAGCGCGGCCCAGACCAGCATGGGAAGGGAATAGAGGTGGAAACGCCACCAGATGCGGCGATCGTTAGCCATACGTAACGCAATCAAATTTGCCAGCGACCCCGGCAGCAAACCAAAGCCCCCAACGTTAACCGCCCAGGCAAGCAAGGTATCCGGCTGAACATAGTTGAGCAGCAGGATGGTGGCAGGCACATTACTGATGAATTGCGACAGGCCGATAGCGGTTAGCCACAACCCTGGCGGTGAGAGCTGGCTGGTGGCACTCAATATGTTATGTAGCACCGGCAGCTGAATCAGCAGATGCACATCAATGAACATCGCCATAAACACCAGCAGCAACGTCCAGTCGACGCTCAGCACCACGCGACGGGCAAGCACAATAAAGCCTGCCGCCACCAGTCCCAGCCCCCAGAGTTCCTGCTTCAGTTCAAGTGCGGTAATAAAAACCAGGTAAAAAGCCAGGCAGGCCCACACCAGGCGAGGCTGCCAGTCGGGGTTTTTAGCGCCGCTATGGTAACGCAGCGCCGTGTTTGAGAAACAGAACCAGCAGAGGATCAGCAGTGAGAGCATCATCGCCAGGGCCAGCGGGGCCATCTGGCCGATAAAGGCCAGGAACGAACTGCCGGAGCGCCCCCACAACAAAATGTTTTGTGGATTCCCTATCGGGGTCAACAGAGAACCGGCGTTGACGGCCAGCGCTTCAAAAATGATCAGCCGGTTAACCGGAATTTCGCAGAGCTTTTTAAGGGTAATGGTCAGCGGCACCACGATAAACAGTGCCACATCGTTGGTCAGGAAGGTGGAGAGCAGCGCAGCCGCCAGCACCATAAACATGCCCAACTGGCGTTCGCTGTGAAAACGGCGCACCATCCGCCGCCCAAGTACATCGAAATAGCCGCTTAACTCAACGCCTTTGGTGAGGAGCATTAACCCGCTCAGGGTAATAATCGTGTGCCAGTCAATGGCAGCGGGCCATTTTTCCGGCGCAAAGGGAACGGCAAAGCACAGCACGATCCCAATCAGAAGCAGGAGATGCAGGAAGCGATCGCGCAGTAGCGCACGAAAAAACGGCAGGCTCATTCAGAGGGTGACCCGTGTTGTTGCGTAAAGAGGCGAAAACGCTCCAGCGTCTCCTCACTGACATGATGCTCCATGCCTTCCGCATCGCGACGGGCGGTATCCGGGCTGATGCCCAGCACCAGCAGGAAACTTTCAACAATTTGATGGCGCTCGCGGCTGGCCTGCGCCAGCTTTTCGCCTTCCGGCGTCAGGAATACCCCGCGCCACGGGATCTGTTCAATCAACCCCACCGTCGCCAGGCGCTTTAACATCTTGGCGACCGTCGGCTGGGACACGCCCAGACGGGCAGCCATATCAACCTGACGGGCTTCCCCCACTTCGTGAATCAAATCAGAAATCAGTTCGACATAATCATCGATCAGTTCGCGGCGATGCGCTTCACGGACCTGACGAAATCCTTCGACATGCTCTTCAACATTTACCAGCGTCACTTTTTTTATTGTTTGCTTACCTGCGCGACGGTTCATTGTGCTTCCTC
>DFPL01000221.1 GCA_002377245.1 Enterobacteriaceae bacterium UBA3516
CTGACCATGCCTGCGCTGACGAAATTTGTCGACGGTACCGGGCCGGTCTGGACGGGGAACCTGTTCCCGTTCCTGTTTATCACCATCGCCTGTGGTGCGGTGTCTGGCTTCCATGCGCTGATCTCGTCCGGCACCACGCCGAAGATGCTGGCGAACGAAGGGCAGGCCTGCTTTATCGGTTACGGCGGCATGCTGATGGAATCGTTCGTGGCGATTATGGCGCTGGTCTCGGCCTGTATCATCGATCCGGGCGTCTACTTCGCGATGAACAGCCCGATGGCGGTGCTGGCACCGGCGGGAACCACCGATGTGGTCGCATCTGCCGCCCAGGTGGTCAGTAGCTGGGGCTTCAGCATCACGCCGGAAGCGTTGAAAAACATTGCCGACGAGGTGGGTGAACAGTCAATCATCTCCCGTGCGGGCGGCGCGCCGACGCTGGCGGTGGGTATGGCGTACATTCTGCACGGTGCCCTGGGCGGCATCATGGATGTGTCGTTCTGGTATCACTTTGCGATTCTGTTCGAAGCACTGTTCATTCTGACGGCGGTCGATGCCGGTACCCGTGCCGCACGCTTTATGCTACAGGACCTGCTGGGGGTGATCTCTCCGGGGCTCAAACGCACCGACTCATTACCGGCAAACCTGATTGCCACCGCGCTGTGCGTGCTGGCCTGGGGTTACTTCCTCCACCAGGGGGTGGTCGATCCGCTGGGCGGCATTAACACCCTGTGGCCGCTCTTCGGTATCGCAAACCAGATGCTGGCCGGGATGGCGTTGATGCTCTGCGCGGTGGTGCTGTTCAAGATGAAGCGTCAGCGTTACGCATGGGTGGCGCTGGTGCCGACGGCCTGGCTGCTGATCTGTACCCTGACCGCGGGCTGGCAGAAGGCCTTCAGCCCGGATGCGAAAGTGGGCTTCCTGGCGATTGCCAATAAGTTCCAGGCGATGATCGACAGTGGTACTATTCCGGCGCAGTACACCCAGTCTCAGCTTTCCCAGTTGGTGTTCAATAACCGTCTGGATGCCGGGCTGACCATTTTCTTTATGGTGGTGGTTGTGGTGCTGGCGTTTTACTCGGTGAAAACGGCGATGGCGTCACTGAAAATCGACAAGCCAACCTCACAAGAGCGCCCGTATGAGCCGATGCCGGAAAATCTCGATGAGATTGTGACCCAGGCGAAAAGCGCACATTAACCTTTGCCCTCACCCCGGCCCTCTCCCACAGGGAGAGGGTGTCAACGTTCCCTCTCCCTGTGGGAGAGGGTTAGGGTGAGGGGTAACGAGAGATGAAATATGTTCGACACTTTATCTAAAGCAGGCAAGTACTTAGGCCAGGCCGCCAAAATGATGATTGGCGTACCGGATTACGACAACTACGTGGAACATATTCGTAAAACGCACCCGGACCAGACGCCAATGACTTATGAAGAGTTCTTCCGCGAGCGTCAGGACGCCCGCTATGGCGGCAAGGGTGGGGCGAAGTGCTGTTAGTCCTCTTTGGGTAAATAATTTTACGAGCCGCTACGCAAATGCCTCTGCCGGGCGACAGAGGCCTGGTTAATCATCAGGCGTTAGCGCCACCGTCCACGTCGATGCCGGTACCGGTGATGTGCTTCGCCGCCGGGCTTGCCAGGAAAGTGACCGCATCGGCAATGTCTTCCGCTTTACCGTAATGGCCGAGCGCAATCAGCTGGCGCTGGGTTTCAGCACCTTCGCCATCGGCCGGGTTCATGTCGCTGTCCGTCGGACCTGGGTGCACCAGGTTGACGGTGATACCACGCGGGCCCAGGTCGCGCGCCAGTCCACGGGTTAACGAATTGAGGGCGGATTTGGTCATCGAGTAAACCGCAATGCCCGTCAGCGGAACGTGATTGGCAAGGCAACTGCCGATGTTAATGATGCGTCCGCCGTCCGGAAGATGGGCAATGGCAGCCTGAGTGGCGATGACCACGCCGCGGATGTTCACATTGATTAAGGCATCAATATCTTCATCCGACATCGCTTCCAGCGGCCCGCCGCGCGCGATGCCTGCGTTGTTGACCAGAATATCCAGCCCCCCCAGTTGTTCAACAGACTGCGCCACCGCCTGGCGTATGGCCTGCGGGTTGGCGCTGTCGGCCTGAATGGCCGCCCCGTTGCGCCCCAGTGCGCGTATTTCATCGGCAACGGCCTGCGCTTTCTCCGCCGATTTCTCATAAGTGATCGCCACGTCTGCCCCTGCACGGGCTAATGACAAGGCAATGGCTTTACCCAACCCACGACTTGCGCCCGTCACCAGCGCGCGTTTACCAGCAAGTGAAAAAGACATAGTAACTCCTGAATTTAATTGTGTATCGATTGGCACATAATTAAAGTAAACGCACTTCCATGAACGCGTCAATGGTATTAATATACCGATCAGCACAAAATGTTGGAGGCCACCGTGAGCCGGGGAAGACCACGCGAATTTGATCGTACTGAAGCATTGAACCAGGCGATGAAAATCTTCTGGCAGAAAGGCTTTACCGCTACGTCAATGAATGACTTATACGAGGCGATGGGCATTAAATCGCCCAGCCTGTATGCCGCATTCGGTAGCAAAGAGGATCTGTATGAAGAGGTGCTGCTGCACTACGAGCAATCTGTTGCACCGATGATTTGGGGGCATATGACCAGCGAACCGTCGCCGCGGCAGGCTATTGGCTTGTGGCTGTCGCGTTCTGCTGAAATGCTGACGCAAACCGATATGCCGCACGGCTGTATGGTCACGCTCTCTGCCGTGGGCAGTGAAGGCAATGACCGACTGGGAAACCTGGTGCGCCGCATGCGCGCGGCGGGAAATGCGCTGTTAAAAGCGCGGCTTGCCGAGGCGCAGCAACAGGGGGATTTGCCCGGCTCCGTGGATGTCGAGGCCCTGACGCACCTGTATGTCAGCATCCAACAGGGAATGTCGATTCAGGCCCGCGATGGCGCGAGCCGTGAAACCTTGCTAAGCATTGCCCGTTCGGCCATGGCGCTATGGCCTGGCTGATTTAGCGGGCGAAATGTTCGACTTTTTCAAACGCCGCGCGCAGGGTGGCCGGGCTCAGTTCACCTGGCAGATAGTGAATCGACTCCACCGGTCGCAGCGTATGGGCAATCACCCGGTCCAGCTCTTCATGATTATTGATGTCCACCTCCAGCGCCGCCAGCGTCGTCGGCAGATTAAAGCGCTGGTAGGCGTTCACTAACTGCGCCAGCACCTCCTCCTGGCCGAGCAGGGCGCTCTGCACCAGAATGCCGTAGGCCACTTTGGTGCCGTGGAGGAAGGCCGCGGTCTGCGGCAATACCGTTAAGCCGTTATGCACGGCATGGGCCGCCGCCACGCGGGTGTAGCGTTCCCCCAGCCCGCCGACCATGCCGCCACCGGCGATAATGGCATCCACCACGTCATGAAACTCCCGCGTAACCTCCCGGCGCGTCTGATCGGCCAGCGCCTGCTCGCTGTGTTCGAGCAGGACATCGCGGATCGCCAGCGCGCCGTTGATGCCAAGGCGCACCGTCAGCGGCAACAGCTCCGGCTGCGGTGCGACTACCACCGCCTCATACCATTTCGCCAGGGTATCGCCGATCCCCGCCAGCAGGTATTCCGC
>DFPL01000222.1 GCA_002377245.1 Enterobacteriaceae bacterium UBA3516
CTGGTAATCGCGGTCCTGTAACACCACCTCACCGGCGAGCGCCGCAAAAGCATTTATCGACCATGGCATCTGCCGTTCACGCATAAGGTCAACCTTTGCCACATCGCTGCTCACCAGGTAACCCAGGCGCAAACCGGGCATAGCGTAAAATTTGGTCAGGGAACGCAGGACCCAGATGTGGGGATTGCTCGCAAGGTGAGGAATAAAACCGTCGCGATCGCAGAGAAAATCCATGAACGCTTCGTCCAGCACCAGGGTGATATTCAACTGTCTGCAACGTGCAGCAATAGCGTGCAATAGCGACTCGTCAGGCAACAAGCCGGTGGGGTTGTTCGGCGTACATAAAAAAAGACAATCAATACCGCCGGTCAGGGCATCGAGAATTGAGGCAGTGAGTTGCCAGCCATCCTCTTCGCAAAGCGCATAATCGACGCTGTCGCACCCGGCAAGCTGTAGCGCACGGCGATATTCAGCGAAGCCGGGGGTAATCAGCATCGCCCGGCGTGGCTGAAGCCCATTGACGAGGGCAAAAATAGATTCCGTTTCACCGTTACCCGCCAGTACCCAGCTTTCCGGGACCTGGTGATGCGCCGCCAGCGTTTGATGGAGTTGATGATACGCAGGATCCGGGTATCGCTCAGCCACGGCCATGTTTTCCAGAACAGCGCGCTTGAGTGAATCAGGCATGCCGGCCGGATTAATATTTGCACTAAAATCCAACAGACTTTCGGCTGGAATACCCAATACAGAGGCAGCCTCACGGATATTGCCTCCGTGCGCGCTGTGAAATAAAGCCATCTTCCCTTTTGCTCCGCTAAAAGAGGCTATCTTAAACGAAAAAAGCCTCACCAATGTGGGGGCGATGATAAACTTTGTCCAGAAATCAGCACGGGAGTAAAAAATGCGACTCTGGCTTATTCGTCATGGCGAGACCGATGCAAATGTCGCCGGTCTTTACAGCGGCCATTCCCCAACGCCGTTGACAGCAAAAGGGGTGTCTCAGGCCCATACCCTGCACCGTCTGCTGCGAGAGGTGCCTTTTGACCAGGTGCTTTGTAGCGAACTCGAACGCGCGCAGCACACCGCGCGACTGGCACTACACGCGCGGGATATTCCCACCCACACCACGCCGTTGCTCAACGAAATGTTTTTTGGCGACTGGGAGATGCGCCATCATCGCGATCTGACAAGAGAAGATCCGGAAAGCTACGCCGCCTGGTGTACGGACTGGCAGAACGCGGTTCCGACCAATGGTGAAGGTTTTCAGGCTTTCTCAGCCCGGGTGCAGCGCTTTATTGCGCAACTGCCCACCTGGTCGGCGTCAGAAAATATCCTTATCGTGAGCCATCAGGGCGTGCTCAGTTTACTGATTGCGACCTTACTCAAAATGCCTGCGTCATCACTCTGGCATTTTCGTGTCGATCAGGGCACCTGGAGCGTTATTGATATTCATGATGATTTTGCGACCCTGCGTGTGCTAAACAGCCGTGCAGTATGGGAATCTGAAGAATAAACACTATTTTCTCGCCCTTACTGACGCCAACGCACGCTGGTCATTGACACGGGCAAGCAGGCTGTTATCCTCCGCACCGCCATCGTCAGCTTCGTAGAAATTGTTTTACAAAAATGGCGATGCAATCTCGTGCCAGGGGTGGGATGATAGCCCACTTCGTACGACCAGCCGGGCTTTTGTCCCGAAAATGGCTGCAGTTCAGGTATAATGCCGGGCCATTTATTAATACCATCACTCTTTTTCCCAGGGGGAACACTTGCAGGGTAAAGCACTCCAGGATTTTGTTATCGACAAAATTGATGACCTGAAAGGTCAGGACATCGTTGCGATCGACGTTCACGGTAAATCCAGCATCACCGACTGTATGATCATCTGTACGGGCACCTCTTCTCGCCACGTCATGTCTATTGCCGACCATGTGGTTCAGGAATCACGCGCTGCGGGCATGTTGCCATTAGGTGTGGAAGGCGAAACGGTTGCAGACTGGATTGTTGTAGACCTGGGCGATGTCATTGTCCATGTTATGCAGGCAGAAAGCCGTGGCCTGTACGAGCTGGAAAAACTCTGGGGCTAATGCGTGAAGCTGCAACTGGTCGCCGTCGGCACCAAAATGCCAGACTGGGTACAGACGGGTTTTACTGAATATTTGCGGCGTTTTCCCAAAGATATGCCCTTTGAGCTGGTGGAAATTCCCGCCGGAAAACGCGGTAAAAATGCAGATATCAAACGTATTCTCGACAAAGAGGGTGAGTTAATGCTTGCTGCGGCAGGCAAAAACCGTATTGTCACCCTCGATATTCCCGGGAAACCCTGGGATACGCCGCAGCTGGCGAATGAACTGGAACGCTGGAAGCAGGACGGACGCGACGTCAGTCTGCTCATTGGTGGTCCTGAGGGGTTATCCCCCGCCTGTAAAGCAGCGGCAGAACAAAGCTGGTCACTCTCTGCGTTAACGCTTCCTCACCCGCTGGTGCGCGTGTTGGTTGCGGAAAGCCTCTATCGCGCATGGAGCATCACGACCAACCATCCTTATCATCGTGAGTAATCAAGACCAGGTAAACTAAGCAGCGGATGAAATTACAGAATTCTTTTCGCGACTATTCGGCTGAGTCTGCGCTGTTTGTGCGCCGGGCGATAGTCGCTTTTTTGGGGATTTTGCTGCTCACCGGCGTGCTCATCGCAAACCTCTATAATCTGCAAATCGTCCGTTTCGCCGATTATCAAACGCGTTCGAATGAAAACCGGATCAAGCTGGTGCCGATCCCCCCCAGCCGCGGCATAATTTACGATCGCAACGGCACACCGCTGGCGCTCAACCGCACGATCTACCAGATTGAGATGATGCCGGAGAAGGTTGATAACGTTGAACAGACCCTGAATGCGCTGCGTGATGTGGTGGATTTAACGGATGACGATATCGCCAACTTTAAAAAAGAGCGCTCACGTTCGCACCGTTTCACCTCGATCCCGGTAAAAGTCAACTTAAGTGAGATTCAGGTCGCGCGGTTTGCCGTTAATCAGTACCGCTTCCCCGGTGTCGAAGTCAAAGGCTATAAGCGCCGTTATTATCCCTTTGGTTCCGCGTTGACCCACGTGATCGGCTATGTTTCCAAAATTAACGATAAAGACGTCGAACGACTGGATAAAGACGGTAAGCTCGCCAATTACGCCGCCACGCACGACATTGGCAAACTGGGTATTGAACGCTATTACGAAGACATGCTTCACGGCCAGACCGGTTACGAAGAAGTTGAGGTAAACAACCGCGGGCGCGTGATTCGCCAGTTAAAAGAAGTGCCTCCGCAGGCCGGTAATGACATCTACCTGACCATTGATCTTAAACTTCAGCAGTATATCGAAACGCTGCTGCAAGGCAGTCGTGCAGCGGTAGTGGTGACCGATCCCCGTACCGGCAGCATCCTGGCGCTGGTATCTACGCCAAGCTACGATCCGAACCTGTTTGTGGATGGTATTTCCAGCAAGGACTACTCCGCCCTGCTGAACGATCCGAATACACCGTTAGTCAACCGCGCCACCCAGGGCGTTTACCCGCCTGCCTCGACGGTCAAACCCTATGTCGCCGTTTCGGCACTCAGTACCGGTGTGATTACCCGCAATACCACGCTCTTCGACCCAGGTTGGTGGCAGCTTCCGGGTTCCGAAAAACGCTATCGTGACTGGAAGAAATGGGGACATGGCCGCCTTAATATTACCAAGTCGCTGGAAGAATCTGCGGATACCTTCTTCTATCAAATTGCTTATGACATGGGTATCGATCGCCTGTCCGAATGGCTGAGTAAATTCGGTTACGGTGAGTACACCGGTATCGATCTTGCGGAAGAGCGCTCCGGTAACATGCCAACCCGTGAATGGAAACTGAAGCGCTTCAAAAAACCCTGGTACCAGGGCGATACCATCCCGGTCGGCATCGGCCAGGGCTACTGGACCGCGACACCGGTACAGATGAACAAGGCGATGATGATTCTTATCAACGACGGGGTCGTCAAAGTCCCACATCTGTTGCAGAGCACGTTGCAGGATGGCAAGCAGGTACCGTGGAAACAAGAAGAACAGAAACCGGTAGGCGATATTCATTCCGGCTACTGGGAAATTGCAAAGGACGGTATGTACGGCGTAGCCAACCGCGCCAACGGTACCGGTCATAAGTACTTTGCGGGCGCACCTTATAAAATTGCCGCCAAATCGGGTACCGCACAAGTGTTTGGCTTGAAAGCCAACGAGACTTACAACGCACACCGCATCGCGGAGCGTTTGCGTGACCATAAACTGATGACGGCATTTGCCCCTTACGATCATCCTCAGGTTGCCGTTGCGATGATTCTTGAAAACGGCGGTGCGGGTCCGGCGGTGGGTACCATCATGCGCCAGATCCTTGACCATATTATGCTTGGCGATAACAACACCGACCTGCCGACGGAAAACCCGGCGTCGGTCGCCGCAGAGGACCAATAACCATGACGGATAATCCGAACAAGAAATCGTTCTGGGATAAAATCCATATCGACCCGGCATTTTTGCTGATAATCCTCGCCCTGCTGTTTTACAGCGCCATCGTCATCTGGAGCGCCAGTGGTCAGGACATTGGTATGACCGAGCGTAAAGTGGGGCAGATAGCCATGGGTCTCATCGCGATGGTGGTACTCGCGCAGGTTCCGCCACGGGTTTACGAAGGTTGGGCACCCTATCTGTACGTTATTTGCGTGATACTGCTGGTTGCCGTTGACGCCTTTGGTGCCATATCAAAAGGGGCCCAGCGCTGGCTGGATTTAGGCATTGTCCGCTTTCAACCCTCTGAGATCGCCAAAATCGCCGTACCCTTAATGGTTGCGCGCTTTATTAACCGCGATGTCTGTCCACCGTCTTTAAAAAATACCGCGATTGCGCTGGTTTTAATTTTTATGCCGACGCTGCTGGTGGCCGCGCAGCCTGACCTTGGCACCTCAATTCTGGTTGCCCTTTCCGGTCTGTTTGTGCTGTTTTTATCTGGCCTGAGCTGGCGTCTGATTGGCGTGGCGGTGGTATTGATTGCCGCGTTTATTCCTATTCTGTGGTTCTTCCTGATGCACGATTATCAACGCCAGCGCGTGATGATGTTGCTCGATCCGGAAACCGATCCGCTGGGCGCAGGCTATCATATTATTCAGTCTAAAATTGCCATTGGTTCGGGCGGCCTGAGCGGTAAAGGCTGGCTGCATGGTACCCAGTCACAACTGGAGTTTTTACCTGAACGCCACACGGACTTTATTTTTGCCGTGCTTGCCGAAGAGCTGGGGCTGGTGGGCATTCTGATTCTGCTTGCGCTTTACGTACTGCTGATCATGCGCGGTTTGTGGATTGCGGCCCGGGCACAAACCACCTTTGGCCGGGTCATGGCGGGCGGTTTGATGCTGATATTGTTTGTCTATGTTTTCGTTAATATTGGTATGGTGAGTGGTATCTTACCGGTGGTGGGCGTACCGTTGCCGCTGGTGAGCTATGGAGGGTCAGCGCTGATAGTGCTGATGGCCGGGTTTGGGATTGTGATGTCTATCCATACCCACAGGAAAATGTTGTCAAAAAGCGTATAAGAGGTGCGCAATGCGAAAGCAATGGCTTGGAGTCTGTATAGCGGCTGGATTACTGGCGGCATGTTCAAGTGATGATGGTCAACAACAGACGATCGTTGCGCCGCAACCTGCGGTATGTAACGGTCCGGTCGTTGAGATTACCGGTGCCGAACCTCGTTTCGAAACGCTGAATCCCTCCGTCAATCAGGACTATGAACGTGACGGCAAGCGCTACAAAATTGTTCAGGATCCGTCCAAATTCAGTCAGGCGGGCTTTGCCGCCATTTATGACGCCGAACCGGGCAGTAATTTAACCGCCAGTGGTGAAGCCTTCGATCCCACGCAGCTGACGGCTGCGCACCCGACGCTGCCGATTCCGAGCTACGTGCGTATTACCAACCTGGCGAACGGCCGCATGCTGGTCGTCCGTATTAACGATCGTGGCCCGTACGGCAACGACCGCGTCATCTCATTGTCGCGTACCGTTGCGGATCGCCTGAACACATCGAATAACACGAAAGTCCGTATTGACCCGATCATTGTGGCCCAGGACGGCAGTATGTCTGGCCCCGGTATGGCCTGTACGACTGTCGCCAAACAGACCTACGCTCTGCCGGCACGTCCGGATCTGAGTGGTGGAATGGGCAGTGTCTCCTCACCGGCTCAGGCGCCACAGCCGCAGGCACCGGTAAGAACGATTGATGACAGCCCGCAAATGGGTGCGCAGCCCGATCAAGGCGATAATGCCCCCGTCTCCGCACCGGCCGCGACCACGAGCAACGGCGGTGGTTTCTTAGGCGCGCCTGCGCCTCTGGCCTCTGGCGTGCTTGAGGGAAATGAACCCCCTGCTGCTACCGCAGCGCCTGCCGCCACGGTTCAACCTGCGGCTGTTGCGCCGGTCACTCGTCCTGCACCGGTTACCGCCCCAGGTTCCACTCAGGGTCAGGTGACGCCGGCAGCGTCGGCCCCCACTGCCGCTGCAAGCACGGGGAGTTATATGGTTCAGGTGGGCGCGGTCAGCGATCAGACCCGCGCGCAGCAATACCAGCAGCGCCTGGCTCAACAATTCTCCGTGCCGGGCCGTGTCGTGCAAAATGGTGCTGTCTGGCGCATACAGCTGGGGCCATTTACCAATAAAGCCGATGCCAGTCGCTTGCAGCAACGCCTGCAAAGCGAGGCGCAGTTACAATCATTTGTGACCGGCGCGCAGTAAAGGATTAGGCATCCGACATTGTCAAGTTACGTCAACCGTATTAACAAATCATGCGGAAAGTCGGATGCCTGCCCGTATAGCTTTTGCTATAGTAAGGCACTTTTTTTAACTCCATCACGGATGTCGTTGTTCAGACCATGAAGACCACTTTCTCCGCTCGATTCGTACAGCGCCTGGCGCTCACCACGGCACTGACCGCGGCCACTCTCGGTGCCGCTCATGCCGACGACCTGAATATTAAAACCATGATTCCTGGTGCGCCGCAGATCGACGCAGAATCCTGGATCCTGATTGATTACAACTCAGGTAAGGTGCTGACAGAACAGAACGCCGACGCCCGTCGCGATCCAGCAAGCCTGACGAAAATGATGACCAGCTACGTCATCGGTCAGGCCATGAAAGCGGGTAAATTCAAAGACACCGACCTGGTGACCATCGGTAACGATGCCTGGGCAACCGGCAACCCGGTATTCCGTGGCTCTTCTCTGATGTTCCTGAAACCGGGCATGCAGGTTCCGGTTTCCCAACTTATTCGCGGTATTAACCTTCAGTCGGGTAACGATGCCTGCGTAGCGATGGCGGACTATGTCGCCGGTAGCCAGGATGCGTTTGTTGGTCTGATGAACAACTACGTTAATGCCCTGGGCCTGAAGAACTCTCACTTCCAGACCGTGCATGGCCTGGACGCAGACGGTCAGTACAGCTCTGCACGTGATATGGCGCTGATTGGTCAGGCGCTGGTCCGTGACGTGCCTAACGAATACACCATCTATAAAGAAAAAGAGTTCACCTTTAACGGCATCCGTCAGACTAACCGTAACGGTTTGTTGTGGGATAACAGCCTGAACGTGGATGGCATCAAGACCGGTCACACTGACAAAGCGGGTTACAACCTGGTCGCTTCTGCGACCGAAGGTCAAATGCGCCTCATCTCCGCCGTCATGGGCGGCAGAACCTTCAAAGGCCGTGAAACCGAGAGCAAAAAACTGCTGACCTGGGGCTTCCGCTTCTTTGAAACCGTTAGCCCAATCAAAGCCGGTAAAGAGTTTGCCTCTGAACCCGCCTGGTTTGGCGACAGCGATCGCGCCTCACTGGGCGTTGATAAAGACGTCTATCTGACCATCCCGCGCGGCCGTATGAAAGACCTGAAGGCCAGCTATGTACTGACCACCAGCGAACTGCATGCGCCGCTGCAAAAAAACCAGGTTGTAGGCACCATCAACTTCCAGCTTGATGGAAAAACCGTTGAACAGCGTCCGTTGGTCGTGCTGCAGGAAATCCAGGAAGGGAATTTCTTCGGCAAAATCATTGATTACATTAAATTGATGTTCCACCACTGGTTCGGCTAAAGATCGGACACTTGAAAGTGTGATCTTCGTCCCCATATACTAAGCATCTCAATAAACTCCTGCCCCTCTGGCAGGAGTTATTATTTTTACGCCGGAGCTGACATGAAAACCAATCTCAAAGAACTGCTTGAATTCCCGACTCCCTTTACTTACAAAGTGATGGGTCTGGCGAAACCAGAGCTGGTTGATCTGGTGGTTGAAGTGGTACAGCGCCATGCGCCCGGTGATTACTCTCCGCAGATAAAACCGAGCAGCAAAGGCAATTACCACTCGGTATCCATCACCATCAACGCAACGCATATCGAGCAGGTTGAAACGCTTTACGAAGAACTGGGCAATATCGAAATCGTCCGCATGGTTCTGTAACCTGTCAGGTGTTATCCGGCACGCGCTGGGTAACACCGCTCTCTGTGATATACTCCCCGCACCCTTTCTTCTCCCGGAGATGCTGTTTTGTCTCAGGATACAATCCTAATCCGTAATCTGGGTTTACAACCCTACGATCCCGTTTCCCGGGCAATGCACGACTTTACCGATATGCGCACCGATACCACGCAGGACGAAATCTGGCTGGTGCAGCATCATCCGGTATTTACTCAGGGTCAGGCTGGCAAAGCTGAACACGTGCTGGCAGCGGGCGATATTCCGGTGGTGCAAAGCGATCGCGGTGGTCAGGTCACCTATCATGGCCCTGGTCAGCAGGTCATGTATGTGCTGATTGACCTCAAGCGACGTAAGCTTGGCGTGCGCGAACTGGTCACCTTGCTCGAACAGACCGTGGTTAACACGCTGGCTGAGGTTGGCATTGAAGCTTATCCTCGCGCAGATGCCCCGGGCGTATATGTTCAGGGAAAGAAAATTTGCTCCCTGGGTTTGCGCATCCGTAAAGGCTGCTCGTTTCACGGGCTGGCACTGAATATCGATATGGATCTTGCTCCCTTCTTACGCATCAATCCCTGCGGCTATGCGGGGATGGAAATGACCCAGGTCAGTCATTACCAGCCTGCGGTGAATATAGACACACTCAGACCCATATTGCTGGATAAGCTTTTAGCGCTGCTAAACAATCCACCTCATGAATATACTGCTGCTTAATATATAACGCAGAGCGGCCCACACGCTGTTGGGCCGCGGTATATTTCCGCCCGCAACCTTCACGTTTGAAAATATATTTTATTTTTTTATTTTCGCTGTCCGCCTGGAATTATTCACTCCGCCAGGTAACCCCCTGCTTAGAGGGCTTTAGAGATTCTGAATTAAATTTATGCACAAGATGCTGCATCTTCCTGTAAAACATTCATAATGATGATATGCGATGGACAAGCACCTCCCAAAATTCGTCACCACAAAAATAAATTCAACTATCATTCGTTATGTGAATGATTACGGAGTAAAAGCGTGGATTATAATAACCCGTCGGAACAGCGAATAACCGCACGCCCCGAAGAAGACAAGCCGCAAATCTTCCGCACGTTACGCAATATTGACCTCAATTTGTTGACTATCTTTGAGGCCGTATATGTGCAAAAAGGGATAGTAAATGCAGCTAAAGTGCTTAATCTCACGCCTTCTGCTATTAGCCAATCAATTCAAAAATTGCGCACAATATTTCCTGACCCACTATTTATCAGGAAGGGGCAAGGTGTGACGCCCACCGCCTATGCATCGCATTTGCACGAATATATTAGCCAGGGCCTGGAATCTATTCTTGGCGCCCTGGATCTGACGGGGAGTTACGACAAACAACGCACCATTACCATTGGTACCCCACCTTCCCTTGGTGCCATCGTTATTCCCGTAATCTGGAAGGCAATCAAAGAGGCGGCGCCGCATTTACTTATGCGTAATATCCCCATTCATGATGCGGAAAATCAGCTCAGCCAATTCCAGACCGACCTTGTCATTGATACCCATATCCCGACCGCCCGAACGCTCAATCATCATGCGCTTTATACCGACAGACTGATGCTAGTGTGCCGCCAGGGTCACCCCTGCTTGCGTTCGACCATCAATGAGGATGTGCTACAGCATTACGATCACACCCTTTTAATGATGGAGGGGCAAAATCTGAGCGGACTGCGCCAGCGCGTGCAGGATCTCTTCCCCGAACGTCAGGTAAGCTTTAGCAGTTACAATATGTTTACCATTGCAGCACTCATCGGCAACAGCGATATGCTGGGATTAATGCCAACCAGGTTGTTTAAACTTTTCAGCGCCTGCTGGCCATTAGCTGAGATAGATTTTCCGCCTGTCAGCAATGAACGCCTTGATATCTCGCTCTATTACAATAAGTTGAGCCTGCGCGACCCGGTGCTGGAAAACGTGATTAACGTTATCCGTCGGGCATTCTAGCGCTCAACCTGGCCTGGCAAAACGACGCATGCTCTCTGGGCATTTGGTGCAAAACAACAACTATTTTACATTTTGCCCCGTTGTCAGGCTGCTTTCTCCCCCTCATCAATGGTATACTGCTCGCCGTGAATTCAAAAATAGTTGATAAATACAACATTCCCTTGAATTGAATCACTTACTTCGTTATCCGCAACTGGAACACGCACGCTATGAGTAAACCCATTGTGATGGAACGCGGTGTTAAGTACCGCGATGCCGATAAAATGGCTCTTATCCCGGTTAAGAATGTGGCAACAGAGCGCGAAGCACTGTTGAGAAAACCGGAATGGATGAAAATAAAACTTCCGGCTGACTCGTCCCGTATTCAGGGTATCAAAGCAGCCATGCGCAAAAACGGGCTGCATTCTGTTTGCGAAGAGGCGTCCTGCCCTAACCTTGCTGAGTGTTTCAACCACGGTACGGCTACCTTTATGATTTTGGGTGCCATTTGTACACGTCGCTGCCCGTTCTGCGATGTGGCACACGGCCGCCCCGTTACGCCGGATGCGAATGAGCCAGTGAAGCTGGCACAAACCATCGCCGATATGGCCCTGCGTTATGTGGTTATCACTTCCGTTGACCGCGATGACCTGCGTGACGGCGGTGCTCAGCACTTTGCTGACTGCATCAGCGCCATTCGTGAAAAAAGCCCGACCATCAAAATCGAAACCCTCGTCCCGGACTTCCGTGGGCGTATGGATCGTGCGCTGGATATCCTTACTGCAACGCCTCCTGATGTGTTTAACCACAACCTTGAGAACGTGCCACGCGTTTATCGTCAGGTACGCCCGGGTGCAGACTACAACTGGTCTCTGAAACTGCTGGAGCGCTTCAAAGAAGCCCATCCGCATATCCCGACCAAATCAGGTCTGATGGTAGGTTTAGGTGAAACCAACGCGGAAATCGTGGAAGTTATGCGTGATTTGCGTCGTCACGGTGTCACTATGCTGACGCTGGGCCAGTATCTGCAGCCGAGTCGCCACCACTTACCGGTGCAACGTTATGTGAGCCCGGAAGAGTTTGATGAGATGAAAGAAGAGGCGCTGGCGATGGGCTTTACCCATGCCGCATGTGGTCCTTTTGTTCGCTCTTCTTACCATGCCGACCTGCAGGCAAAAGGCATTGAAGTGAAATAATGGTGTAATATTCGATTACACTTGAGACAAAAAAACCGGCCAATGTGCCGGTTTTTTTATACTGTCAGCAAGACTTACTCTTTATGAGAAAGCTTTTCTGCCGTGATGTCATCCGTGGTTTTCTTAGCCGCGGTATCATCATCATTCATCGCTTTTTTGAAGCCTTTGATGGCCGTGCCCAGATCGCCGCCCAGCGTACGCAGTTTTTTGGTACCAAACAGCAGAACAACCAGCGCGGCCACTACCAGCAGTTTGGTAATACTAATCTCACCCATAGATACCTTCTTTCATAGAACACAGCATAAAGCGCCATTATACCCTGACGTAATTAACGGTCATTCGGCGCGCGCACACAATAGCAATCTGTAACGAGATGAATCAAGCATTGTTTAAAAAAACATCACTTCAGCGTTGGCATAGCGAAGCGACGATTGCGTAATACGGGCAATACGTCCCGCGTCTGCGTCAGCCGCGCGCGCGTCACCTCAGCGAAAATCAGTTGCGGAGCGTCCGCTGCCGCCGCAAGGGTCACACCCTGGGGATCGATAACCCGGCTTTGACCAATATTTTTGTTACCGCATTCCCCTGCGGCCACGAAATAGCAGGTCGTATCCAGCGCCCGCGCTGCCAGTAAGGTTGCCCAGTGATGTTCTTTGAGCGGCCCACGCACCCATGCCGCCGGCAATACCACTATTTCCGCCCCTTGTAATGCCAGATTCGTTGCCAACTCCGGGAAGCGCAAATCATAACAGGTCATCAACCCAACTTTCATACCTTCTACATCAATAAGCGGGGGGATTTCTTGCCCGGCATCCACCCGCGCCGACTCCTGCATGTTGAAAGCATCATACAAATGCAGTTTGGCATACTGCGCAACGAGCTTCCCTTTTCTCAACACCACCAGCGTATTGACCGCCCTTCCCTGCGTAGAGGGGACATGAATCGTCAGTACGGTCGTCAGCGTGTTGCGCTGGCTTTCAGCTAAAAGAAGCTGCAAAAATTCACCATCCAGCGTCTGGGCGGAGTTCACTGACCGGTGCGGATCGTTATCATCACGCGCCAGTAAGGCCTCCGGCAACACTAACAAGGCGGCATTCTGATGCGTGGCACGGGCCATCAGGTCCACGCAAATCCCGGCGTTGGTACGCCAGTCCGGGGTCACAACAAACTGCCCTGCAGCAACAATCATCTCTGTTTCTCCTGAAGGTGCCGATATAGCCATGTGACCGCTTCGGCGCTACACTCGTCACTCTAACAAATGGAATAGCAGGATTTCGCGGTGTTACAACTTCTTTTAGCGGTTTTCATTGGTGGTGGGACAGGCAGCGTCGCGCGTTGGGCGCTGAGTATGAAACTAAACCCTGCTCATCATGCCATTCCGATGGGCACACTGGCAGCGAATTTAACCGGCGCATTTATCATTGGCCTGGGCCTGGCCTGGTTCAACCGAATGACGCACATTGACCCGATGTGGAAACTGTTGCTGACCACCGGCTTCTGCGGCGGATTGACCACTTTTTCGACCTTTTCTGCCGAAGTGGTTTTTCTACTTCAGGAAGGTCGTGCTGGCTGGGCGCTGCTAAACGTGGCGGTCAATCTGCTGGGTTCGTTTGCAATGACGGCTCTCGCTTTCTGGCTGTTTTCCAGTGCGAGCACAAATTGAGGGCAAAAAAAACCCGCTTTTCAGCGGGTTTTGAAATTCTGTCTTAATGCTAACTTAGATAGGCATCACGTTAGCAGCAGAAGGACCTTTGGCACCGTTAGTGATTTCGAACTCTACACGCTGACCTTCAGCGAGAGTTTTGAAACCATTGCTCTGGATTGCAGAGAAGTGTACGAACACGTCTTTGCTGCCATCTTCCGGAGTAATGAAACCGAATCCTTTGGACTCATTAAACCACTTAACGTTACCTTTAATCTTAGACATCTATATTACCTTTACATGAAAAACGACACAAATGCTGTGTCGAGTAACAGTACAACAATTGTAGAGACTTTTGTCCAGTCGTTATTCATCAAAAAGTGATAAATGTCGCGAAGTTTATTCCAATCTACCGTTTGTAGCGCCGTTTACGCACAGGCTATTAAATGTGCGATACGAGGCGGCGTTACACTCAAAGACGCGGCCCATTTTTGTCGCGGCGATGCAGCAGTTCATACACGGCAGGGATGATAAACAGCGAGAGCAAAGGCGCAGTGACCATCCCACCAAGCATCGGCGCAGCAATACAACTCATCACTTCAGAACCGCTGCCACCGCCCCACATGATCGGCAACAAACCTGCCATGATGGTCGCCACCGTCATCACCTTCGGCCGGACGCGTAATACCGCCCCCTCGTGGATTGCCCGGCGCAACATCTCATGCCCGCCATTGGGATCCCGCTTGCGGTGTTTATCAAGCGCCTGATTTAAATAGAGCACCATGATAACGCCGAACTCTGCCGCCACGCCCGCCAACGCAATAAATCCGACCGCGCCGGCAACTGACAGGTTATACCCCAATAACCACAGTAACCAGACGCCGCCAATTAACGAGAAGGGTAGCGTGCCCATGATCAGTAGTGCATCGGAAATCCGCCTGAAGGTCATGAACAGCAACACGAAAATGATTAACAGCGTGACAGGAAGCACCACCTGTAATTTCGCGCTGGCGCGCTCGAGATATTCAAATTGCCCTGACCAGGAGAGCGTCACCCCCTGGGGCAGAGTGATTTGCTCAGCGACACGCTGCTGCATCTCATCCACGGCGGATTTTAAATCCCGTCCGCGCAGATCCACATATATCCAGTTTGATAAACGCGCATTTTCGCTCTTCAACATTGGCGGACCTTCACTGACCACAATGTCAGCCAACTCCCCCAGGGCAATCTGATTACCATTTTCGGTAATCACCGCCAGCGTGCGCAGATCATCAATATTTTCTCGTAGCTCACGCGGGTAGCGAATATTGACAGGAAAACGTTCGCGTCCTTGTAAAACTTCCCCCACATTGTCGCCCCCTACCAGCGTGGCCACCAGCGACTGCAGCTCTTTTACCGAGACCCCGTAGCGCGCCGCCTGCTGACGGTTGATGTTAATGTCTACATAGCGCCCCCCCGCCAGGCGCTCAGCCAGTGCAGAGGTCACCCCAGGCACGGTTTTTACCACCTGCTCTATGCGTTGCGCCACGCGTTCAATGTCGGCAATGTTATTCCCGTTCACTTTAATACCAACCGGGCTTTTGATCCCGGTCGCCAGCATATCGAGGCGGTTGCGGATCGGCGGCACCCATACGTTGGCGATGCCCGGCAGGCTCACGGTTTTATCCAGTTCATCCACCAGTTTTTCCGGCGTCATGCCGGGTCGCCACTGGTCACGAGGTTTAAAGCGAATGGTCGTTTCGAGCATGGTTAACGGTGCAGGATCCGTCGCAGTTTCCGCCCTGCCCGCTTTGCCAAACACGCTCTCCACTTCCGGTACGGTTTTGATCAGGCGGTCAGTTTGCTGGAGCAACCGCCCGGCTTCTCGCGCCGACATACCCGGCAGCGTCGACGGCATATACAGCAAATCACCTTCGTTGAGCGGCGGCATAAATTCGCTGCCCAGACGGCTCAGTGGCCAAAGCGTGACGAGCAGCAGCACAAAAGCCAGCATCAGCGTCGCCTTTGGCCAGCTCAGCACGCGCTCCAGAGCCGGTTCATAGAGGCGAATAAGAAAACGATTGATGGGGTTGGCTTTCTCATCCGGGATTTTTCCTCGAATAAACAGCCCCATTAAAACCGGCACCAGGGTGATACCCAGTCCTGCCGCGACGGCCATCGCCCAGGTTTTCGTAAACGCCAGCGGTGAGAACATCCGTCCTTCCTGCGCTTCCAGCGAAAACACCGGAATAAACGACAGGGTGATAATCAGCAGACTGCAAAACAGTGCAGGCCCAACCTCCACCGCCGCCTGTTCCGACAGCCGCCAGTAATCGCCGGAGACCAACTGACGACCGGGATTATCATGCCGCCATTGCTCAATCACTTTATGCATGTGTTCGATCATCACGATCGCCGCGTCGACCATCGCGCCTATTGCAATCGCAATCCCCCCCAGCGACATGATGTTGGCGTTGATCCCCTGGTAGTGCATCACAATAAACGCCCCCAGGATCCCCAACGGCAGCGAGACAATCGCCACCAGCGCCGAACGGAAGTGGAATAAGAACAGGGTGCACACCAGCGCCACCACAATAAACTCTTCAATAAGTTTGTGGGTCAGGGTTTCTACGGCGTGTTCGATAAGCGTTGAGCGATCGTACACCGGCACAATCTCGACCCCGGCGGGCAGCGTTTTCTGTACCGCCTGAAGTTTCTCTTTCACCGCGTGAATCGTTTGCAGCGCATTTTTGCCATAGCGCATAACGATAATGCCACCGGCCACCTCCCCTTCGCCGTTGTACTCCGCGACGCCGCGACGCAGCTCAGGCCCGAGGCGCACACTGGCGACATCAGAAAGCATCACCGGCACCCCATCGCGGCTGGTGATGACCACCTGGCGAAAATCGTCGAGCGTCTGAAGATACCCCGTGGTACGCACCATAAATTCGGCTTCCCCCATCTCAAGTAGCGCACCACCGCTTTCCTGATTGGCGGACTGCACGGCGGTAATCAACTGCCCATGGGTAATATTGAGCGCACGCATTTTTGCCGGGTCAGGCAGGATTTGATACTGGCGAACCATGCCCCCTACGCTTGCGACCTCCGCCACATTGGGCACGGTTTTCAGCTCAAACTTAAGCGTCCAGTCCTGTAACGCGCGCAGGTCGGCAAGATTGTGTTTACCGCTGCGGTCGATCAGCGCGTATTCATAAATCCAGCCCACACCGGTGGCATCGGGTCCCAGCGCAACACTGACTCCCGTCGGCAGTGAGGACTGAATCTGACTGAGGTTTTCCAGCACCCGCGAGCGCGCCCAGTAGAGGTCCGTATCGTCTTCAAACAGAACATAGACATAGGCGTCACCAAACATGGAGTAGCCGCGCACCGTCTTCGCCCCTGGGACGGAAAGCATCGCGGTCGTCAGGGGATAAGTGACCTGATTTTCGATGATCTGCGGCGCCTTACCCGGATAGCTGGCGCGAATAATCACCTGTACGTCCGACAGATCCGGCAGGGCATCCAGCGGCGCACGCTGCACCGACCAGACACCCCAGCCTGTCAGCACCAGTGCCGCGAGCAGGATCAGCAGACGGTTGCGTAACGAAGCGCGAATAATGGCAGCAATCATTTCCTGCCCTCCCCACTTGCCATCAGATGGGTAATAACTGCACCGTTTTCATCATCGAGGATGAAACTGAACATCACCCTGTCACCCACGTTGATCTCCGGTTGTGGCCGTTTGAGGACAAAATCCATGGTCATCGCCCCCCAATTCAACGCGGGAATGGGCTGGTGCGAAAGGGTGACAGACTGCCCGTCGATGGCTTCCACCACGCCGGTGCTTTCAAACTGTTGCGGCTGTTTCTCGACGCTGGCGTCGGGCAGCGCGCTGCGCAGACTGGCCTCAGAATCAATCAGGAACTGGCCGGAAGTCACGACCTCATCCCCTTCTTTCAACCCGGAAAGCACTTCCGTCCAGCCCTGCGCCGTTCTGCCGGTCGTCACCGTCACCGGCTGGAAGTGGCCCTCTCCTGAAGCCAATAACACCCGGCTGGCAGTACCGGTGCTGACCACTGCCTCTTCGGGAATCGCCATGACCGCAGGCTGTTTTTGCGCCTGCGGCTGGGTGACCGTCAGAAACATGCCCGGTTTCAGTTTTTGCTGCGCGTTATCCAGCACAATGCGCGCCTTGAGCGTTCGGGTTGTGGTTTCCAGTTGCGGTAACAGTTCGCTCACCCGGCCACGAAATTGCTCTCCCGGCCAGCTTGCTGAGGTAGCAATAATCTCGCTGCCCGCCGTCAAGGTTTGCGCCTGGGTTTGCGGGTAATCCACCACCAGCCAGACGGGGTCAAGGCTCGCCAGTTCGAACAGCGTTTGTGTGGCGGCGACCTGAGCTCCCTCACGGGAATCAAGCTTAACCACATACCCGGCTCGCTCAGCACGCAAAGTCAGGCGAGTCTGCGGCTTACCGCTGCGCTCTACCGCCTGAACGATCGACGCGGGCATAAATTGCAGGGCCAGCCTGTCACGGGCGGCACGCGTTAAAGTCGCATCACCAAGCTGGCGCACGGCCAGATACTCATGCTGGGCCGCCGTCCATTGTGGGATCCATAACTGAGCCAGCGGTTCACCTTTTTTCACCCACTGCTGAGGGGCACGGACAAACAGCTTTTCCACTACCCCAGAGGCGGGCGAAGGCACCGCCTGGATGCCGCGTTCATCCGTGGTGACGGTGGCGAACGCCGAAAACGCCGAGGCCAGGGCACGTTTTTCCACTTTTGCCGTCGTCATCCCCAGATTTTGTTGCTGGCGAGCACTGACGGCCACCCCTGCGCTGTCCTGCTCTTCGTCGGCATAGCGCGGTACCAGGGGCATGTCCATAAACGGGGATTTACCGGGTTTATCAAATCGCTGTCCGGGTACCATCGGGTCGTACCAGTAAAGGACTTTTCGCGCGGAGTCCGAAACCTGATGGGTCTCAGCGGTGGGTTCAGGCTGCCAGCGCCCCACGCCGAAGCCCGCAGTTGCCGCCAGCCCGGCGGTAATCAGCACTGCAATAACCGTTTTTTTCATTGGCCCAGCTCCTGAGGAATCAACCACTGGATGGCGGCCCAGCTCCGGGCCATCTCTTTTTCGGCTTCAATCGTGGCCAGCTCGCTGTCCAGCACGGTGCGACGTGCGTCCAGCAGTTCAGATAACTGGCTTTGCCCGCTGCGATACTGGGCGGCCATCAGCAAAGCCCGCTTATGTACCAACGGCAACACGTCCTCTTTCTGGCGCATCCATAGCGCCTGTGCGGCGTGGTATTGCGCGATGAGCGACTGCACCTGTGCGACATGTTCGCGCTCGATGAGCGCAAGCTGGTCGTTAGCCTGCATCGTGCGGGAAATATCAGCGGCGTGATCTTTGTCCTGGCGCATTGAGGTGAACAGCGGTAAATCAACGGTGACCATCACGCCTGCCATATCTTCGTAACCTTCAGCGCGTCGCCCGTACCAGACCTCCACCTCCACATCCGGGATGGCTGCTATCGCCGACTGCGCCGACTGCGCTTTGGCACTGTTCGCCTCGCTGGCTGCCGCCACCATTTCCGGGTGCTGACTTACGCCGCTTTCCAGCGTGTGTTCATCGGCAGGCAGACGTTGATAACGCGGAAGGGGGCCACGGGCAGCGGTGACCGATTGCCCGGTTAATTGGGTCAGACGTGCCTTTGCAAGCTGCACATCACGTTCGGCGAGAGTCACCTTGTCGCGCATCGCGTTTAGCCCAATCTGAAAGGTGAGCACGCTATCAGGGGCGGCATTACCTGCGCCGACGCTGGCCTTTTGCGCCCCCTGCTGGGCAGCCGTTTCTGCCAGCAATTGACGGGCGGTTTGCAAGGCGCGCGTCGACAAAGCCAGATCCAGCCAGGCCTGGGCCGCATCCCGCTGAAGCGTGGCGCGGGTGACGGCAGATTTGGCCTTCACGCTTTGCGCCTGTGCCAGCAGGGTATCGGCTTTGCGATCGCGTTTGTCTGAACTGACATACTGTTGCATCACGCCCACCCGCTGCATGGTCATGCCTTCCCGGGTGAAGCGGCGGTCGTTACTGCCTTGCACGGGCAGGTTTTCAATCCCGAATTTCAGCTTCGGATCAGGGAGCTGGCGGGCCGAGTCTGCCATTGCGTCCAGCGCCTGGGCCTCATTGCGGCGGGCAGACAGCTCAGCGGAATAGTGCTCCGTAGCGGAAAGGGTTTGCATCAGCGTCAATGACTCCGCCTGCGCGGCGGAGCACATCATACCCAACACAACCCCACTCAGCCGGAGGCTCAGTGAGAATCGTTTCATCATTTCCCCAATTAATGTTGTGGTGTCAGAGAAACGATCTGGTAGCCGCGCTCATGCTGGCTGAAGGTAAAATCGACCTTCTGTCCTACCTGAAGTTCAGGCAAGTCGACACCTTGCGGCAGCGCAAACTGCATGGTCATCGGTGGCCAGTTGAGGTCCGGGATAGCCTGGTGGGAAATAGAAACGGCCTGCGGGGTGACTTTTTTGATAATGCCCTGCGAGTGGTAAACCGGCGCCTGCATCGCCGCGGGCTGCGACATGTCGTGATGCATGGTGTGGTTCATCTCAGCCGCCTGGACAGTGGAGACGGAAAGGGTAGCCAGCACTGCGGCCAGCAAGCAAAGAAGATAAGAACGCATGTCAGAACTCCTGTTAATCGTAAAAGAATGAAATTTCAACGAATTAACAGGTTTTATTCTCTGAATCGGCAGAAGCGAATGGCGGCCGGGGGGCCAATAGCCGGTGGGGTGAGTGCCCATCCTTCCTGCGCCGTATCAACACAGACGGGGTCCGCAACAGCGAGAATCAGGTTAACAGACAACGCCACCAGTGGCGGATGCCCGGTCTCTTTTTGCGCGACATCAGGGATGCAGTGCTTATCACACAACGGTGCCTTCATGGCGTGTACCGGTTGCGGCATTGCACTGTTATTCATCACATCGCCAGTCATCATGTGATCGTAATGCTGGGTCATGACCGTCGCGCCCTGCACATCAAGGTCGCAATCATGTGAAGCTATCGCCACCTGACTCTGGATCAACAGCCAGCCAAACGCCATCAGCAGCATCATAAGATGCCGCTTCATTGCGCGAAGTCGACTTACCCAACCAGTGTGCATAATGACCCAGTGATGAACAGGAAACGGGCTGAGTATAGGCACCCGTTTTTTTATTTTTAAAGGCTTTTTTAATTAATTTACGTGGTGAATGAATCGATAACTTAATACACGAATATCATTAACTTTTTATTTTCTTTTATAGGGTTAATTCTTTCACATTAAAGCAGGTAAGCAGACCTGCGTTTTCGGTTAAATTGTATCCTTCGGTTAAATTTACACGTTTATATTCTAAAAACGATCCTTCCTTGATTTTAATCATCTACTTGCTGACCGTTCTTCGGCACATTGCGTTTTTTCGTTTTCCCGCTGCCGTTTTCTCTGACCTTTATCCTGGGATCAAGAACATTATGTTAACGTTTATTGAACTACTCATTGGCGTCGCCGTTATTGTCGGTGTCGCACGCTATATCATCAAAGGTTACTCGGCAACCGGCGTGCTCTTTGTCGGCGGCCTGACGCTGCTGATCATCAGCGCCATTATGGGGCATAAAGTCCTGCCCGGCAGCGCCACCAGCACCGGTTACACCGCCACCGACATTGTGGAGTATGTGAAAATTCTGCTGATGAGCCGTGGTGGCGACCTTGGCATGATGATCATGATGCTGTGCGGATTCGCGGCGTATATGACGCACATTGGCGCCAATGACATGGTCGTTAAACTGGCTTCCCGCCCGCTGCGTTTTATAAACTCACCTTATTTACTGATGATTGCCGCCTATTTTGTCGCCTGCTTAATGTCGCTGGCCGTTTCGTCGGCCACCGGGCTTGGCGTATTATTAATGGCGACGCTGTTCCCGGTCATGGTCAACGTGGGAATAAGTCGTGGTGCGGCAGCAGCAATTTGCGCCTCTCCGGCAGCGATTATTTTATCGCCAACCTCAGGGGATGTGGTGCTGGCAGCTAAAGCCGCAGAAATGCCGCTGGTCGATTTTGCCTTTAAAACCACTCTGCCTATCTCTATTGCAGCCATTATAGCGATGGCGATTGCTCACTTTTTCTGGCAGCGCTATTTAGATAAAAAAGAGAATATCACCGCCGAAATTCTCGACGTTAAAGACATCACCACCAAAGCCCCGGCCTTTTACGCCATCCTGCCGTTTACGCCGATCATTGGGGTGCTGATTTTTGATGGTAAATGGGGCCCGGAACTGCACATCATCACAATCCTGGTCATTTGCATGCTGCTGGCGGCGGTGCTGGAGTTCTTCCGTGGCTTCAACACGCAAAATGTTTTCTCCGGTCTGGAAGTGGCTTACCGGGGCATGGCCGATGCGTTCGCCGGCGTGGTGATGCTGTTGGTTGCCGCAGGCGTCTTCGCCCAGGGGCTTAGCACCATCGGCTTTATCCAGAGCCTGATCTCTATCGCCACCTCCTTTGGATCAGCCAGTATCATTCTGATGCTGGTGCTGGTGATCCTCACCATGCTGGCAGCGATGACCACCGGCTCAGGTAACGCGCCGTTTTATGCGTTCGTTGAGATGATCCCAAAGCTGGCGCACGAATCCGCCATCAACCCAGCCTACTTGTCGATTCCGATGTTACAAGCCTCTAACCTTGGCCGAACCATTTCGCCGGTCTCGGGCGTGGTGGTTGCGGTCGCAGGGATGGCAAACATCTCCCCCTTCGAAGTGGTGAAACGCACGTCCGTACCCGTGCTTGTCGGCCTGATTGTGGTCATTATTGCCACGGAAATTCTGGTGCCCGGCGCCGCCGTTCGTTAAGTATCGCTCTGCCCTGTAAGCAAAAAGCGCCCGCCCGGCGCTTTTTGTGCTTTAATAACTGCCAGCAATTATCTCACCGTATGTATCAGGACTATCAATGTTAAGAAAGGGTCTCGTCGCCAGCCTTAGCGTCGCTGTGGCGATCCTCTCGCTCACCTCAGCCCACGCCGAACCGCTTGTTCCCAAAAGCTACGGTGATTTCGACCGCTATGTACTGGCGCTGTCGTGGCAAACCGGGTTCTGCCAGAGCCAGCACGATCGGGGCAATCGGGAGCCGGACGAATGTCGTCTCCAAAAAGATTCGCCGCAGAAAAGTGATTACCTTACCGTACACGGCCTCTGGCCGAGCCTGCCGAAATCTATCGCCGCGCGGGGCGTCGATAATAATCGCTGGATGCGCTACGGCTGTGCCAGCCGCCCTATCCCCAATATGCCGGAAGCGAAAGCCAGCCGAAAATGCGCGGCGGAAGAGACAGGCTTATCGCTGGAGATGGCCAATAAACTCAACGCTGTCATGCCGGGTTCAGGAGGCAAGTCCTGCCTTGAGCGCTATGAATACGCCAAACATGGCGTCTGCTTTGGTTTTGATCCGGATGCCTGGTTTGGCGTGATGGTGCGCATGAATCAGGAAGTGAAGCAGAGTCCGTTAGGCGCTTTTCTGGCAGATAATTACGGCAAACGCGTGACCCGTCGTGATTTCGATGCCGCGGTAGCCAAATCCTGGGGCGACAGCAGCATTAAGTCCATTAAATTAAGTTGCAGTGGCAACCCCGCCTATATTACCGAACTGCAATTTACCCTGGATGCCGCTTCAGTGAATGCTCCACTTTCGCCGCTCAGTTTTCGCGCTCAGCCCCATCCGGGCAACTGTGGAGAGGCGTTTATTATCGACAGTCTGGGCTATTGATCTGCCATTCGCGGGCCCTTAACTCATAAACCCGCCAAATGTGAGCTTAGTCACTTCAAACTTGCCCTCACTCTCAGTATCATCGGATCTGCTAAACCCTCGCTGCCCGACGGCGAGGGTTTTTCTTTGGATCAATCGGGCACAACGCCGCCTAAGACATGGAGTAAGAGATGTCCAGACCTGCCATTATCATCAACGAACTCGACGCTGAGCGTATCGACCGCCTGCTGGAGAAACCGGCATACGCGAACCTGCCCGTCGCCCAGGCGTTAAACACCGAGCTGGATCGTGCGCAGATGTGTGCGCCTGAAGCGATGCCTGCCGATGTTGTCACCATGAACAGTACCGTGACGTTTCGTGAGCTGAAAAGTGGCGAAACACGCACGCGCACGCTGGTTTACCCGACAAAGATGACCGACAGCGCTGCCCAGCTTTCCGTTCTTGCGCCGGTGGGCGCCGCGCTGTTAGGTTTGCGCGTGGGTGACAGCATTCATTGGGAATTACCTGGCGGTACCGCGACCGACCTTGAGGTGCTTGAGCTGGTGTACCAACCCGAAGCGGCTGGCGAATACCTTCTCTGATTCACTCCCTCCCCGCGCTTAGAGGATGCGTGCTGCATCCTCTTACCGTTCACTCATCCGAATGTCGCATTTCTTCGCGCCGCGTTTGATCCTAACGTTGTTTACAGGATCTTGCTCCGGGTTCGTGTATGAACGAGATTGCCCTCATCACGCTCATTTATTTTCTCATCGTCGCGGTCGTCGTCGCAGCGGTGCTCTATCTGGAACGCCACCGGTAGAATGCCCTGTCATTTCGCTAAAAAAGCAGATATTTCATCGATAATTCATCTACAAAGTAAATAATTGCCAGTGACCTTACAAAATTACGCTGCTGTTTGTGCTGCAATACACAGGACATAACCTACAGGGAGACGCGTTTATGTATCAGACAATTATCATGCCGGTTGATGTATTCGAAATGGAGTTAAGCGACAAAGCCGTGCGCCATGCTGAGTTCCTCGCCCAGGATACGGGAGTGATTCATCTACTGCATGTCCTGCCCGCTTCCGCCAGTTTAAGCCTGCACCGTTTTGCCGCCGATATTCGTCGTTTTGAAGAACATCTCCAGACCGAAGCGCAAACGAGGCTGAATACGATGGTCAGCCATTTCTCTATTAACCCTGAACGGATCAAAATTCATGTTCGTCTGGGCAGCGTGCGAGATGTGGTCAATGAAATGGCCGAAGAGTTGAAGGCTGATATGGTGGTGATTGGTTCCCGTAACCCTTCCATTTCGACCCACTTAATGGGGTCGAATGCCTCAAGCGTCGTGCGACACGCCCACATTCCGGTGCTGGTTGTGCGATAAAAAAAGAGGCTGCCCTGGGGCAGCCTCTTGATTATTGCAGGTGTAGTCCCTTCATTCTTCGAGCTGCCTGGGCGTTGGCTTCATGCAACTCAAATTATTTGGACTTCTCTTACTTTCTTTTTATGCACTCTTGGTGCGGATCAGGTAATCGAATGCGCTCAGAGAGGCTTTCGCACCTTCGCCAGTGGCGATAATAATTTGTTTGTACGGCACGGTGGTGCAGTCACCGGCGGCGAACACACCTTTGACGCTGGTTTCACATTTCGCATCAATGATGATTTCACCCATGCGGTTGCGCTCAATCGCACCTTCCAGCCAGGTGGTGTTCGGCAGTAAACCAATCTGCACGAAAATCCCTGCCAGCGCGATGTGATGCACATCACCGCTCACACGATCCCGATACTCAAGGCCAGTCAGCTTGCTGCCATCGCCTTTCACTTCGGTGGTTTGCGCATTCAAAATGATGTCGACGTTACCGAGGCTGCGCACTTTATCCTGCAGTACCTGGTCAGCTTTCATCTCTGGCGCAAACTCCAGCAGGGTGACGTGTTCCACGATACCCGCCAGATCGATGGCCGCTTCCACACCGGAGTTACCGCCGCCGATGACCGCCACGCGTTTACCTTTAAACAGCGGACCGTCGCAGTGCGGGCAGTAGGTGACCCCTTTGGTGCGATACTGATCTTCGCCGGGCACGTTCATGTTGCGCCATTTTGCCCCGGTCGCAATGATGATACTGCGCGCTTTCAGCACGGCACCCGACGCCGTTTCAATCTGATGCAGGCCCCCTTCCACCGCAGCCGGCGTTAGTTTGGTCGCACTCTGCGAATCAATCACATCGACATCGTATTCAGATACGTGTGCTTTCAGTGCGCCCGCCAGCTTCTGGCCTTCCGTCTTCGGCACGGAGATGTAGTTTTCGATGTCTACGGTGTCCAGCACCTGACCACCAAAACGCTCACCCATCAGACCGGTACGGATACCTTTACGTGCTGAGTACACCGCCGCCGCCGCACCGGATGGACCAGAACCGACAATCAGCACATCATACGCATCACGCTTGTTCAGCTCTTCCGCCGCACGTTTTTCTGCACCGGTATCAATTTTGGCAACGATTTCGGCGAGCGTCATACGCCCCTGACCGAACTCTTTACCGTTAACAAACACCGCCGGAACACCCATCACATTACGGTCAGTGATTTCATTCTGGTAGGTGCCACCATCAATCGCCGTATGCTTGATACGTGGGTTGAGCACTGCCATCAGGTTAAAGGCTTGCACCACGTCCGGGCAGTTGTGGCAGGTCAGTGAGTAATAGGTTTCAAACTCGAAATCACCTTCGATGTCGCGGATCTGCTCAAGCAGTGCCTGTGCTTCTTTCGACGGGTGACCACCGGTCCACAGCAGCGCCAGCACCAGTGAAGTAAATTCATGGCCCAGCGGCGAGCCAGCAAAGCGCGGACCCTGGTGTGAACCTGGATTTGTAATCAGGAACGACGGTTTGCGCACGGCCAGCGTGTTATCTTCTTTATAAGAGACTTTGTCTGACAGTTCAGCAATCTCAGCCAACAGTTCCTTGATTTCTGCCGATCTGGCGCTGTCATCCAGCGTGGCAATCAGCTCAACAGGCTTAGTCAGTTTCTCAAGGTAAGCCTTGAGCTGCGTTTTCATGTTTGTGTCGAGCATTTTTAATCTCCTGGGCTTAAAACATCATCATGCAAGCTGCCTTATTACGGCGGCTTCAATGCAACTTGAATCATGGTGCGTGGGATAAAAATCGGGTGCAAAACAGCACCCGATATTAGACGTCAATTTCCGAGAATTTCGCGTCAGAGCAAGGTGGCTAGCCTGAGAGTCCCCGGGAGCTTACATCAGTAAGTGACCGGGGCGAGCAGGTGACGCCAACGCCGCTATGGCGCGAAAGGCGACGGAAATTTTAGATTTTGCCGACCAGGTCCAGGGAAGGAGCCAGAGTCGCATCGCCTTCTTTCCACTTAGCCGGGCACACTTCGCCTGGGTGGGACGCTACGTACTGTGCTGCTTTGATTTTACGCAGCAGGTCAGATGCGTCGCGGCCGATACCTTCAGCGGTAACTTCGATAGCCTGGATGATACCCTGCGGGTCAACGATGAAGGTGCCACGGTCAGCCAGGCCTTCGTCTTCACGCATGATTTCAAAGTTACGGGTCAGGGCGCCAGTCGGGTCGCCGATCATCGCATATTTGATTTTTGCGATGGTGTCAGAGCTACCGTGCCATGCTTTATGGGTAAAGTGGGTATCAGTAGAAACAGAGTAAACGTCTACGCCCAGTTTTTGCAGCTCTTCATGATGGTCAGCAACGTCACCCAGTTCAGTCGGGCATACGAAGGTGAAGTCAGCCGGGTAGAAGAAGAACACGCTCCAGCGGCCTTCGGTATCTTTCTCAGTAACTTCTACGAACTCACCGTTTTTGAACGCCTGGTTTTTGAAAGGTTTGATTTTAGTGTTGATTAAAGACATCTGTACTTCCTCCGTGTTTTCGTTGAGGTGTAAGTTAACGAAATTTTTGTGATCCGGCTAATGCGTTTGCATTATCAAATCAATAAGCGTTAGCTAACAACCCGCACAAAACTGTTTAATAAACCGTACATGAACATTCGGTGAAGCTGATAGAGATCCAGCCGCACCGCGAGAAACAAAAAAGCCACCTCACGGGTGGCTTGATACCTGAAAGACCCATGGGTGCTTCAGCGCCAGTCATGCTGGCATGGTCTCATGCGACATGCGATAAGTTGTCACACTGACGGTGGGGATTAGAACACTCTCGCGCGCGTATAACAATGTGTACCCTGCAGTTACTGCCTATGATTGTGATAGGTTTCACCGTCGTGGCGCTTAATGGGTTAATAAACGCACTTTCACGACGCCTTTCCAGTCTGGAGCTTAAGGTTAATGCGTACGTGCAGAGGTTCAGCCGCTACCTGACTGTTAAAAATCGTAACTAAAATTGCACCCCTGCAAAATGAGATGACCCGCTGAAATCCATTTATTTAATGAATAATTGAAAAAAAACATAAATCCCGCATTTTTCATCACGCCTGAGTTATAGATACCCCGTGACGCCAGGGAATTATTTATCATGAAAATTTAGCAGGAATGAATTTATTGATGAGAATTATGCTTCAGAAGCAGAATGACAATCATAGTTACATTCTGCAAACTGGAATAACCTGTTTTACAAAAAATAGACAGTTTGATAAATTCTACGCATAAAATAATACCAGACATTCATGAATGTTATGCCACTGAATTATATGAAAAATTAAAGGTTAACTCTTCGATTAATTTCTTTATCATTCTCTGCTAAACCTTTCGGTCAATCAGGAATCATTGACGATGCATATTCAAAAGCAGATCCTCGAACAGGACGTTCTGGAAGCTAGCATAGAAAGAATCACCTGGACATTAGAAAATTTTTCAAAAGTATGTGTCTCTTTTTCTGGCGGAAAAGATTCCAGTATATTGCTGAACTTAACGGCGCAAATCGCCCGAAAACACAATAAGAAATTCAGCGTTTTATTTATCGACTGGGAAGCGCAATTTAATTACACCATCACGTATGTCGAACAAATGCGGGTGGACTTTCAGGACGTTATCGAACGCTTCTACTGGGTTGCGTTGCCGCTCACCACGCAAAACGGGCTGTCGCAATTCTCTCCCACCTGGCAATGCTGGGAACCGGGAGCGGAATGGGTGCGTCAGCCCCCTGAGCACGCCATCACACAACCTAATACGTTGTCTTTTTATGAACAGGGAATGACCTTTGAGGCCTTTGTCGGCAAATTTGCTGACTGGTTTGCCAATAATCGCCCCGCCGCCATGTTGATTGGCATCCGGGCGGATGAGTCCTACAACCGTTTTATGTCTATTGCGTCTGCGCGGAAAATGCGGTTTGCCGATGATAAACCCTGGACTACAGCGGCCCCCCGAGGCCATGCCTGGTACGTTTACCCTATCTATGACTGGAAAACTGCCGATATCTGGACCTGGTTTGGCAAAACCAAAACACCCTATAACCCACTTTATGATTTGATGTATCAGGCGGGTGTTCCGGCACGTTATATGCGCATTTGCGAACCTTTTGGCCCGGAACAGCGCCAGGGTCTGTGGCTATATCACGTCATTGAACCTGAACGCTGGGCCATTATGTGTGAACGCGTGAGCGGCGTCAGCAGCGGCGGGATCTATGCCGGCCAGGATAATCAGTTTTATGGGCACCGCAAACTTCTCAAACCTGACCATCTGAGCTGGCGTGAATATGCTTTACTGCTGCTCGACAGCATGCCTGAACAGACCGCTGAGCACTATCGCAATAAAATCGCGGTCTATTTACGGTGGTATGAAAAACAGGGCATCTCCTCAATTCCTGACACACAATCTAACGATGCGGGAGCGAAAGATATTCCCTCCTGGCGACGTATCTGCAAGGTATTACTTAACAATGATTACTGGTGCCGGGCGCTTTCCTTTAGCCCGACAAAGACAAGCACCTATCAGCGCTATCACGACCGAATCGCATTGAAACGCAAGGAATGGGGAATTTTATGCAACAGCAATTAATGCAGGCTCTGAATGACTTTCTGAACACCCTGGCGGTGGAAGAACGCATCAGTGCAATCAATGATTTTCGTCGGTTGCTGCATGAGCATAGCCCGTTTAGCGATCAGCCTGTCGATTGTGTGTTGTGGGTTAAGAGCAGTAAAGTTTCGCCTAACGACTACAACCCAAATAACGTCGCCCCGCCAGAAAAAAGATTGTTACTTAAATCCCTTGAAGCAGATGGCTTTACTCAGCCGATCGTCGTGCAGGAAGATACGCCGGATCACTTTGAGATTGTCGATGGGTTTCATCGCCACGAACTGGGCAAAACCCGGGCATCGCTTAAAAGACAGCTGTTAGGCTATTTGCCGGTAACCTGCCTGAATCGCGAACGTTCCAGCAAAACCGACCGCATGGCATCCACCATTCGCCACAACCGGGCACGCGGGCGTCATCAAATCAGCGAAATGTCAGAAATTGTGCGCGAATTAACGCGATCTGGCTGGGATGAAGAGCGAATTGGCAAGGAGCTGGGAATGGACAGCGATGAAGTGCTGCGTCTGAAACAGATCAACGGCCTGACAGAACTCTTCGCAGGCCGCCGATTCTCACGTGCGTGGACGGTTAAATAACATCATTCAGAGTTTGCACAACCGCTCTGCCGCCGCCAACAGCGTCGATTCCTGTTTCGCAAAGCACAGACGAATCAGTTTATGTGGGAAGGGGTCGGCACAGAAGACCGACAGCGGAATCGCCGCCACGCCGACCTCTTTGGTCAGCCACTGGCAAAAACTCACGTCATCAAGACTGGAAATGGCGCTGTAATCGGCCAGCAGGAAGTAGGTGCCCTCGCAAGGGAGAATCTCCAGCCGACTGCTGCTCAGCGCATTAATCAGCACATCGCGGCGGGCCTGATAAAACGCCGGAAGTTCGCGATAATGTTCCGGCTCGGTACGCAGCATATCTGCCAGGGCCAACTGCGCGGGTGTGTTGACCGAGAAGGTCAGGTACTGATGCACTTTGCGCAGTTCAGCACTGATGGCAGCCGGTGCCACGCAGTAACCCACTTTCCAGCCGGTCATATGAAAGGTTTTACCGAAGGATGAAACCGCAATCGCCCGCTGGCGTAGCTGTGGATGCGCCAGCACGCTGGCATGTCCTTCTTTTGCAAAGCAGATGTGTTCATAAACTTCATCGCTCAGCACATAGATTTCTTTCTCACCGATCGCCTGCCACAGGGCCGAAAAATCCTCTTCGCGCCATACCGTTGCGGATGGATTATGCGGCGTATTAAGGATAACCAGCCGCGTTTTATCGCTCAGCAGCGCAGCAAATGCCTGCCAGTCCACGCGAAAATGCGGCGGCTGCAGGGCAATCCGTTTCAGCACGCCGCCGGAAAGCTCCACCGCCGGGGCGTAGCTGTCGTAGCTTGGGTCAAAACAGATAACTTCATCCCCCTTACGCACCAGCGCAGTGATGGCTGCATATAAGGCTTCCGTTGCACCGGCGGTGACCGTCACTTCAGTGTTCGCATCCGGTTTGTAGTCGTAAAGTTCTTCTGTTTTATCGGCAATGGCCTCACGCAGCGCCTGCACGCCGGTCATCGGCGCATACTGATTCGCCCCCTGTGCCACATGGTGCGCCAGGCGCTCCTGCAAATAGCGCGGGCCGTCAAAATCCGGGAACCCTTGCGAGAGGTTAATTGCCTGGTACTGCTGTGCCAGGGCGCTCATCTGCGTGAAAATGGTAGTGCCGAGGGCGGGAAGTTTGCTCTGCGGAATCAGTGTGTTGTCGCTCATTGAGGCCTGCCTGCTAGTAATACTGGTGTTGCTGCCACTATAACACGATGTTAGTATTTGGCAATCAAGACGCTTAGACGTCTAAATCATAATAATATGCCTCCCCACGCGCCACGTCGTGCGCATAAAGGAAGACCATGACTGATAACCTGCAACTTCAAGAACTCGTTCACGCCTGTCACTGGATTGGTCAGAAGGGGTGGTCCCCCGCAACCGGTGGCAACATGTCGGTGCGCGAAGATACACAATGGTGCTGGCTGAGTGAATCCGGCAAAGATAAAGGCAGCCTGACTCCCGCCGATTTTCTGCAGGTCTCCATTGCCGACAACCACGCGCCATCCGGGCGTAAACCGTCGGCGGAAACCGGATTGCATACGCTGATTTATCGCCTGTTCCCGGATGCCGCTGCCGTGTTGCATGTTCACACGGTCAATGCCACGGTACTGTCTCGCGTGGAGCGGGCGCCGGAGTTGCTCATCAGCGGCTTTGAAATGCAAAAATCCCTGCGCGGGCAAACGACGCATCTTGATACCGTGCCGATTGCTATTTTCGATAACTCTCAGGATATTGATGCCCTCGCCCGCCAAATCGCGCATTATGCGCAAACGCGCCCGCTTAACTACGGCTTTTTACTGCGGGGTCACGGTCTGACCTGCTGGGGGCGTGATGTGGCGGAAGCCCGTCGACACCTCGAAGGGCTGGAATTCCTGTTTGAATGCGAAATGCAGCGACGGCTGCTGGAGAAATGATGATCCGAGCGATTGTAACCGACATTGAAGGCACCACCAGCGATATCCGCTTTGTGCACAACGTGTTATTTCCTTACGCCCGCGAACGCCTGCCGGCGCTTCTCGCTGCGCAGCAATATGGTGAGCCGGTGAAAACCATCCTCGACAATCTGCGCGAAGAGATCGGCCAACCCGATGCCTCCACCGCCAGCCTGCTTGATACCTTGCTGGCGTTTATGGATGAAGATCGTAAATCGACGGCGCTGAAAGCCCTGCAGGGGATTGTCTGGCGTGACGGTTATGTTAACGGCGACTTCACCGGCCATCTTTACCCGGATGTTCTGCCTGCTCTGGAGCAATGGAAAGGCAAAGGCATTGATTTATATGTTTATTCCTCTGGCTCCGTAGCAGCGCAAAAACTGTTATTTGGCTACAGCGACGAAGGTGATATTACTCATCTGTTCAGCGGCTATTTCGACACCCTGGTGGGGGCGAAGCGCGAAGTGCAGTCGTATCGCAATATTGCTGAACAGTTGGGCGTTCCTGCGGCGCAGATCCTGTTCCTCTCTGATATCCATCAGGAGTTGGACGCCGCCGAAGCGGCCGGTTTGCGTACCGTACAGCTGATTCGTGGCGACAATGACGCCGCCAGCCATCATCACCAGGTTCCCTCTTTCGACCATATTAAGCCGGAGCAGATCCCGTCATGAGCGCACTGACCATTTATTCAGACAAGGACGCCAGCCAGCCAACCTGGCAGAGCACCGACGCCACCGAGATTCAGCAGAAGCTGAACGCGAAGGACGTTCGCTTTGAGCGCTGGGAAGCCGACCGCGACCTGGGCGCTGACCCGTCACCAGAAACGGTGATTACCGCTTATCAGCACGCCATCGACAGGCTGGTTGAAGAAAAAGGTTACCAGAGCTGGGACGTCATCAGCCTGCGCGCCGATAACCCGCAGAAAGAAGCGCTGCGTGCCAAATTCCTCAACGAACACACCCACGGCGAAGATGAAGTCCGCTTCTTTGTGGAAGGTGCCGGGCTGTTCTGCCTGCACATCGGCAACGAGGTCTACCAGGTGCTGTGCGAAAAAAACGACCTGATCTCGGTGCCCGCCGGCACCCCGCACTGGTTTGATATGGGCTCAGAGCCGAACTTCACCGCCATCCGCATCTTCGACAACCCGGAAGGCTGGATTGCCCAGTTCACCGGCGATGCCATTGCGGACGGGTATCCGAGACTGGCGTGACATTTACTCCTCTCCCTTGTGGGCTGAGGAATCCCCAGAAAAAATGTATGCACGGACAGTCCCCTCGCCCCACCG
>DFPL01000112.1 GCA_002377245.1 Enterobacteriaceae bacterium UBA3516
TCACGAATGACGTTCGGGTTAGCCAGACGTTCCAGAATATCGAACTGGATTTTGCGGATAGCATCGAGTTTGGCGAAACGCTCGGTCGTTTCCAGCCCTTCAGCGAGGGCAACCAGCAGATTCGTGACGCCCGCAGAGGCGGAAAGGACCACCAGACGCACGCTCGGGTCGGCGAGCACCACGTCGGCGCTGTGATTCATGGCATCAAAACTCGCCACACTGGTACCGCCAAACTTGGCGACAACTAATTCAGACATAACAACCTCGTGTCAGGGGATCGATTTTTCAGCCATGGCACAAGGGAAGAGCGAAAGGGGTAGGCGCAGCAAACTACGATTACACCCAGAAGTGCTCCACCACTTGTGAAACGCCCGACTGCGAACGTTTCTGGTGACAACTCAGGGGATTCAGCCCCTGTAGCCGATGGTGAATGCTGCCGTGCAGTCCACCACCTCGGCGGTGCTCCCCCTCACGTATCGTCTCTGGATGGGCTCCTCGAATACGGTTACCTGGGCAACGCTCCTCTTCTGGCTATTACCTTTGCCTTTCACACTACGTGTAGCGAGAAATGCTTTGGTAATACACACCCGCGCGTGCGCAGGTAGCGCCCTATAAATAATGGCTAGCGGCGGTGCTGTCAATGTTGTGATTATGCGGATTTTTCATGCAGATGAATTGATTAGAAACAGGGCTTATGTTGGTCTAATTTACCGCGCTGTTTTGCCCGTTTTCGCGCCGTGTCCAGGGCGGTGACACAAAAACCATCACAATTTTCATTTTCAGGCGCTACAATCGACGGCAGTCAAATTCTCAAATCAGAAGAGTATTGCTATGAAAAATATTAACCCAACGCAGACTTCTGCCTGGCAGGCATTACAGAAACACTACGCTGACATGAAGGACGTTACGCTTGCGGAACTGTTCGCAAAAGATGGCGACCGTTTTGCTAAGTTTTCCGCAACGTTTGACGATTTGATGCTGGTTGATTTCTCCAAAAACCGCATCACCGAAGAGACGCTGGCCTTGTTGCAGGATCTGGCGAAAGAGACTGAACTGGCTGGCGCCATTAAGTCTATGTTCTCCGGCGAGAAAATTAACCGTACTGAAGACCGTGCGGTGCTGCACGTGGCGCTGCGTAACCGTAGCAATACCCCGATTGTGGTTGATGGCAAAGATGTCATGCCGGAAGTGAACGCGGTACTGGAGAAGATGAAAACTTTCTCCGAAGCGATCATCTCCGGGAGCTGGAAAGGCTATACCGGCAAAGCTATTACCGACGTGGTGAACATCGGTATCGGCGGTTCTGACCTCGGCCCGTTTATGGTGACCGAAGCGCTGCGCCCGTACAAAAATCACCTCAACATGCACTTTGTCTCTAACGTTGATGGCACCCACATTGCTGAAGTGCTGAAAAAGGTGAACCCGGAGACCACGCTGTTCCTGGTCGCGTCCAAAACCTTCACCACCCAGGAAACCATGACCAACGCCCACAGTGCGCGTGACTGGTTCCTGGCCACGGCAGGTGACAATAAACACGTTGCGAAACACTTTGCTGCACTCTCTACCAACGGTAAAGCGGTAGGCGAGTTCGGTATCGACACCGCCAATATGTTCGAATTCTGGGACTGGGTGGGCGGTCGTTACTCACTGTGGTCGGCGATTGGCCTGTCTATCATCCTGTCCGTGGGCTTCGACAACTTTGTTGAGCTGCTCTCCGGCGCGCACGCGATGGACCAGCACTTTGCAAGCACCGCGCCTGAGCAAAACCTGCCGGTGCTGCTGGCGCTGATCGGTATCTGGTACAACAACTTCTTCGGCGCTGAAACCGAAGCGATTCTGCCGTACGACCAGTACATGCACCGTTTTGCTGCCTACTTCCAGCAGGGCAACATGGAATCCAACGGTAAATATGTTGACCGTAACGGCAACGCCGTGGATTACCAGACTGGCCCGATTATCTGGGGCGAGCCGGGCACTAACGGGCAACACGCGTTTTACCAGCTGATTCATCAGGGAACCAAAATGGTGCCTTGTGACTTCATCGCTCCGGCCATCACGCATAATCCGCTGTCCGACCACCATCCGAAGCTGCTGTCCAACTTCTTTGCCCAGACCGAAGCGCTGGCCTTTGGCAAAGCACGTGATGTGGTTGAGCAGGAATACGCAGACCAGGGTAAAGATCCGAAGTCTCTGGAACACGTTGTGCCGTTCAAAGTGTTTGAAGGCAACCGCCCGACTAACTCCATTCTGCTGCGTGAAATTACGCCGTTCAGTCTGGGGGCATTGATCGCCCTGTATGAGCACAAAATCTTTACTCAGGGCGTGATTCTGAACATTTTCACCTTCGACCAATGGGGCGTGGAATTGGGCAAACAGCTGGCGAACCGTATTTTGCCGGAACTGGGTGATGACAAAGAAGTCAGCAGCCATGACAGTTCCACCAATGGGCTTATTAATCTGTATAAAGCCTGGCGTTAATTGGCATAATACAAAGCGACGTTCTGAATAAGTAAATTTGAATGCCGACAATATGTCGGCATTTTTTATCGGATAATTCTTCTTGTTCGCTATTAAGCATTATTTGCCACTCTGAGGTTATTCTGAAAAAGAACTTTTAACCGGTAATGGCGCAGTGATATTTTCAGATGTTACCTATACTTCCCGGTTGCTGTAATAATTTTAACTTCATGAAAGTAAATGATTTTAAATTAAATATATCATTTTCATATCACCTTTTTATCCAATTTTCTTAAAACCTACCGCTGCGTTTCCCATTCATCAAATAGCCTGCTTTAGTTGTGTATACTCGTTCTCGCCTGATTATTTCAGGCACCTCTCCATTCATTCAATGAAGGGAAATTGATATGAAAAAAGCACTGTTTGGCATTTTTGCCATAACCGCGCTTGCGGCGACTTCTGCCTTTGCGGCACCGATTCAGGTGGGTGAAGCAGCAGGGTCGGCAGCGACGTCTGTCTCTGCGGGTAGTTCCTCAGCGACCAGCGTCAGCACCGTAAGCTCCGCGGTGGGTGTTGCCCTGGCGGCAACCGGTGGCGGTGATGGTTCCAATACCGGAACCACGACCACTACGACCACCAGTACTCAGTAATCGCGAGTACTTAATCATAACCACACTTCGGTGTGGTTATTTCGTCACCCCCTGGAGAAGAGTCGTGAAGCGACCTGCAATCATCCTGTTATGCCTGCTTATTCAGGCTTGTTCCTCTACGACCAAAGGGCTGGGGAATTCGCTGTGGGATAGCGTATTCGGCACACCCGGTGTGCACCTGACCGATGACGATATCGCCAACATGCCATACGCCAGCCAGTACATGCAGCTTAATGGCGGACCTCAGTTATTTGTTGTGCTCGCTTTTGCCGAAAACGGTCAGCAGAAGTGGGCGACCCAGGATCAGGCCCTTGTGGTCACTCAGCACTACCGAATCGTCAAAACACAACTGGGCGGGGATAACCTGCTTGAAGTGAATAATCTGGCGGCCGATCCGCTGGCAAACCCGAATCAAATTATTGATGGTGCGGACTGGACTCGCACAATGGGCTGGACCGAACACCACCAGGTTCGCTACGCCACGGCGCGTTCGCTGTTCCGCTGGAACGGCACCGACAGCGTGACCGTCGGCAGTGATGTCACCCCGGTGCGTATCCTCGAAGAAGAGGTAACAACGGATAACAAGCGCTGGCTTAACCGTTACTGGGTGGATGAAGACGGGCTGATCCGCCAGTCGGAGCAATATCTGGGCGCAGACTGGTTCCCGGTGAAGACCACCCTGATTAAGGCGGCAAAATCATGAAGATACGCGTTTGTGCTGCCCTGTTTATGGCTTTTTTTACTCCGCTTGCTCTGGCCGCAGGCACTGTCGACGTCTACACCGCTGGCGACAGCAAACCTAAAATCCTGACCGATGCGGCGCATCTGATTGATGTGGTCGGGCAGCCCCGACTGGCCCAGAGCTGGTGGCCAGGCGCCGTCATCAGCGAGCGTCAGGCTACGGCCGTGGCAACTGAACGTCAACAGGCGCTGCTGGGCAGGTTGAGCGCGCTGGCGGCAGAAGAGAGCGGAGATGATGCGGCGGCTGTCAACGCCCTGCGTCAGCAGGTGGCGGCGCTGAAGATTACCGGCCGGCAGCAGGTCAACCTCGACCCGGACTATGTGCGTGTGGAAGCGCTAGCCAATCCGCCTCTTGAGGGGAATTACACCCTGTGGGTGGGCCCGCAGCCGAGCACCATCACCGTCTTTGGCCTCGTCAGTCAGCCGGGTAAAAAGCCGTTCGCACCCGGGCGCGACGTGGTGAGCTATCTCGATGAGATGCATTTGCTAAGCGGTGCTGATAAAAGCGAGGCCTGGCTTATCTACCCCAACGGGCAAACGCAGAAAGTGCCGGTGGCTTACTGGAACCGACGCCATGTCGAACCGATGCCTGGCAGCACTATTTTTGTCGGCTTTTCCCCAGCGTTATGGGGGGATCGTTATGAGGCTCTGAACGCCGACATTCTTCATTCTCTGACGCACAGGATACCGGAACAATAATGAAAAAATCCTTTGTCATCAGCGTGCTGGCACTGGGGATCAGCGCCGCCTGCCACGCGGAAAGTTACCCGGCGCCGGTTGGCCCCTCGCAGTCTGACTTCGGCGGCGTTGGGCTTTTGCAAACCCCGACGGCGCGTATGGCGCGGGAAGGTGAAATCAGCCTTAACTATCGCGATAACGACCAGTACCGCTATTACTCCGGCTCAATACAGCTTTTCCCGTGGCTTGAAACCACGCTGCGTTATACCGATGTGCGCACCCGGCGCTACAGCAACGTGGATGCCTTCTCGGGCGATCAGTCCTATAAAGACAAAGCTTTCGATTTGAAATTACGCCTGTGGGAAGAGAGTTACTGGATGCCACAGGTCTCCGTCGGGGCTCGTGATATTGGCGGGACGGGGCTGTTTGATGGCGAATATGTGGTCGCCAACAAAGCCTGGGGCCCGTTTGATTTCTCCCTCGGTCTGGGCTGGGGTTATCTGGGTACATCCGGGAACGTCAAGAACCCACTTTGCTCCTATGAGCAGAAGTACTGCTACCGCGACAACAGCTATAACCAGGCGGGTTCTGTCGACGCCAGCCAGATGTTCCGTGGACCAACGGCGCTGTTTGGTGGGGTGGAATACCAGACGCCGTGGCAGCCGCTGCGCCTGAAGCTTGAGTATGAGGGCAACAACTACCAGCAGGATTTTGCGGGTAAGTTGCCGCAAAGGAGCAAGGTTAACGTCGGCGCGATTTACCGGGTGGCTGACTGGGCCGACGTTAACCTGAGCTATGAGCGCGGCAATACCTGGATGTTTGGCTTCACCCTGCGCAATAACTTTAACGACCTGCGACCGTCCTACAATGACAACGCCCCAGCGCAATATCGTCCGCAACCCCAGGATGCGATCCTCCAGCATTCCGTGGTGGCGAATCAGTTGACCCTGCTTAAATACAACGCAGGGCTGGCTGATCCGAAAATTCAGGTGCAGGGCGACACGCTGTACGTGACCGGCGAGCAGGTAAAATACCGCGATTCCCAGCAGGGGATTGAGCGAGCAAATCGCATCGTGATGAATGACCTGCCGGAAGGGATTCGTACCATCCGCGTGACGGAGAACCGGCTGAACATGCCGCAGGTGACCACCGAGACGGACGTTGCCAGCCTGCAACGTCATCTCGAAGGGGAACCGTTGGGGCAGGAGACGCCGCTGGTACAAAAACGCGTGACCCCTATCGTGCCGGATAAAACCGAGCAGGGCTGGTATATCGAGAAGTCGAGTTTTGATTTCCATATCGATCCGGTGCTCAATCAGTCGATTGGTGGCCCGGAAGGGTTCTATATGTATCAGCTTGGGGTGATGGCGACCGCCGACTGGTGGCTCACCGACCATCTGCTGACCACCGGCAGCCTGTTTGCCAACATCGACAACAACTACGGCAAATTTAATTACACCAACCCGCCGAAGGATTCACAGCTGCCGCGTGTGCGTACCCGCGTACGTGAATATGTGCAGAACGATGTCTATGTGAACAACCTGCAGGCCAACTACTTCCAGTATCTGGGTAATAATTTCTATGGCCAGGTGTATGCCGGTTATCTGGAGACCATGTATGGTGGCGCGGGGGCGGAAGTGCTCTGGCGTCCGGTGGACAGCAACTGGGCGTTTGGCGTGGATGCCAACTACGTGAAGCAGCGTGACTGGCGCAGCGCGCAGGATCTGATGAAGTTCACTGATTACAGCGTGAAGACCGGACACTTAACAGCCTACTGGACGCCGCCGTTTGCTCAGGATGTGTTGATCAAAGCCAGCGTCGGGCAGTATCTGGCGGGTGATAAGGGCGGCACCCTGGAAGTGGCGAAGCACTTCGACAGCGGTGTGGTGGTAGGGGCATATGCCACCATCACCAATGTCTCGCCGGATGAGTATGGTGAAGGGGACTTTACGAAAGGCGTGTACGTGTCTGTTCCCTTGGATCTCTTCTCCACCGGCGCGACCCGCAGCCGTGCTGCAATTGGCTGGACGCCACTGACGCGCGATGGGGGACAACAGCTGGGACGTAAGTTTGATCTTTATGGTATCACCAGTGATAAGAGTATGAATTTCAGGTGATATTTTTACGGTCCCCCTCACCCTGACCCTCTCCCCAAAGGGGCGAGGGGACGATCGAGCCAGCTAAAAGGTGCGGGCTTTTCTCCCTCTCCCTTTTAGGGAGAGGGGCGGGGTGAGGGGGAAACATGCGGCTCTGGTGGCCATTCCGTTCACCTTATGTTCCTTGTTTTTCTGTTGCGCCAGAACCCGTGAACGTGCCAGGGCGGTTCACCGCCACCACCCTGGCGACCCGGGCTCCCGGCCAGGAAAATCGCCGCTGGCGCGGTCCACTCAGCTTCTCCTTCAGGCTTATCGGGGACGGGCGAAGGTACCCTCCCTGTCAAGTCGCCCTCGCCGCGCATCCCTGCGCGTCGCCCCGGCCTTACGGATACGCTTCGCCGCTTTTCTGCCTGGCCCAGTCATCGCCGTGACTGTTTGTTTCTCATTCCGGGGAGTTATCGC
>DFPL01000108.1 GCA_002377245.1 Enterobacteriaceae bacterium UBA3516
ATGAAACTTAACCTTTCACACCGCCTGCAGTCAGGCCATTAACCAGCCAGCGCTGGGCGAGCAGGAAGACGGCGGTAATCGGGATGGCGGACAGCACGGCGGCAGCGGCAAAATCGCCCCACAGATAGTTTTGTGGGTTCAGGTACTGCTGCATGCCCACCGCCAGGGTATAGCTGTTGACGTCGCGCAGTAACAGCGAGGCGACCGGCACTTCGGTAATCGCGGCGATAAATGACAAAATAAACACCACCGCCAGAATCGGCACCGACAGCGGCAACAGCACCAGGCGGAACGCCTGCCAGGGCGTTGCACCGTCCAGCGCCGCCGCTTCTTCCAGCGACCCGTCGATGGTTTCGAAATAGCCTTTAATCGTCCAGACGTGCAGGGCGATGCCGCCCATGTAGGCGAAGATGACCCCCCCGTGGGTATTGAGGCCAATGAACGGGATGTACTGACCCAGGCGGTCAAACAAGGCGTACAGCGCCACCAGTGACAGCACCGCCGGGAACATCTGGAAAATCAGCATCCCTTTCAATAGCGTCGCTTTGCCAGGAAAACGCATACGGGCAAAGGCATACGCGCAGGTGGTGGAAAGGGCCACCACGCCGATGGCGGTGATCACCGCAATCTTGATGGAGTTCCACAACCACAGCAGCACCGGGAACGGGGGAGGGGTGACGCGCCCGTCGGCGTGCTCGACGCTAAAGCCCAGCGCCAGCTTCCAGTGCTCCCAGGAGATGGTTTCCGGGATCAGACTGCCGGTGGCGAAGTTACCCTCACGCAGGGAGATGGCGATGACCATCAGCAGCGGGAACATAATGGCCGCGATAAATGCCAGCAGCAGCAGGTGGGTAATCAGTAATCTTAGTTTTTGCGATTTTGCCTGGACCATAGCCATTTTCATCGCCCTCCTTAGTCAAATTTCATGCGTGTGGCTTTCAGGTTGATGATGGCAAGCGCACCGACCAGCAGGAAAATCAGCGTGGCAATAGCGGCGGCGAGGCCAAAATCTTGCCCACCGCCGCCTTCAAAGGCGATGCGGTAGGTATAGCTGACCAGCAGGTCGGTGTAGCCCGCAGGTGTGGTGGTACCGATGCGGTCCGGGCCACCGTTGGTCAGCAACTGAATCAACACAAAGTTGTTAAAGTTAAAGGCAAAACTGGCGATCATCAACGGCGTCAGCGGTTTGATCAACAGCGGGAAGGTAATGCGGAAAAAGTTCTGGAATGCGCTGGCGCCGTCCATTGCCGAGGCTTCATATAAATCGTCCGGAATGGCTTTGAGCAGGCCCATGCACAGAATCATCATGTACGGATAACCGAGCCAGGTGTTGACGATAACGATCATCGACCGCGCGGTAGTGGGGTCGCTGAACCAGGCCGGCTTCACGCCGAACAGCGCGCTCAGCATCATATTGATCTCACCAAAGCTCTGGTTAAACAGGCCCTTGAAGATCAGGATGGAGATAAACGACGGCACGGCATAAGGCAGAATCAACAGCACGCGATAAATCGCCTTGCCTTTGAGCGCTTCCCACTGGACCAGGCAGGCCAGCACCATGCCGACCGCGACGGTCAGCACCACGGTCAACAGCGAGAAGACGATGGTCCAGACAAAGATAGCGAAAAACGGTTTCTGAATACCTTCATCGGTAAAGACGCGCGTGAAGTTATCCCAGCCAATGGTCACGGTATAACCGGGGCTGAGTTTCTCATCGCTCCAGCTGTTATCCGCGTTCACGGCCTGATAGAAGCCGAGGCTGTTATTGGGGCGGTATTTCACACCGCTCTGCTTGTTGGTCAGAGAGCCATCATCCGCCAGCGAGTATAACGGCGTGGTGCCGGAGAACTGGCGCAGGGAGCTCATCACCACATTACTGTTGTCTGGCAACACGGCGGTAAGCTGGCTTAATGCCGCGCGGTTTTGCGTCACGTCACGCAGGGTGCCACGCTCGCCCGCAGGCAGGGCATCGGCTTCTTTTAAGGTAATGTGTTGCTCGCCGCCGAGTTTGAAAGCTTCCGAGAGATAATTTTTGCCGCTTTCACCGTCGGTCAGCGCCAGTTTCCAGCTTCCCTGGGCCGGGAAAAGCACGAAGTTGTAGGTTTTGCCCGCCTGATATGAGCGGTCCATCAAAACCTGCTGGGCACGTTCCTGGGTGAGCTGATGGGTACTGCTGTAGTTAGTGAAAGCAATGGCGATGGTACAAATCAGCGGGAAAAGTACAAACAGCCCCATGCCCGCAAGCCCTGGGTAGACATAGCGCCAGGCGTAGGCTTTACGGTTAGCGAAAATATACAGGCCAATTGAGCTTAAAATCAGCGTCGTGATGGCAAAAAGGTATTCCCCTTGGGCATACATCAAAATAATGAGATATCCCACCAGTAGTCCGAGCAGTCCGATGACGGACCACTTAAGCGCGTTGCTTTGCCACCAGTGCTTCTTTCTAACGACATCCATGGGAAATTTCCTCTACAGCTATGAAATCTTGCAGCAAAATTGCCGGATGGCACTGCGTTTATCCGGCCTACATTACCCCGTAGGCCGGATAAGGCATTTATGCCGTCATCCGGCACTGGCTCAACAGTCTTACTTCGTAATACGACCCTGTGCATCTTTCAGCGCGGCATCCACGGTCTGACGACCGCTGACCGCGTTGATCACTGCCGTGCGTGTGGCGTACCAGAACGCGGCCATCTGCGGGATGTTTGGCATGATTTCGCCTTTTTGGGCGTTATCCATGGTGGCCGCAATACGTGGATCTTTTGCTAACTGATCCTGGAAGGATTTCAGAGCCACCGCGCCGAGCGGTTTATCTTTGTTCATCTCATCCAGACCCTGGTCGGTCAGCAGGTAGTTTTCGAGGAACTCTTTCGCCAGCTCTTTATTCGGACTGGCCGCGTTAATACCGGCACTCAGCACGCCCACGAACGGTTTGGACGCTTTGCCTTTGAAGGTTGGCAGCGGTGCAACGCCGTAATTGATTTTGCTCTTATCAATGTTGGCCCATGCCCACGGACCGTTAATGGTCAGCGCGGTTTCCCCTTTGTTAAAGGCCGCTTCGGCGATGGAGTAATCCGTATCCGCATTCATGTGCTTGTCTTTGATCAGCTTCACGAGGTAGGCCAGACCGGCTTTTGCCCCTGCGCTGTCAACGCCCACGTCTTTCACGTCGTATTTGCCGTCGGCATATTTGAACGCGTAGCCACCGTCAGCTGCAATCAACGGCCAGGTGAAGTACGGCTCTTGCAGGTTGAACATCAGCGCGCTCTTCCCTTTCGCCTTCAGGGTTTTATCCAGCGCTGGGATCTCTTCCCAGGTTTTTGGCGGGTTCGGTACGAGGTCTTTGTTATAAATCAGTGAGAGGGATTCTACGGCTACCGGGTAGGCGATCAGCTTGCCGTTGTAACGCACCGCATCCCAGGTGAACGGGAACAGTTTGTCCTGGAAGGCTTTATCCGGCGCGACTTCTGCCAGCAGGCCAGATTGCGCGTAGCCGCCGAAACGGTCATGCGCCCAGAAGATAATGTCCGGGCCGTCGCCGGTTGCGGCAACCTGCGGGAATTTCTCTTCCAGTTTGTCCGGATGCTCAACGGTCACTTTAATGCCAGTGTCTTTCTCGAATTTCTTACCCACATCGGCCAGGCCGTTATAGCCTTTGTCACCGTTAATCCAGATGACCAGTTTACCTTCTTCAATCTTTGCGAGGGCAGAAGCGGAGAACATCATCGTCGTCAGTGCGGACAATGCGAGGATGCGTGCGCCTGTTTTGAATTTCATATATCCCGTCCTTTAGGTGATGTGCTCGTGGATATGTTGAGTGGTCTGACGGGAAGTAGTCTCCTTTTTTGGCAAGCGCTTCTCATCCTCCTCACCCCTACGCCCCTGGGGGGAAATGTGTGATCCTTGTTACATAAACTTTCGTTATGTGTGTCAGCGCACACAAAAAAGTGCCGTTTTTTGCCATCTGCGTCACGAAAATTGCCTCAGCCTCCGCAGGCCCCGCTCAGACTCGTCCCTCTCATCCTCCCGTCTCCTCCCCCATGAAAAAGAAGAGGGGTGGAGGATTCGCCACGTTTTTGGATGGCCCATAGTCAGCCCCATCTTGAATGTATCCGTTAGTGACAAGTTGTAACGAAGGGAGAGGGCATGGCGAACGTACAGCTGCGTAATGTAACGAAAGCCTGGGGCGACGTTGTCGTATCAAAAGATATCGATCTCGACATCCATGAAGGGGAATTCGTGGTGTTTGTCGGTCCGTCTGGCTGCGGTAAGTCAACGCTGCTGCGTATGATTGCAGGGCTGGAAACCATCACCAGCGGCGATCTCTTTATTGGTGATGTGCGAATGAATGACGTCCCTCCGGCCGAACGCGGCGTGGGCATGGTCTTTCAGTCCTATGCGCTTTATCCACATCTTTCCGTATCGGAAAACATGTCATTTGGCCTGAAGCTGGCCGGCGCCAAAAAAGAGATGATTCAGCAGAAGGTGACGCAGGTTTCGGAAGTTTTGCAACTCGCGCACCTGCTTGAGCGCAAACCGAAAGCGCTCTCCGGCGGGCAACGTCAGCGTGTGGCGATTGGCCGTACGCTGGTGGCAGAACCCCGCGTCTTCCTGCTTGATGAACCGCTTTCCAACCTCGATGCCGCACTGCGCGTGCAGATGCGCATTGAGATTTCCCGTCTGCATAAGCGCCTCGGGCGCACCATGATTTACGTCACTCACGATCAGGTTGAAGCGATGACTCTGGCCGACAAAATCGTCGTGCTTGATGCCGGGCGCGTGGCCCAGGTGGGTAAGCCGCTTGAGCTGTATCACTACCCGTCTGACCGCTTTGTTGCCGGGTTTATCGGCTCACCCAAAATGAATTTCCTGCCGGTAAAAGTCACGGCTACCGCGATTGAACAGGTACAGGTGGAACTGCCTAACCGCCAGCAGGTCTGGCTGCCTGTCGACAGCGCCAACGTGCAGGTCGGCAGCAACATGTCGCTGGGTATTCGCCCGGAGCATCTGCTGCCCAGTGACATCGCCGATGTCACGCTGGAAGGGGTGGTTCAGGTCGTCGAACAGCTCGGTCACGAAACGCAAATTCATATCCAGATCCCCGCCATCCGTCAGAACCTGGTCTACCGCCAGAATGACGTGGTGTTGGTAGAAGAGGGAGCCACATTCGCCATCGGTCTGCCACCGGAGCGGTGCCATCTTTTCCGTGAAGATGGCACCGCCTGTCGTCGGTTGCACAAAGAGCCGGGCGTTTAAGGCTTCCCACTAAAAGAAAACGCCAAACTCCTTCGCGGCTGCAGCCAACGAAGAGGCAGCCCGAAGGGTGAAGCGTTCAAAGAAAAGCAACTCTCTCAGGAGATAGAATGATGACTACTCTGCGCAAACTTCCACTGGCTATCGCCATTACCGCAGGCATTTTGTCTGCGCAGGCGGGCGCCGTTGATTTCAAAGGTTACGCACGTTCCGGCATCGGCTGGACCGGTAGCGGCGGCGAGCAGCAATGCTTCCAGGCCACCGGTGCTCAAAGTAAATATCGTCTTGGTAACGAATGTGAAACCTATGCCGAGCTGAAGCTGGGCCAGGAAGTCTGGAAAGAAGGCGATAAGAGCTTCTACTTCGATACCAACGTAGCCTACTCCGTTTCGCAACAGAATGACTGGGAATCCACCAGCCCGGCGTTCCGTGAAGCCAACGTTCAGGGTAAAAACCTGATTGAAGCGCTGCCGGGCTCCACCATCTGGGCCGGTAAACGCTTCTACCAGCGTCATGATGTGCACATGATCGACTTCTACTACTGGGATATTTCAGGCCCAGGCGCCGGTATCGAAAACATCGACCTTGGCTTCAGCAAGCTCTCTCTGGCGGCAACCCGTTCGTCTGAATCCGGCGGCTCAGGCACCTTCGCTGACCGTGATGCATTCGGTAACCGCGTGTATGACAACATCGTGCCAAACGATGTCTTTGACGTGCGTTTCGCCGGAATGGAAATCAACCCGGGCGGCACGCTTGAATTCGGCGTCGACTACGGTCACACCAACCTGCCGGATAAATACAGCCTGGCCCCCGATGCGTCCAAAGATGGCTGGATGTTCACCGCTGAACATACCCAGAGCATGCTGAAAGGCTTTAACAAGTTTGTTCTGCAGTACGCAACGGACTCCATGACCTCTAACGGTAAAGGGATCCCGCAGGGCGGTAGCATCAACAACAACGGCTCGCTGTGGCGCGTGCTGGATCACGGTGCGGTGACCCTGGCGGACAGTTGGGACCTGATGTATGTCGGTATGTACCAGAATATCGATCGTGATGATAACAACGGCACCAAGTGGTGGACCGTGGGTATCCGTCCTATGTACAAATGGACGCCAATCATGAGCACCCTGCTTGAAGTGGGCTATGACAACGTGAAGTCTCAACGCACTGACGAAACCAACAACCAGTACAAAATCACCCTTGCTCAACAGTGGCAGGCGGGCGACAGCATCTGGTCACGTCCGGCCATCCGTGTCTTCGCGACCTACGCGAAATGGGATGAGAAATGGGGCTATGCCAACAATGATTCTGGCGCCGGTTACACCAATGGTGTGGCTTACAACGATACCTCCGCAAAAACCTTCAGCCGTGGTGACAACGACGAGTGGACCTTCGGTGCACAGATGGAAATCTGGTGGTAATGCTTAGACGTTGATGTAACGAACAAGAGGGGCGCAAGCCCCTCAACTCTTAGAGACGGCGCGCTATTGCCGGGCGTTAGCTGGCTCACGTGAAGAAGGTGATAACAATGAAAATGAAAAAAAGTCTCCTCGCCCTGTGTCTGACTGCTGGCCTGATGGCAGCGGCCCCTGGTGCGAGTATCGCAGATGTAAACATTGTTCCGCAGAATACGACCGCTGCGCCGTCTGTTCCGGCCTCTGCCCTCCAGCAACTGAGCTGGACGCCGGTCGATCAAAGCCATGTTCAGTCAACAAACCTTGCTACTGCAGGCCAGCGTCTGAACGTGGCGGGGATAAGTGGCCCGGTGGCGGCTTACAGTGTACCGGCCAATATCGGTGAGTTAACCCTTACCCTCACCAGTGAAGTGAGCAAGCAGACCAGCGTGTTTGCGCCGAATGTCTTGATCCTCGATCAGAATCTGGCGCCAGCCGCCTTTTTCCCGAGCAGCTTCTTTACCTATCAGGCGCCTGGCGTCATGAGTGCCGACAGGCTTGAAGGGGTGATGCGTCTGACGCCCGCTCTCGGCCAGCAAAAAATCTATGTGCTGGTCTTTACCACCGAGAAAGATCTGCAGCAGACCACGCAGCTGATGGACCCGGCAAAATCTTACGCCAAAGGTGCGGGTAATGCCGTGCCGGATATTCCTGACCCTATCGCGCGACATACCACCGAGGGCACGCTGAAGCTGAAAGTGAAAACCAACAGCGGCTCCAGTGTGCTGGTGGGGCCACTGTTCGGCTCCTCAGGCCCAGGCCCGGTCACCGTGGGGAATACGGCAGCACCTGCTACCGTTTATAGCGCCCCGGCTGCCGCACCTGCTGCAACAACGGCTCCGGCACCCGTCGCGGCTACCCCCGCAGCGAAAAGTGACCCCGTGTTAGAGGATACCGAACGCTACTATAACCAGGCCATTAAGCAGGCCGTGGCGAAAGGTGATGTTGATAAGGCCCTGAAATTACTGAATGAAGCTGAGCGTCTCGGGTCTTCATCCGCCCGAAGTACTTTTATCAGCAGTGTAAAAGGCAAGGGGTAAATCACTCCCCGCAATGCTGATGTTTGCAACAACTGGTGCGTCGCCTGACGCACCCTTTTTTCATGGCGCAGCGGGCGCTGTTGCACAGCTGTTGCGCTTATGAAAACCGAAAGAAGTTTCCCCGCACGAGGCAGCCTGTTCTACGATACAATGCTAAGACGTACTGTATTGGAGAGTAAGGCATGTCACACCCCGCGCTTACGCAATTGCGTGCGCTGCGCTATTTTGACGCACTTCCCGCGCTTGACCCGCAACGGCTCGACTGGCTGTTGCTGGAAGATTCCATGACCAAACGGTTCGAACAATTGGATAAAAAGGTGACCGTTACCGTTATTCAGGAAGCGTTTGTGACGGCGGCATCTCTGGAAAACGAACGGCATCTGCTCCCTGCTGATACGCGCTACTGGCTGCGTGAAATTTTGTTGTGCGCCAACGGTGAACCCTGGCTTGCCGGGCGCACGGTGGTGCCGGAATCAACGTTAACCGGCCCGGAACTGGCGTTGCAGAAACTCGGCACGACGCCGCTCGGGCGCTATCTCTTCACATCATCTACGCTAACACGAGATTTTATTGAAGTCGGTCAGGTTGAATCGCTGTGGGGGCGCCGTTCCCGCTTGCGTTTGGGTGGAAAGCCGCTGCTGTTGACCGAACTGTTTTTGCCTGCATCACCGCTGTATTAAGAGGAAAGAAGAATGGAGTGGAGTCTCACGCAGAATAAGCTGCTGGCCTTTCACCGGCTTATGCGCACGGATAAGCCTATTGGCGCTCTGTTGCTGCTCTGGCCGACGCTGTGGGCGCTGTGGGTGGCGACACCGGGTGTTCCGCCGCTGTGGATCCTGCTGGTGTTTGTTGCCGGTGTCTGGTTAATGCGTGCGGCAGGATGTGTGGTCAATGACTACGCCGACCGCAAATTTGATGGGCACGTTAAGCGTACCGCCAATCGCCCGCTGCCCAGCGGGGCGGTGACGGAAAACGAAGCGCGGGTGTTGTTTGTGGTACTGGTGCTGCTGGCGTTTGTGCTGGTGCTTACTCTTAATACCATGACCATTCTGCTCTCCGTCGCCGCACTGGCGCTGGCCTGGGTCTACCCCTTCATGAAGCGCTATACCCACCTGCCGCAGGTGGTGCTGGGTGCGGCGTTTGGCTGGTCGATCCCGATGGCCTTTGCTGCGGTGAGTGAATCCGTGCCGCTGAGCTGCTGGATTTTGTTCCTGGCTAATATCCTGTGGGCCGTGGCGTACGATACCCAGTATGCGATGGTGGACCGGGATGACGATCTGAAAATAGGCATTAAGTCGACGGCGATTCTGTTTGGTCGCCATGACAAGCTGATAATCGGTATCCTGCAGGTTGCGGTACTGGCACTGATGGTTGCGGTGGGCGAGATTAATGCGCTGGGCTGGCACTTCTACTGGGCGGTGCTGGTAGCGGGCGCGCTCTTTGTTTATCAGCAAAAATTGATTGCTAACCGTGAGCGGGATGCCTGCTTCAAAGCCTTTTTGAATAATAACTACGTGGGGCTGGTGCTGTTTTTGGGCCTGGCGGTGAGTTATCTGACATAAAAAATGCCAGGGGTGCTAGCATTTAGCGGGCCTACTGGGTTTTAGATATAAAAGCAAAATGGCAACGTTAGTTGCCATTTTTTATGTTTGCTCTCTCCCGTTGGAAGAGGGGCCCCCAGCACTACTACGTTTTACAGCGACAACATTGCTCAATGAGAATAAAA
>DFPL01000103.1 GCA_002377245.1 Enterobacteriaceae bacterium UBA3516
CGCTGACTCTTCCCACCTGAACGTGGTGTTGAGTCTCGACACGGAAATGGAGACTTAAGTTAACCCGGTAGTCAAAATCAATCTTTTCGACTAATTCCAGATCAAGTTTATCGGACTGTAACCTCGTAGAGCGTTCAACGAAGTTTTGAATTGTTGCAGAACACGTTTCCAGCCACGCGTCTTTCATCTTCATTCCCTAAATGAGTTTAGTAATCAGGAGAATGATATATCTTTGTCTGGTTAAGGCAACTACTAATAAACAGAGTCAGAAGCAACAAAGATGCAGCACCTGACATATATGAAAAAAATGACTTATGCTGGATTAAATAACACATTTAATAATGGCAATAATTTATTTCTGTTAAATTTATCATCTCGATAAAATGTATTTAAGACGTTTTAGAAAAATACTATTCATTGTGAATACGTTATTTATCACGCGCGTGCAGGCTGGAATAGGTAAACAGTAGGTTCAGTTGAAACGAGATAATACGCTTCATGGTTTTGTGCGGGAGCGCCTGAAAGGACTTAAACACAAAGATAGCGGCAATAGCAATATCAAGGTGAATGTCGCGGGATGTTAACGTAGGGAATGTCAGAAAACTGGTGCCGATAATAGGAGTCGAACCTACGACCTTCGCATTACGAATGCGCTGCTCTACCAACTGAGCTATATCGGCCCTGAGAGGGACATGATTCACGTTGTGAACCACGGGGCAAAAGGTTAGATCTAACGGGGTGATGCGTCAATGCCCTTGCGAATCAAACGGCTACTTTTGCATCACCCTGCGGTTATTTAGGCACGAATAGTATCGTCACCAAAGCCGATCCACTTATAAGTGGTCAGCGCTTCAAGCCCCATCGGACCACGTGCGTGCAGCTTCTGCGTACTCACCGCCACTTCCGCCCCCAGGCCAAACTGGCCGCCATCGGTAAAGCGCGTAGAGGCGTTAACGTAAACGGCAGAAGAATCCACTTCATTAATAAAGCGATTCGCGTTGCTGAGCGTACGCGTCAGGATGGCGTCAGAGTGCTGGGTGCCATGCTCACGGATGTGGGCGATAGCATCGTCGAGGTCGGCCACAATCTTCACGTTCAGATCCAGCGACAAAAACTCATCGTCATACTCTTCTGCTTTCACGGGCACAACCGTAGCCGGGCCGGATTGCAGCGCTGCCAGTGATTGCGCGTCAGCATGCAGCGTCACGCCGCTGTCAGCCATCTGCTTGCTCAGGGCAGGCAGGAAGGTACTGGCAATGCCTTGATGCACCAGCAGCGTTTCTACGGTGTTACAGGTGCTTGGGCGCTGGGTCTTCGCATTGACGATAATCTTCAGCGCCGGGGCAATTTCTGCGGTGTTATCAACAAAGATATGACACACGCCGATCCCCCCGGTGATCACCGGAATGGTGGACTGCTCGCGACACAGCTTGTGCAGGCCAGCGCCGCCGCGCGGGATCAGCATGTCGATATACTTGTCCATGCGCAGCATTTCGTTGACCAGAGCGCGATCCGGGCTTTCAATCGCCTGCACCGCCCCGGCGGGCAGACCACACTCTTCAAGTGCTTGCTGAATCACTTTGACCGTCGCGGCGTTAGTCCGCCAGGTCTCTTTCCCACCGCGCAGAATCGCGGCGTTGCCTGTTTTCAGGCACAGTGAGGCGACATCAACGGTGACGTTCGGGCGCGCTTCATAAATCACGCCAATCACGCCCAACGGTACACGGCGACGTTCGATGCGCAGCCCGCTGTCCAGCAGCCCCCCGTCAATCACCTGCCCGACCGGGTCAGCCAGTTGACAGACCTGACGTACGTCATCAGCAATCGCTTTTAAACGAGCCGGCGTCAGGGCCAGACGGTCGAGCATCGCGTCGCTCAAACCATTACGGCGCGCTTCCAGTACGTCCTGCTCATTCGCCAGCAGGATTTCTTCGGTCTGGGCTTCCAGAGAGTCAGCTATTTTTTCCAGAACGCGATTTTTTTCGCGGCTGGAGAGCAACGCCAGTTTGTACGAGGCGGCTTTGGCAGCCATGCCCATTTGTTCCAGCATACTTCTGCTCCTTAACGGATGATCATGTCATCACGGTGCACGGCCACCGGGCCATACTCATAGCCGAGAATGGCGTCGATTTGCTGCGAGTGATGACCCGCAACACGGCGCAGTGCATCACTGTTATAACGGGTGACGCCGTGAGCGATATCGCGGCCTTCGAGATTACGGATACGGATAACTTCACCACGGGAGAAGTTGCCTGTCACGTTTTTAATCCCTTTTGGTAATAATGAGCTTCCGCGTTCCAGAATCGCTGCCGTTGCTCCTTCGTCGACGGTGATTTCACCGGCCGGTGGCGCACCGAAGATCCAGCGCTTACGGTTCTCCAGCGGAGAAGCCTGAGGATGGAAACGGGTGCCAACCGGGGTTCCGTCCATCACATCGGCAATCACGCCAGGTTTGCTGCCCGCGGCGATCACCGTTTCGATACCCGCACGGCAGGCAACATCGGCGGCCTGCAATTTGGTTCCCATCCCGCCAGTGCCGAGCCCGGAGACGCTGTCGCCTGCAATGGCACGCAGGGCATCGTCGATGCCGTAAACATCTTTAATGAGCTCAGCGTTCGGGTTATTACGCGGATCGGCGGTGAAGAGACCTTGCTGATCGGTCAACAACAGCAGTTTGTCCGCTCCGGCCAGGATTGCAGCCAGAGCGGAAAGATTGTCGTTATCGCCGACTTTGATTTCCGCCGTGGCAACGGCGTCATTTTCATTAATGACAGGAACAATATTGTTGTCGAGAAGCGCACGCAAAGTGTCGCGGGCGTTGAGAAAACGCTCTCTGTCTTCCATATCCGCGCGGGTGAGCAGCATTTGCCCAATATGGATACCGTAAATAGAGAAAAGCTGTTCCCACAGTTGAATCAGGCGGCTTTGGCCCACGGCAGCCAGCAGCTGTTTTGAGGCGATGGTAGCGGGCAGTTCCGGGTAACCCAGGTGCTCGCGCCCGGCGGCGATAGCGCCAGAGGTAACAATAACAATGCGGTGCCCAGCGGCGTGTTGTTGTGCGCACTGGCGGACCAGTTCAACAATGTGGGCGCGATTCAGGCGGCGTGAGCCCCCGGTTAACACACTGGTGCCTAGTTTCACCACCAGCGTCTGGCTGTCACTCATGATTCTCTGCCGTCAACGTGTAAGAAAAAAAGTAAACCGCCTTTGTAACAGGATCGGCAGCAACTTCCAACTGTGAGTTTTCACAACGTAAGAAAATCCTTGAAGCCAATCAGAAACTGTACTTACAAAACTTGACGTTTTTATTACAAGGCATGTAAAACACGATTTCTAAAAAATAAATAAGAATTGTCATAAAACTTTAATTCGCAGACGTTAAAAACTCACCTGAATTTTTCAAGTGAGCGGCGACGCTCGGTGAATCGAAGCGCGTTAATTAAAAATAAATCAGGAAACATAATGAAAAAAACTACTTTGGCATTAATGATGATTGGCGTTGGCGTTGTTTCTGCATCTTCACAAGCCGCGGAAATCTACAACAAGAACGGTAACAAACTGGATCTGTACGGCAAAATCAAAGCTCAGCACTACATGAGCGACGATGCTTCTCAGAACGGTGACAAAACCTATGCACGTCTGGGCTTCAAAGGCGAAACTCAGATCAACGATCAGATGACCGGCTTTGGTCGCTGGGAAACGGAATTCGCAGGCAACGCGGATGAAAGTAACTCCACTCAGAAAACCCGTCTGGCCTTTGCTGGCCTGAAAGTTAAAACTCTGGGTTCTGTCGACTACGGTCGTAACCTGGGTATCCTGTACGACGCAGCAGCCGTTACCGATATGTTCCCTGAATTCGGCGGCGACTCTCTGACCCGTACCGACAACTTCATGACCAAACGTACGACTGGCGTTGCAACCTACCGTAACACCGACTTCTTCGGTGCGGTTGACGGCCTGAACCTCGGCCTGCAGTACCAGGGTAAAAACGAATCTGGTCGTGCTGCGTCTAAACAGAATGGCGACGGCTTCGGTGGTTCTCTGTCTTACAACTTCGGCGGCAGCCCGTTCACCGTAGTGGGTGCTTACGCGAAGTCTGACCGTACCGTGGCTCAGGAAGCACAGCAGTTCGCCTTCGGTAGCGAAAATGCTGAAGCATGGGCAACGGGTGTGAAATTTGACGCCAACAACGTTTACCTGGCTGCAATGTACGGCGTGTCTAAAAACATGACGCCGATCGGCAGCCGTGGCTTTGCCAACACTGCTGACAACTTCGAAGTGGTTGCACAGTACCAGTTCGACTTCGGTCTGCGTCCGTCCGTGGGTTATGTTCAGACCAAAGGCCATGACATCGAAGGTTACGGTGACCAGGATCTGGTTAAATACATCGATGTGGGCGCAACTTACTACTTCAACAAAAACTTCTCCGCCATGGTTGACTACAAAATCAACCAGATCGACGAAGATGCCTTCACCCGTCTGGTGGGTATCAGCACCGACGACGTGGTTGCCGTGGGCGTGACTTACCAGTTCTAATTGCTGCCGGCATAAAAAAACGCCCATCATTGAAGGGCGTTTTTTGTTTGACCTGACTCAACGCATCAAGCGGTCAGCTTGATCTCGTCAGAAAAGTTCTCCGCAGGCTCCAGTTTCAGATCCAGGGTGGCCAGCAGGTCACGGGCACGCCCATGAAAATCCCGCAGCGTGTGTTCCAGTCGATCCGTCACTTCTGCGTCTTTAATCGCCGTTGGCTTCCAGTCCCCTTCTTTATCAAACAGCCCAAAATGATAGCTGTAGGTAAAGCGGTCTTCCTGCGCTTCCATCTCCATCCACCAGCCCCAGAATTCACGCTTCTCCGGTGCAGGCTTTACATTGACGCATACGGCCAGGCAATCGAAAAAAAAGCGATTATCTACACACTGCTCTTCCCTAATATAGGGGCCAAGCGCGGTAAACTTTTTAATGAGTCTGCTCTTCGGATGTCCACTCGGTAACGTCATTGCGATCTCTCCTTTTGTGATGCAACTGTTTTACCAAACAAATAGAAATTAGCAATCTATTAACGTAATCGATTACTGATCCACGCCGTGATATCACGTAGCGCTTTATCAAAATTGCGATAAACCGGATTAAACGGGATCTCAAGCAGTTTACCGTCCGCAGATGACGAGGTAATTAAACGTGACTCTTCTTCCGGGCTGAACGGATCATCTTTCCAGTAACCCGAGAGCATCGGCGTCGGACAACGACGACCGAGCAGCCCCTGCGTTTTGAGCGAGTAGCGGTTCAGTTCAACATGCAGCGCGTCGTCCGAAGCATCGTGCATCCCAAGCCGGCTGGCCAGCACATCCATGTACATCTCTGGAATGCGGCCGAGTTGCTGAGGATTGGTCATCAGTGCATGCACAACCGGCCCCAGACAGGCGACAGCCTTAAGCCTGGGTGATTCAAGGTAGCCGAGGCGCACCGCCACGTTTGCCCCAAAGCGGAAGCCAAAAGCGGCCACGCGAGTATGATCGATCCACGGGATGTTGGGCAGCGCTTGTAATACGTGCTGATGCAGCAGACTGGAGTCCTGGGTCAGCTTCCACTTTGATGAAAAGCCGACAGAAGGCATATCCAGCGTCAGCATGGCGATGCCTTGTGGGGCAAAATAGCGCTCATACAACGTGTAGTAATCGATTTGCAGATGATCCAGCCCGCCGCACATCAGGATGGTCGGGAACGGCCCCTCCCCTTCGGGCATATGCAAGAAGCCAATCACCGGCGAGCCACCAGGAATAGCGAACTCCATTTCGCGCATTTTACCCGGCAGACGCTGCGCCGCTTCTTCATAGGCGCGGTTCGCCAGCGCCTGGGCCTGATCGGCCAGCGCATCGCCTTTAATATGTGGGCAGGCCGCAATGCTGTAGAGATTCGAGGCGTGCAGCCAGTGGCGACCGCTCAGGGCCGTATCCTGCTCCTGGCTCGCTTTCTGCTGCCAGAGCATCGCCTGAGTTGACCATTCATAGATCCAATTCCCGCCGCGATAACCCACGACCGTGTCGTAAAGATCCGGGCTAGTGCGTTCGGCATCGCTCATGACAATGCGGGATTGCACATCCATGATCTCGCGCGGATCCACGCCACGCCAGACCCACATCAGGCGGTTGATCATGCGATACCACTGCGGCGCGTTGCTGCCATCCAGGGTGGAATCGATATGCGGTTGCGTGCCCGGATTAAATCGGCGCACCAAAGTAGAGGTTTCCGGATGCTTGAACCGGGGTTTAAACAAAGTTTCGCTGAGGTTAGCTTGAGCCATGTACGCAGCCTCCATGATGACGTCACTGAGACTATTGTAACCTGCTGCGCGCTAAAATGAACAACGCCCGGCAAAGCCAGGCGTTGGGGAACGGCAAGGAGATGATTAACGTGAAGAAATTGGCGGTACGAAGACCACGCCCATGTCCCACGGTTGTTCAATCCAGGTATCTTGCGGAATATCAATCACATAATCGTCAACCAGTGGGCGACCTGCCGGTTTTGCAAAAATGGTCACGAAATGCGCTTTGGGGTACATTTCACGGATTGCCACCGCCGTACCACCGGTATCCACCAGATCGTCAATCACAATAAAACCTTCACCGTCGCCTTCGGCGCGTTTAAGGATTTTCATCTCACGCTGATTATCGTGGTCATAGCTGGAGATGCAAACGGTATCAACATGACGAATACCCAATTCGCGAGCCAGTAACGCCCCCGGTACCAGACCGCCACGGCTAACGGCAATAATGCCTTTCCATTGCTCAGACGGCATCAGGCGATTTGCCAGTTTGCGTGCATGAATCTGCAACATGTCCCAGGTGACGACGTATTTTTCGCTCATGTGAAGTGTCCCAGCCTGTGTATCTACGGCTTAAAAAGTGTTCTACGGGGAAATAGGTTGCGCGAGATTATAGAGATCTGACGCGCTAAAAACCAGTGCTACCCGGCATCACTCTGGCTTTTTACGCGACGCGTACTAACAGGAGGGGAATAAAGTGGTATTCTCAGGGCCATCTCGCAAGCCCGTCTTGTGATGTCCGTTTATTTAACCCTATGACCTGTAAGGTGTGTTTCGCAGGTCTCTTAAAGGAGACTCATCGTGTCTGAATTGTCTCAATTGTCGCCACAGCCGCTGTGGGATATTTTTGCCAAAATTTGTTCTATTCCCCACCCGTCTTACCATGAAGAGCAGCTTGCAGAACATGTGATGAGCTGGGCGAAAGAAAAAGGCTTGCATGCAGAGCGTGATCAGGTCGGCAATATTTTGCTGCGCAAACCGGCAACCGCAGGGATGGAAAACCGTAAACCGGTGGTGCTGCAGGCCCACCTTGATATGGTGCCGCAGAAAAATAACGACACCGTACACGACTTCACCAAAGATCCGATTCAGCCGTACATTGATGGCGAATGGGTTAAAGCCCGTGGCACCACGCTGGGTGCGGATAACGGCATCGGTATGGCCTCCGCGCTGGCAGTTCTCGCTGACGACAGCGTTGAGCACGGTCCGCTGGAAGTGCTGCTGACCATGACCGAAGAAGCGGGGATGGACGGCGCATTTGGCCTTCAGGCGAACTGGTTGCATGCCGATATCCTGATCAACACGGACTCCGAGGAAGAGGGCGAGATCTACATGGGTTGCGCCGGTGGGATTGATTTTATCACCACCCTGCCGCTCTCACGCGAAGCCATTGCAACGGGTTCCCAGACCTTCAAGCTGACCCTGAAAGGGCTGAAAGGTGGCCACTCAGGTGGCGATATTCACCTGGGTCTTGGCAATGCCAACAAACTGCTGGCCCGCTTCCTCGTAGGGCATGCTGCAGAGCTGAACCTGCAACTGGTGGACTTCAATGGCGGAACGCTGCGTAACGCTATCCCGCGTGAAGCCTTCGCTACCGTTGCTGTGCCGGCAGACAAAGCTGAACAGCTGAAATCGCTGGCGGCGACCTATCAGGATATCCTGAAAAACGAACTGGAAATTAAAGAGAAGAACCTGATGGTTCTGCTGGAGAGCGTGTCCAGCGACAAACAGGCGCTGACCTCTGCCTCGCGCGACAGCTTCATTCAGTTGCTTAACGCGACGCCAAACGGGGTTATCCGCAACTCTGACGTGGCGAAAGGCGTAGTGGAAACCTCTCTGAACGTCGGCGTTGTCACCATGCAGGACGACAACGTTGAAATCATCTGCCTGATCCGTTCGCTTATCGACAGCGGCAAAGATTATGTGGTGAGCATGCTGGAGTCGCTGGGCCACCTGGCGGGCGCGAAAACCGCACCGAAAGGCGGTTATCCTGGCTGGCAGCCGGACGCCAATTCACCGGTGATGCATCTGGTGCGTGAGACCTATCAGCGTCTGTTTAATAAGACGCCAAACATCCAGATCATTCACGCCGGTCTGGAATGTGGTCTGTTCAAAAAACCTTACCCGGACATGGACATGGTGTCGATTGGGCCAACCATCACCGGGCCGCACTCTCCGGATGAGCAGGTTCATATTGAAAGCGTCGGCCAGTACTGGCAGCTTCTGACCGAACTGCTGAAAGCCATTCCGGCGAAGTAATACGCTGAATCGCCGGATGGCGCTTCGCTTATCCGGCCTACACTGTGACACGTAGGTCGGATAAGAATTTATTACTGCTGACTACCTTTCTCTGAATGCCATTCCTGTGAACGTTCGCACCGGATTTCCGCGTTCAATCTGATGATGGAACATCCTTCTCTCCGCCTTTGAGGCCGCATAACTCTCCTGACGCAGCTGTTCAAGCCGCCAGGCAATCAACACCTTTGCCAGCCGTTTATTAGCATGCTGGCTCCGTTCCGACTGCACCTTTACGCTAATACCACTGGCAAGATGGGTCGCGCGCACTGCTGAATCGGTCTTATTGACGTGCTGCCCGCCCGGGCCGGAAGAGCGTAACGTCTCGAAACGAATCTCTCCTGATACGTCCTGTTCCTCGGCAGCAAAACGCCCAATGCCCAGATACCAGTTTTTCCGTCCGTGGTGGGGTCGCCAGGGGCTGGCACAAATCCACTGCACGGTGCCATGCCAGCGGGCACTCAGCGCCCACGCGTTGTCGCCCTCCAGCGAGACCAGAGCAGAGCGTAACGTACCGGTTCGTGCCCCCTCTTCGGTTTCCAGCAGCGTTAAGGCAACCTGCTGCGCCTGAGCTTCATGAATGAGTGCATCCAGCGCTTTTTTCACCGCCAGGCAGCATTCGTCTGGCCCCTGCGCGGAAGAGAGTTGTAGTAGAATCATGCTGACTTTCCTCCGCTGGTTTTCAGCGTGAGTACCGGGCACAAACGGGCCACTGGATTCACCAGCCCGGCGTCCATCAGACAGTTAAGCACGCTTTCGGCGGACTTATAGGCCTGAGGTGCCTCTTCGTAAATCAGTTGCCTGTCGCGGCAAACCACCCGACTACCAAGCTCGGTGCGCGCCAGCTGCTGCGGGCTAAATTTTCCCGAGAGTCGGCCCTTGCACTCGGTACGCATCCATTTGCGCCCCGCGCCATGAGCCAGTGAATGTAACGTCTCTTCACTGACGACAGGCTGCACCAGCCAGCTGTAATCGCCTCTCGAACCCGGAATGACCACCAGCCCCTCACTGTCTGGCGTTGCACCCTTACGGTGTAGCCAGCCTTTTTCACCGTTGATACGGCAAGGCTCAACGAAGTTGTGGGCAACGTCCAGCACCGCCTCCCCTTCCCCACGAACCTGCTGCAAAATACGCCTCGCAATCAATTGGCGATTCGCCCGCGCAAACGTCAGCGCCTCATGGTGTTCAGCCAGATAACGCACGGCTGCTTCACTTTCTTCAGCCAGGCCCGCGTGAGAAAAGGCTGTGATGTGCTGCTGCAAAATCGCCTGCCCCAGTCCACGTGACCCGCTGTGAACCAGAAGCTGAAGGCGATCCGCGTTCAGTCCGGCTTGTTGAAAACAGTCGGCATTGAAAACCTCATCGACCTGCTGAAACTCCGCAAAGTGGTTGCCGCCGCCAATGGAACCCAGCGCGCTTCGCCAGCGATGCCCGGCCATATGTTCAGGCAGATGATTGTCCAGCCAGGCCTCATCGGCATGGTCATCAAACGCAGTCAGCCGTTTTTCAAATTTATCCGCATTATATTTGCGACGCAGGATGTCCGTCTGCCACAGCGCCATGCCGCAGCCAATGTCATTTCCGACAAGCGCCGGGTAGAAACGGCCACGCGAAAAGAATGCGGCGCCAATGGGATAGCCCCGTCCGGGGTGTAAATCCGGCATACCGACGACACGGTGCATACCGGGCAAATCTGCGGTGGTGTGTAATTGTTGGGTCGCTAAACCCTCGACCCATAAGTCGTCCGACGCAATATAAGAAACCGCGTCAGAGAGATAATGAACATTCGTGCCCATATACCAATCCATCTTAAAAATTTAAATAAGGATGTGGCAGACGCAGTCAGGGCGAAAAGAGATTAATCCTGGAAAGGTCTGCAAAATGAGTTATTAAAATATGTTGTCATGATTAACCCCCTTTGCAGTCTGATGTATGGAAAGTGCGCGTATAATAATCAGGCTCCGTTTTCATTGCAAGGTTATTTTCTCTACCTTTTCAGCGCCATGTGGTAATTCACAAATGCCACGCCACGGGATTCTACCGATTGTTGCTGAATAACCTGAAAGCCATGGCGTTCGAAAAAGGGCTTCGCCGTAATACTGGCATCGACGGTGATCATGCCGTCTGGAAGACGGGTAACCAGCGTCGCGAATAATGCACTGGCGACCCCGCGACGTATAAATTCAGGAGAGACAAACAGCAGGTCAATATAGCGTTCTATCGCCGTGATAAAACCTACCGGCTGGTTATTAATGACCGCAACCTGTACCCTGGAGTGGGTTAATTTTTCCTGCCAGCGCGACGCATCTATTTGTGCCCAGGCGGCAATCTGGCGCGGGGAATAATCTTGGCTGGCCGTTTCAATAACCGCGCGCAGAAATATTTCGCACAGCGCGTCAAAATCGCTTTCTTTAT
>DFPL01000101.1 GCA_002377245.1 Enterobacteriaceae bacterium UBA3516
TGTTTTGTTCCTGCATCACCGCATCAAAAATTGTTAACAAATTGAGATCAACTTTACGCAATTGGGGTTTTATTACCTCAATTTGCGTTGAGTCTTTAACGTGGTCTTCTGACATATTCATCTCCAGTGTCAAACTCCATCCCTTTTTCGGTAGTAATAACCGCTAGAAATATCATTTACCATGCATATAGGATTTGGAAAAGAGGATTCTATAAAAATAGGAATATATAAAGGCTCCCAATGCAATAAGGAGCGCATGCAACCAAACAGCATTGAATCAAACTCTATTAGTTGTCTGAAACGATGGGGCGAATCAAAACATAAATGGTATGAATGTACAATATGCTCAGGACACCCAATAAGTGTGAGTTTACTAAAATATTTCAAACGACATGAATAATATAATTTAACTTAATTTTATCATTTACACCGGATATTCGATTAAAACAATAAGCCTCGGTTATTATTCATATGAATTCATTGGGATAGCCTAATGACTTAAAACGTGTAGGAATATATCAAGTTGCAAGAAATTGTGCCTTCGAGGAACAATCATCAGAAAGTATGAAAAAGCACAAATACCTTATTTTGATTTCAGCGTTAAATCCAGCACGATTAACTAAAACAGCTCGACACACTCGTCTGGCTTTTGCAACCATTTATAAGCCAAAGTGTTGACATTGAATTCCGTATCCAGTACCACTATTAGCATTACGCATTCATCTGGAGCATGGTCATGATTCGCAATGTTCGTTTCCTCGGTCTACTACTACTAAACGCATCCCATGTGCGCGGTAGACCGGTGGACGACGCTCAGCGTTAATCATCCTCCAGTTAACACTAAGAACCCGCGCCTTGGCGCGGGTTTTTTTATGCTCGTAGCAAGGCGACCTGAAGAGACAAGGACCAATCCATGAGCCAGCAACAACAAGTCATTATCTTTGATACAACCTTACGTGATGGTGAGCAGGCGTTACAGGCAAGCCTGAGCGTGAAAGAGAAATTGCAAATTGCGTTGGCACTTGAGCGTATGGGCGTGGACGTGATGGAGGTCGGTTTCCCGGTCTCCTCTCCTGGCGACTTCGAATCCGTTCAGACCATCGCGCGCCAGGTTAAAAACAGCCGCGTTTGCGCACTGGCGCGTTGTGTTGAGAAAGATATTGATGTCGCTGCCGAGTCGCTGAAAGTCGCCGAGGCGTTCCGTATTCATACCTTTATCGCCACCTCCCCCATGCATATTGCTACCAAATTGCGCAGCACGCTGGACGAGGTGATTGAGCGCGCCGTCTATATGGTTAAGCGCGCGCGTAATTACACCGACGACGTCGAATTCTCCTGCGAAGACGCAGGCCGCACCCCAATTGACGACCTGTCACGCGTGGTTGAAGCGGCAATTAATGCAGGTGCGAAGACCATCAATATCCCTGATACCGTCGGCTACACCATGCCTTTCGAGTTCGCGAATATCATTACCGGTCTGTACGAGCGGGTGCCTAACATCGATAAGGCCATCATTTCTGTTCATACCCACGATGACTTAGGCCTGGCGGTCGGTAACGCTATCGCCGCCGTCCATGCGGGTGCTCGTCAGGTTGAAGGTGCAATGAACGGTATCGGTGAGCGTGCCGGTAACTGCTCACTGGAAGAGGTCATCATGGCCATTAAGGTGCGCAAAGACATTATGAACGTGCACACCCGTATCAATCATCACGAAATCTGGCGTACCAGCCAGACCGTCAGCCAGATCTGCAACATGCCGGTTCCGGCGAACAAAGCCATTGTCGGTACTGGCGCCTTCGCCCACTCCTCCGGTATTCACCAGGATGGGGTGCTGAAAAATCGCGAAAACTACGAAATTATGACCCCGGAGTCGATTGGCCTGAATCAGGTCCAGTTGAACCTGACTTCACGTTCTGGCCGTGCGGCAGTGAAACACCGCATGGAAGAGATGGGTTATCAGGACAGCGACTACAACATGGATCACCTGTATGACGCGTTCCTGAAACTGGCGGATAAAAAAGGCCAGGTCTTCGATTACGACCTGGAAGCACTGGCGTTCATCAACAAACAACAGGAAGAGCCAGAACATTTCCGTCTGGATTACTTCAGCGTGCAGTCCGGTTCCAGCGATATAGCGACCGCCTCGGTGAAACTGGCTTGTGGCGAAGAAACGAAAGCAGAAGCCGCCAACGGCAACGGTCCGGTAGACGCCATCTATCAGGCGATAAATCGCATCACGGGCTATGACATTGAGCTGGTCAAATACGATCTCAATGCGAAGGGCCAGGGCAAAGATGCATTGGGCCAGGTCGACATCGTCGTCAATTACAACGGTCGTCGTTTCCATGGCGTGGGTCTGGCAACGGATATCGTGGAGTCCTCCGCGAAAGCCATGGTCCACGTCCTGAATAACATCTGGCGTGCCGCCGAAGTCGAAAAAGAATTGCAACGCAAAGCTCAAAATAAAGAAAACAACAAGGAAACTGTGTGATGTCGAAGAACGCTCATATTGCTGTTTTGCCGGGTGATGGCATTGGCCCGGAAGTGATGGCGCAAGCCCTGAAAGTCCTGGAAGCTGTTCGTAACCGTTTCGATATGCGTATCACCACCAGCCACTACGATGTGGGTGGCATTGCCATCGATCGCCACGGTAATCCGTTGCCGCAGGCTACCGTTGAAGGTTGTGAACAGGCAGATGCCATCCTGTTTGGCTCAGTGGGCGGCCCAAAATGGGAAAACCTGCCGCCGGCACAGCAGCCGGAGCGTGGCGCCCTGCTGCCCCTGCGTAAGCATTTCAAATTGTTCAGTAACCTGCGTCCTGCAAAACTGTATCAGGGTCTGGAAGGCTTCTGCCCGCTGCGTGCTGATATCGCTGCAAACGGCTTTGACATTTTATGTGTGCGCGAACTGACTGGCGGCATCTATTTCGGCCAGCCGAAAGGTCGCGAAGGCAGCGGTCAGCATGAGAAAGCGTTTGATACCGAGGTGTATCACCGTTTTGAAATTGAACGCATCGCACGTATCGCCTTCGAGTCCGCACGTAAACGCCGTAAGAAAGTCCATTCCATTGACAAAGCCAACGTTCTGCAGACCTCCCTGCTGTGGCGCGAAATCGTTAATGAAGTAGCGCAAGAATACCCGGACGTTGAACTGGCACATATGTATATCGATAACGCCACCATGCAATTGATTAAAGACCCGTCCCAGTTTGACGTGCTGCTCTGCTCCAACCTGTTCGGCGATATTCTCTCTGACGAGTGCGCCATGATCACCGGTTCCATGGGCATGCTGCCGTCTGCCAGTCTGAATGAACAAGGTTTTGGCCTGTATGAGCCGGCCGGCGGCTCCGCGCCGGATATCGCAGGCAAAAACATTGCTAACCCCATCGCCCAGATCCTCTCTCTGGCGCTGCTGCTGCGCTACAGCCTGAATGCAGACGATGCAGCTACCGCGATTGAAAGCGCCATTAACCGCGCATTAGAAGAAGGCGTACGCACCGGCGATTTAGCCCGTGGTGACGCCGCAGTCAGTACCGATGAAATGGGTGACATCATTGCCCGTTATGTCGCCGAAGGGGTGTAATCATGGCTAAAACGTTATACGAAAAATTGTTTGATGCGCACGTTGTTCATGAAGCGCCAAACGAAACCCCACTGTTATATATCGACCGCCACCTGGTGCATGAAGTGACATCACCTCAGGCGTTCGATGGCCTGCGTGCGCACAATCGTCCGGTGCGCCAGCCTGGCAAAACCTTCGCTACCATGGATCACAACGTCTCCACCCAGACAAAAGACATCAACGCGTCCGGCGAGATGGCCCGCATTCAGATGCAGGAGTTGATTAAAAACTGCAACGAGTTTGGCGTGGAGCTGTATGACCTGAACCACCCGTATCAAGGCATCGTACACGTGATGGGGCCAGAACAGGGCGTCACCCTGCCGGGCATGACCATCGTCTGCGGTGACTCCCACACGGCAACGCACGGTGCGTTTGGTGCGCTGGCATTTGGTATCGGCACCTCAGAAGTTGAACACGTTCTGGCAACCCAGACCCTGAAACAGGGTCGCGCCAGAACCATGAAAATTGAAGTCCAGGGCAAAGCGGCTGCGGGTATTACAGCCAAAGACATTGTGCTGGCGATCATCGGCACCACCGGCAGCGCGGGTGGTACAGGTCATGTTGTGGAGTTCTGCGGCGATGCCATTCAGGCACTGAGCATGGAAGGCCGTAT
>DFPL01000100.1 GCA_002377245.1 Enterobacteriaceae bacterium UBA3516
TGGCCAATTCAACCTTTAACTCCTCAGGCACCGAACCAAACTCATCACTAACGTCACAATCAGTCTTATGGCCGTCAACATTCATATGTAAAGTCAGATGCACTCACCGCCGGGGCGGCCCAGACGGCGACCACCGCGTTGATCACCACCAGGAACAGGAAGCCGCTGTTTTCTGCTTTTGCCACGCCGGTGGGCAGGTAATCGAGAATCGGGCCGATGCCAACCAGCATAATGGCCCACACCGCCATGCCGCCGAACACGATGTAAATGCAGGGGTTGAGAATAGCGGTGAATTTGTTCAACACCTTACCGCCGCCAAAACCAATGCCCACGTTAATCAGCCAGAAGATGAGAAACGCGATTAACCCCGGCAGGGAAATCCCCAGTAGTTTAAAATCGCCGCCCAGCGCCAGAAAGTCCGGCCAGATTTTGCCGATGAGGATCAGAAAGGCCAGCGACCCGGCGTAACATTGCAAGCCGAACCACATAATGGCTGCAATACCCCCACGCAATAAGCCGGGGAATAACGCGCCGCGTACGCCGTATGATGCTCTGAGGATCATCGCAAAAGGTACACCGTATTTACTGCCCGCCGCACCGTTCATCACCATTACAAAAGCAATGACCAAGGCACTTAATATAATAGCGAGCATAATATTGAACGTTGATAGCCCCAGGATGAAAAAGCCGCCAACCATAACGTAATTAGGAACGTTATGTACCGACCCCATCCATAAAGTAAAATAATTAAATGTTTTCCAGTTTCTTTGTTTATCTATTTTTGGTAACAGGTCTTCGCTATAACCGCGTTCCTGGTAGAGTTTTCTGTGATGTTCCATAAGTCCCTCTGTGGTTTTAATATAATAATTAATGGGCTTAGCTATGCGGAACAAAAAAAACAATTAATAAAATAAAATCAAAATACTCTTTTTGTATTTAAACGATTAAGCAGAAGCGGTAACGGCTGCTGCTTTTTTTCTGCGTAAGGCAACGGCTGCAAAAATAAGGGTTCCGGTAATAACAAGACAGGCTGAGATGACGAAGCTAATCTCTTTGGAACCGGTGATGTCAGAAATAAAGCCGGTGAGTGTGGGGGCCACCACCGCAGAGCTCATACCGAAGAAGTTGAACAAACTAAATGCGCGTCCAAGGGTTTTGGACGAGGCCTGTTCTGAAACGAAAGAAATCAAAATCGGGTCCACCGCCATTTTGCCCAGTAATCCATACAGCACAAGGCTTATCATCAGCGTGGTGGTATTAGGCGAGAGTACCGTCAACATCAGCATCACGGCGGCGACAATTTCCAGGCCGAGGATCACTTTCACTTTGCTATTACGGAATTTATCCGACAGGTTGCTGAAGAAGAGCGCCCCCGGAACCCCGACCACCGCCACCAGCGCCGAGGCAAGACCAATCGCCCCGCCGTCAAAGCCGCGCTCGGTCTGTAGATAAGAAGGCAGCCAGGTGACAATCAGGTAATAGCCATAGCAGGTACAGAAGTAGAGAAAGTAAACGCTGCAAAGCAGCGGTGAGAAGAGCGGCGCATTTTTCTCTTCTACGTTCTGGGTCGCCGCAGCGCTTTTTTGCGCGGTGGCAGGTGCGGCGTTTTTAGCTTTCGCACGGATGATTAATGTGAAGGTCACCAGCATGATAACCAGGATAGCGGCGACGATGTACAAAACCTGCTGCCATGGCATGTGCATGCTTTTCACCAGAATGCTCGAACCAATGAGGCCAATCCCCATCCCAATGGCAGAACCGCTATTGATGATGGCATTGGCTAACGCCCGGCGCTCCTGCGGCACATTGGCGGAAGAGAGCGAGTAGGCCGAACTGAAGAAAGAGGCGCAGCCTGCACCCGCCATCAGCGAACCGATATAGATCATCGTCAGGCTACTGGCATGAGCAATACTCAACGTGCCGAGAATAAAGAGCGAGAAACCACACATCAGCATGATTTTCTGCCCGAGTTTATCGACCAGGATGCCGCAGGGGATCTGCATGCTGCAGTACGCTAAGAAATAAAAACTGGCAATCGCACCAATTTCAGCGTTATTCACATTGCCAAGTGATGCCTGTATTTCCGGATAGATAGGCGTCAATACGGTTCGATAAATCCATATCGCCACCCACCCCAGGCTCATCACGACGACAATTTTTTTCCAGTATTCAATACCGGTTTTGTCCGTTGCACTCATAAACATTACCTTTGTTCGGATTTAAGCTATAAAAAAATAATCGCTGCATGCTGCAGCGATCGAGGTCATTAGCTCACTGTGTGGTTTGCCATTAATTCCAGTGCCTGAACCAGCGCCGAGTGATCAAGTTCACTGCCCCCGTTTGCCGCACAGGTATTAAAAAGTTCCTGGCAGGTCGCGGTATTAGGGAGATTAATTGACAGTGCTTTGGCACTTTGTAAGGCTAAATTGAGATCTTTTTGGTGCAGCGCAATTTTAAATCCGGGGTTGAATGTGCGCTTAATCATTCTCTCCCCGTGGACTTCAAGAATGCGTGATGAAGCAAAGCCGCCCATTAATGCCTGACGCACGCGCACCGGATCGGCTCCCGCTTTAGAGGCAAATATTAATGCCTCTGAAACCGCTTCGATGTTCAGCGCCACTATAATTTGGTTAGCAACTTTGCACGTTTGTCCGTCGCCATTGCCGCCAACCAGCGTGATATTTTTGCCCATGATGTCAAAGAGCGGCTTAACACGTTCAAAGACTGCCGGTTCCCCGCCGACCATGATGGATAAAGTGCCTTCACGCGCGCCTATTTCCCCACCCGAAACCGGTGCATCCAGATAATCACCACCCTGTTCATTAATTTGACGGGCAAAGCGCTTAGTTTCGATGGGTGAAATTGAACTCATGTCCACTAGCGTCTTGCCTTTAAGCGAGGCACTGGCACAGCCATTCTCACCAAACAGTACCGCTTCAACATGGGGTGTATCAGGCACCATGATAAAGACAATGTCAGATTTTTCAGTTACCTGCCGCGCAGTCTCAACGTTTACCGCGCCCATTTTCAGCAATTCGTCCGCCACCGGACCAATGGTGGTGACATGTAATGCATGGCCGGCTTTTGCCAGATTGAGCGCCATTGGCGTGCCCATGATCCCAAGACCAATAAATCCCAGTTTCATACTCTTCCTCTTATTTAAAGGTGGTTTTCCCGAATTCAGGCAACAGCAGTCCCTTCCACATGACGTGGAGAAAAAGCGTTGCCAGAATGCGTTTAATATTAACGATAGCGATTAAACCAGGCCATTCCTGCTTCCGTGGTGGTTAAGGGTTTATATTCACACCCGACCCAGCCGTTATAAGGTGACTGTTCAATGACGCTAAATAAATAGTCGTAATTAATTTCTCCGGTTCCTGGTTCTCCACGCCGTGGGTTATCGGCGATTTGCAAATGACCAATACTGTCGGCAAACGTCGTCATGGTCTGCGCTAATTCCCCTTCCATCCGTTGCATATGGTAAATATCGTATTGGATTTTGATGTTTTTACTGCCAACGTCCTTAATCAGAGCCAGCGCCTGGTGAGTGCCGGTGAGATAAAATCCGGGAATATCAAAATGATTAATCGGCTCGATTAATAACAGGATATTCTCTTTTTCCAGCGCCTCTGCCGCAAAGCGTAAATTCGCTACCAGCGTGGCGTGGATTTTTTCCGCTGAATATCCCTGCGGGGTTTTACCCACCAGGCAGTTTATCTTTTTGTTGCCCAGCGCGCGGGCGTAGCGAATTGCTTCTGATACTCCTTCACGAAATTCTGCTTCGCGACCTGGAATACAGGCTATGCCCCTTTCACCGGCAGCCCAGTCACCCGCCGGTAAGTTATGCAGCGTATGCTCAAGGTTATTCTCGCTGAGCTTTTGCTTTAATACGTCAATCTCAAAACCGTAGGGAAACATAAACTCGACGCCCTGAAACCCGCACTCCGCCGCTTTTTCAAAGCGATCAAGAAAGTCATATTCCAGAAACAGCATGGAGAGGTTGGCAGAAAAACGTAACATGGTTGCCTCGCTTATTCATATTTCATGAAACAGGTTTCGGTTGGCGCATCGGCGGCGGACTCTGCCACCTCTTCAAACTCGTTGACGTTATCGAGTTCGCTGCCCATCGAAATGTTGGTGACGCGTTCCAGAATCACTTCAACCACTACCGGCACGCGATGTTGTGCCATTAGCGCTTTGGCTTGCTCGAAGGCCGGGGCGATATCCTCAGGTTTGAACACGCGAATGGCTTTACAACCCAGTCCCTCCGCTACTTTCACGTGATCCACGCCGTAGCCATTCACCTCGCTTGAGTTGATGTTCTCGAAGGCCAGTTGCACGCAGAAATCCATGTCGAATGCGCGCTGCGACTGACGAATCAGCCCCAGGTAGGCGTTATTCACCAATACGTGGATGTAAGGGATGTTGAACTGCGCACCCACGGCAAGCTCTTCAATCATAAACTGGAAGTCGTAGTCGCCGGAGATGGCCACCACGTTGCGTTTAGGATCTGCCACGCAGACCCCTAATGCAGCAGGAATAGTCCAGCCAAGCGGGCCTGCCTGACCGCAGTTTATCCAGTGACGGTCTTTGAAAACATGGAGCATCTGTGCGGCAGCGATTTGCGACAGTCCGATAGTGGTGACATAACACACGTCGCGACCAAAGGCTTTGTTCATCTCTTCATACACGCGCTGCGGTTTCACCGGCACATTATCAAAATGTGTTTTACGCAGTAACGTGCGTTTGCGCTGCTGGCACTCTGCCACCCATTCGGTACGACACGGGAGGCGTCCGGCTTTTTGCATCTCCAGGGCGATGTCGACCAGCAGTTCCAGTGCGGCTTTCGCATCCGAAACAATTCCCAGATCCGGGCATAACACGCGGCCAATCTGCGTCGGTTCAATGTCGATATGGATGATTTTTCGCCCGGCGGTGTATTTCTCAACGGAGCCGGTATGGCGATTGGCGAAGCGGTTACCAATCCCGAAAACCATATCCGACGCCAACAGCGTAGCATTACCGTAGCGGTGCGCAGTTTGCAGGCCGACCATTCCGGCCATCAGCTCATGATCGTCCGGAATGCAGCCCCATCCCATTAAGGTTGGAATGACGGGAACGTCAGTGATTTCAGCAAAACGCTGCAACAGCGCTGCGGCATCCGCATTGATCACCCCACCGCCTGCAACAATCACCGGACGTTCGGCTGCCATCAGCATTTCTACTGCCCGCAGAGCCTGAGCACGGGTGGCAGCAGGCTTGTAGGCCGCTAAAGGTTCGTACATGTCCGGGTCAAATTCGATTTCCGCCACCTGGACATCATAAGGCAGGTCGACCAGCACGGGGCCTGGACGGCCTGAGCGCATCAGATGGAAAGCCTGCTGCAACACGCGCGGCACCAGCGCCGGTTCGCGCACGGTCACCGCCATTTTGCTTACCGGTTTGGCAATAGATTCGATATCCACCGCCTGGAAATCTTCTTTGTGCAGACGGGCGCGAGGGGCCTGACCGGTAATACACAAAATGGGAATCGAGTCGGCGGAGGCGGAATAGAGTGCGGTGATCATGTCGGTTCCCGCAGGCCCGGACGTGCCGAGGCAAACACCGATATTACCCGCCGCGGCCCGGGTATATCCCTCAGCCATATGTGATGCGCCCTCAACATGACGAGCCAGAACGTGGCGAATGCCGCCGTGCTTACGCATGGCAGAATAGAAGGGGTTAATTGCCGCTCCCGGTACGCCAAACGCCGTGCTGACGCCTTCTTTTTCCAGAACATACATTGCCGCATCCACGGCTCTCATTTTTGCCATTTTCATTTACCTCATGTTTATTGGAAAAACTTTCCAACATTAAAATGTGCCAAAAAATTCCCGCTCCGGTGAGCGGGGTGTGGTGCTGGTCAGGCGTCAGGCGTTTTCAAACCCAGCGCTTTACTGATATCGCGGGCGGTATCGCGTACCAGCTCTCCCTGGCTGGTAAAACGATCGGCCGTCAGTCGTGATGCCGGGCCGGAGATGGAGATAGCCGCAACCGCATTACCGACATCGTCAAAAATGGGGGCGGCGATGCAATTGAGTCCTGTCACATGTTCTTCCTGATCAATGACATAACCACGATCACGCGCAGTATCCAAATCCTTTTGCAGCGTCGGTAGATCAATTAAGGTAGTCGGCGTAAATCGTTGCAGCCCCGTTTTGACGATCGCATCCATCCGTTCCTCTTCCGCCAGCGGATAAAGCAAGGCTTTGCCCGCGCCGGAAGCGTGTAGCGGAAGACGGCTGCCAAGCGGAGCACACATCCTGACCATCGATTTACACTCCTGCTGCCCAATGAGCACTGCTTCATTACCGTTGCGGATAGCCACATTCACCGTTTCACCCGACATCAGCATCAACCGGCGCATAAAGGGGCCAGCCACGGAGAGCACATCACGATTGTGAATGTAAGCGGCCCCCACGTTGAACACGCCCAGCCCGATATGCCACCAGCCTAACTGGCTGTCCTGAGAGACAAAATCGGCTCCCTGTAATACCTTCAGCAAGCGGAACGTGGTCGACAGTGGTAAATCCAGATTGAGTGCTATGTCGCTGACCGACGAACTACCGCCGCTCTTTTCCAGATACTGCAGAATCGCGATCCCTCTTTCGAGCGCCTGCGCGCCTTTCTGCGCAGTAGGTTCTGCCTGACCCGGTCTGCCGCGACGCCTAACTTCAGTCATACCTCAATCACTCCGGCTCACAACTGAGCATAAACAATGAAAAATACGCTCATCTTAAGCAAGAAGATCTGAGGCGTCACGCGTTACCTCATGCAAAACAAAGCTCATGGGTGGGGATACTCTCCACATCACAGTTATCCAGTCCACCACGATCCACGGTCAGAAAATCAGTCACGTTTTGCCACGCAAACAGCGGATGATGCCAGATATTACGATGATAATTCACCCCTTGTTCTCCATTCGAGATAAAGGCACGCAGCGTGGTCAGGTCCGGAGTGTCTCCCCCTTGCGCCACAATCACCACGAAGGGTTCACGGTTCATCGGAATAAAAGCCTGCGTACCCAGCGGGTGGCGTTCAAGTTCATGAATAATAATCGGCATCGCGGCAGGTTGCGCCCGGTTAATGCTAATCAACGTGCGATCCTGGGCGAGGATCTCAACCGTTGCCAGATCGTGGTAGCGCTCAACGAGGCCATCATTGATATGGAAAAAGTCATGCCCTTGCGTTTCAATCACGTCACCATATGCGCTAAAGGTCGCCTGGCTTAACGGTAATACCTGAAGTTTCATTGCAATTTCCTTGTGAAAAAATTCCTCTCACCTGGCCTGTCGGCCCACTGCGGCTTCAATGTGAGCAATCTAAAACCTTCTCCAGGCAACATCAACACAAAAGTTGGAATAATTTTCCAAAATAAGATTCAGGCCACATTTCATACGAAGATAAAATGCAAAAATACTTGTAAATCAACGGTGAAGACATTCGTTTTGTTTAATCAAAAAGGACGGATAAACAGATGCTTGACCCCGAAACACTGCGCACTTTTATGAGTGTTGCCGAAAACGGTAGTTTCTCGAAAGCGGCGGAGCGACTCTGCAAAACTACGGCAACCATCAGCTACCGTATCAAGCTGCTGGAAGAGAACACGGGCGTGCCGTTGTTTATCCGTACCACACGCAGTGTTTCGATGACGCCTGCAGGGCAACATTTGTTGGCTCAGGCACGGGAATGGCTGGGCTGGCTGGACAGCATGCCGGGCGAGCTCCAGCAGGTGAATGATGGCGTGGAGCGGCAGGTCAATATTGCGGTGAATAACTTACTTTATAACCCCGCCGCCGTGGCACGGTTGCTGGCCTGGTTGACGGCACGTTACCCCTTCACGCAGTTTCATTTTTCCCGGCAGATCTACATGGGCGTGTGGGATTCATTGCTGCATGAGGGTTTTTCTCTGGCGATTGGCGTTACCGGCACAGAACCGCTGGCCAACACCTTTGCGCTGGAGCCGCTGGGGGAAATTCAGTGGCTGTTTGTGATGTCGCCAGACCATCCACTGGCCCGGATTAAAGAGCCGCTGGGTGAAGCGCAGCTACGAAGGTATCCGGCGGTGAATATCGAAGACAGTGCACGTACCCTGACCAAACGCGTGGCCTGGCGATTACCGGGACAGAAGGAGATTATCGTACCGGATATCGAAACCAAGATAGCCGCACACCTGGCGGGGGTGGGCGTGGGCTTTTTACCAAAACAGATTTGTCAGCCGCTGATTGAAAAGGGCGAGCTGGTGAGCGGCACAATCCCGTCAATGCGCCCGCCTTCACCGCTGAGTCTTGCCTGGCATAAATACCATCGCGGGAAAGCCGTGGACGACATTGTTGCGTTGTTTACTCAACGGCAGCCGGAAGTCACCGGATTTTTGACGGCGTTTGATTTTCAGGTGAGGAGCGCCACCGGGGCTCCCCTCACCGCATCATAACAACTCAGTGCCTGTCGCGTTTATCCGCACGTTGCGCCAGCCAGTCACCGAGCATCTGCACTACCTGTACCAGCACAATCAGCGCGATAACGGTGACGATCATCACCTGCGTTTCATAGCGATAATAGCCGTAGCGGATCGCGAGATCGCCGACACCGCCGCCACCCACGATCCCCGCCATCGCCGAGTAGCCAATCAGGCTGACCAGCGTAATCGTCAAACCGCGCAGCAGGCCCGCGCTGGCTTCCGGCAGCAGTACCGTGCAGATGATGCGCATCGGACTGGCCCCAAAGGCCTCCGCCGCTTCAATAATCCCTTTGTCTACTTCACGCAACGCTCCGTCGACCAGGCGCGCGTAAAACGCAATCGCCGCCACGGACAGCGGCACCGATGCCGCAATCGGGCCGATGGTGTTACCGAGCAGGAACTGGGTCAGTGGCAGTAACAGTACCAGCAGGATCACGAAGGGCACCGAGCGGATAATGTTCACCAGCACGGAGCTGATGAGGTAAACCGCACGGTTTTGCCAGAAGAGGTTTCGGTCGGTAACGAAGATCAGAAAGCCCAGCGGCAGGCCACCGATAATCGCCAGCACCGTGGAGATGCTCAGCATCTGGAAGGTTTCGCCAAAGGCGAGGCTCAGGTCAGCCAGTAAATCATCCACGGATCACCTCCACCTGTGCGGTCCGGTTACGAATATAGTCCACCGCCTGCGTCACTACAGTCGGATCCTCTGCGGTCAGTTGTACCACCAGAATGCCCAGCGCACGTTCACCGATGTACTCAATCTTGCCGTGCAGAATGTTCACTGCCACGCCAAAGTGGATGGCCGCATCAGAGAGAACGGGCTGCTCGGCGGAATCGCCGATAAACAAAATCTTCAACAGCTGACCCGGCAGGTGCTCGCGCAACCGCTCCGGCAGCGTCAGATTGAGGGTGCGTGATACCAGCTGTTGGGTAAACGCATGCTGCGGATGCGCAAAGATATCAAACACATCGCCGCTCTCCACCACTTTGCCGCCGGACATCACCGCCACCCGATCGCAGATGGATTTGATCACGTTCATCTCGTGAGTGATCAGCACGATCGTGATCCCCAGCTGCACGTTGATCTGCTTGAGCAATTCCAGAATGGTGGCGGAGGTTTCCAGGTCCAGCGCTGAAGTCGGCTCATCACACAACAGCACATCCGGGTGGTTGGCGATAGCGCGGGCGATGCCGACGCGCTGCTTCTGCCCGCCGCTGAGCTGAACCGGGTAGCGGTTGGCTTTGTCGCTCAGCCCCACCAGCGCAAGAATTTCCGCCACACGCGGAGCGATTTTCGCCCGTTCCCAGCCTGCTGCTTTCAGGCTGAAGGCCACGTTCTGTGCCACGGTGCGGGTGTGCATTAAGTTGAAGTGCTGGAAGATCATGCCAATGCGCTGGCGCGCCTGGCGTAGCGTCACGCCTTCCATTTGCGATATCGCCACGCCGTTCACTTTCACGCTGCCTTCACTGGGGCGTTGCAGCGCATTCAGGGTGCGCAATAGCGTACTTTTTCCGGCACCACTGGTGCCGACAATGCCAAAAATCTCGCCTGCGGCGATGCGCAGGCTAACATCATCGACCGCACGGGTCGGCGTGGCTCCGCGCACGGCCGGAAAGTCTACGCAGACCTTGTCTATCTCAATCATGATTCCCTCAAACGGCAAAAGGCAGGCCGCAGCCTGCCTGTTAACTCAGTCCGACGCTTACTTCTTATCAGCGGCGGTCATCCAGTCTGGTTTCTGGAAGGCGCCATAGACGTGGTCCGGCGAGTCAATTACCGCACGGTAGGCCGGGGATTTCACCACCTCAACGATATCTTTGGCGAAAGGTTTGTCCGCATCTTCACTGCGGACCGCAATGATGTTTTTGAGGTTCTCGTCCAGGTGTTCCTGTTTGATAGCGGTAGAGAGATCCAGCCCGGCCGCAATCGCGAAGTTACCGTTGACCAGCGCAGCGGTGGCGCTGTCCAGCGTACGCGGTAGCTGCGCGGCTTCCAGCGGCTTGAACACCAGGCCTTTCGGGTTGCTGGCAATATCACGCTCGGAGGCTTTAGTCGGATCGATATTCTCTTTGATGGTAATGAGATCCAATGAGGCCAGGAAACGCAGGCCACGGGCCAGGTTGGTCGGGTCGTTGGAGAGCGTCACGATGTCGCCTTTTTTCAGCTCATCGAGGCTTTTAATTTTGTGGGAGTAGAAGCCCATGCCCGCGGTCGGCACGGCGATCAGTTTGGTCAGCTTCAGCCCTTTATCGGCGGTAAATTTATCGAAATAGAGCGAGTGCTGGAACAGGTTGGCGTCAATGCTGCCGTTAGACAGCGCCATATTCGGCTGCACGTAGTCGCTGAATTCGCGCACCACGACTTTGTAGCCTTTCTCTTTTAATGACGGCGCAATAGCCTGTTTGACCATGTCACCGTACGGCCCAGGGGCAACGCCGAAAACAATGGTGTGCGGTGAGCTGTTGGCCAGGGCGGAACTCAAACCGCAGGCCAGAAGGAGTGCCCCAAAGGCGGCACGAAAACCGAGACGACGTCCCATACATTCTCCCTAACGAGGTGTGTTGCGTGTGGCGCACCGTCCACGCGGCGCGCTCCATTTTCATATCACGCAATAAGATGGCACAAAGACAGCGCAGCGGTAATTGAAAAAAATTCATGTTGGTGTGAAGTATGTCACTGAATGATGGGGAGATTTAGCAGGGTAAGGCGATGAAGCATAAAGAAAAGCGAAACACGCCCGCCTCTCTTTATGCTTTTTTTAGCTTAGCAAAGTCAGATCTTTGCTAATAGTGGAGGTATCAAACATCAATGCTGGGTCGTCAGAAGTCGTAGCGCAGACGCACTAAGTTCATGTCGCCCAGATCGTCGGTGCTGGAGGTAAATACGTGTTCAAAATCGACGCGGAAACCATAATCCAGCTGGAAGCTCACGCCCACACCGTTGTCGATACGCTGATAATTGCGACCATTCATGGTCTCAATGCGATCGCCCATAACGTAAGGCTGAACAGATTTCAGCGCATACTGCCCTACCGGGAATTTATAACCGGCGAAGTACTCAATACCCCACGCATCGCCCGCAAAGTAGTCGTTCACCGACACTTTTTTGCTGGTCATAAAGTTCTGATACCAGCCGCCGCCTGCGGAGAAGGTCCAGTTATCCGGCGTCCAGCTCAGCGCAGTACCGAGGATATTCTGGTCCCAGGTTTTGCTGTCACCATTGTTCGGATTACGCATCTCGGCACGGGTATAGTTCCATGCAGCACCCAGCGTCAGGTCGGTGGTCAGATGATAATCCAGACCCAACGAGCCGCCGCCTTTACGCTTATAACGCAGGCCATTACCCGGTAAATATTCGCTGTCATCAAACAGATAAGAGGCATAGACATCTGCATCACCAACGCTGTTTTTGTATTTCAGCATATTGCGGGAACGGTATGAGCCGTCATAGTCGCCGTTGATGCCGTTACCTGGCGCCTGGCCAATCATGTCGTAGTCCCAGATATCGGTTTTCGCACCAACCACATCGTAATAAACGCTGTTCTGCTGACCGTAGGTCAAAATACCCCAGGTTTTGCTTTTCAGACCGGTGTAAAGCATACGGCGCGAGGTGTCGTTCGCCCCCTCCGCATGGTGGTTATCCCAGTCGAAGACTGCCGGAATATTGACGCCCAGCTCGTAGTAGTTGATCCAACTGATGTCATCAAACAGGTAGTAGTCGGTTGCAAAGCGGAAACGCGTACCGCCATCAAAACCGTTACGTTTGTAAGAGCCTTTATCGCCATCGCCGGTCATCATGTTGAACTGCGGACGGATACTGCCGCCTACGGTCAGATTGAGACGGCTCAGCGGATCGCCCGCTTGCGGATCTTGTTTTAGCAGCGTGATTTCTGCTTGCGTTGCAAATGAAGTCAGCGCCAGTGCTGCGCCGATCGTCATCGCCAGCGCTTTAATATTATGTGCCATGCTCTTTCCTGGATTAATAAGCAGCCAAATTGTTGCCCGCTGAATATTAACGCCGATTAAACATGTCGTGTTGCTGGGTTTTTGGTGGAATGTGCGCTTAAAAATCAGGTATTTAGCATTTCGTGCACTTTAAAAATCACACGCCGGTTGTTTAGCCGACGTGTAATGAAATGGCTTTATTATGTGAGGTTGAACTGACGGAAAAGCGCTTTGCCTTTCAGCAAGCGGGTGCCCAGCCAACCGCCACATAAAGAGAGCAACAGTGCGCCACACACGGGGAGTATCACCCACAATCGCCAGTCCGGCTGCCACGGGAAGTCAAAGACGTAGGTTTGCAGCACCGCCAGCGCGGTCTCCGCCCCCATCGCCGCCACCAGCCCCGAGACAAACCCCAACAGCGCAAACTCACACCATAGCGTGGTACGCAGCAGCCGTTTGCCTGCCCCGAGCGTGCGGTAGACCACCAGTTCCTGATGACGCTGACGCATGCCCACCTGCACCTGTGCCAGCAGCAGCAATATGCCGCAGACCGTCACCAGCACCACCATCACCTCCAGCGCACGGCTGACCTGCTCCAGCACCTGACCGACCTGCTTCAGAATTGCGCCAATATCAAGCAGGCTGATGGTCGGGAACTCGCGGTTAAGCTGGGTGAGCATGCCGTTGCCATTCTGCCAGCGGAAACTGGTCAGCCAGCTCTGCGGTTGCCCGTCCAGCGCCCCCTGCGGGAAGATAAAGAAGAAGTTCGGGCGCAGGCTCTCCCAGTCCACTTTACGCAGGCTGGTCACTTTGGCGCTGAATTCCTGAGTATCTCCCGTAAAGGTCACGGTATCCCCGAGCTTGAGCTTAAGGCGTTTTGCGAGCTCCTGTTCGATAGAGACTTCTCCGGCTTTCGGCGGCCAGGTGCCTGCGGTGACCGGGTTGTGATTCGCTTCTGCTCCCTGCCAGGTGAGGTTCAGTTCGCGATTGAGCGACTCATCACTGTTACCGTCGGTGGTCTGGCCGTTAATCTGCGTCAGCCGGGCACGCACGATAGGCCAGAACGTCTGCGGGATCACATGATGTTCAGACAGGAACGCCTTCACCGGCACCACCTGCTCCGACGCAATGTTAATGAGGAAATAGTTCGGGCTTTCCGGCGGCAACTGTTGCTGCCAGCGGTCGAGCAAGTCCCCACGCAGCACCAGCAGCATGGCCAGCAGCATAAAGGAAAGGGAAAACGCCGACAGCTGGCTCAGCGTTGAGCCCGGCTGGCGCAGCAGGCGATTCACCGCAAGGCGCAGCGGTAAGGCTTTTAGCGTCAGCGTCTTCATCACGCTCAGCAGCAGCCAGCCCACGACGCCGCAAACCAGTGCCAGCACCACGGCCCCGGCCAGCACCGACCATAACAGTATGCTTGCGCCCATTAAGCAGGCGAGCAGCAGCACGGCCACGCCGCTAATCATCGGCAGATAGAACTTCAGCGGCCAGACATCGGCAACGGCATCGCGACGCAGCACGCGCAGCGGTTGCGTTGCCAATAGCAGGCGATAAGGGCGCAGCCCCACCAGCAATGAGATAACAACCATCGCGCCAATCGACCACAGCCACGGCCAGCCGCTGGCGGCGGGCAGCGAGACCGGTAAAACGGGCTTGAGGAGTGCCATCAGGATTTTTTCAAACCCCAGCCCAATAATGCCGCCGGCGATCGCCGACAGCGCCAGCACCATCAGCCACTGACCGACGATCAGTTTACGCAGTTGCGCCCTGCCCGCCCCCAGCGTTTTGAGAACTGCCACCAGGTCGTAACGACTGCGGCAGTAGTGGTTCATGGCGACCGCAACGGCGGCGACCGCCAGCAGCAGCGTTAACAGCGCCGAAAGCAGGAGGAACTGCTGCGCGCGTTGTAAAGACTTGCCAAGCGCGCCTTCATCCTGCTCAAGCCCGTACCAGCGATGTTCCGGTTTGAGTTGCGGCAGCAGCCAGCTTTCGTACGCCTCAAGTTGCGCAGGCGTGCCGGCAAACTTTACCCGCCAGCTCACACGACTGCCCGGCTGCACCGCCCCGGTTTTCGCCACATCAGCGGTGTTCATCAGCAGACGCGGCGCCATTTCAAACGGGTTAAACCCGGAGTCCGGCTCCTGAACCACCTCACCAGCAATGCGTAACGTGGCATCGCCCACATCGATAGTGTCGCCGGTTTTCAGATTCAGCAGCGCCATCAGGCGTGGGGCCAGCAGTACCGTGCCCGCCCTGGGCTTGACCTGCGGCGGGGTGGTTTGTAACTCACCGTACAGCGGATAGCTATCGTCTACGGCTTTCACGTTTGCCAGTTGGGGCGTATCTTTGGCGAACGTCATGGTGGCAAAAGAGATCTGCTCGCTGACTTTCAGGCCATTTTTACGCGCTTCATCCAGCCAGGCCTGCGGTATTTCACGGGAGCTGCGCAGCGCCCGATCGCCGGCCAGAAAATCGCGACTCTGCTGGCTTAACCCCTTCTCCATGCGATCGCTAATATTGCCAAGCGCCAGTACGCAGGCCACCGCCAGACTTAACGCCAGCCAGACGATGAGCAGTGAAGGCGAGCGCCACTCGCGCCAGAACCAGCGGGCTATCATGCCTCCTCCTGCAGTTCGCCATTCACCAGACGTAAACGGCGGTCACAGCGTGCCGCAAGCGCCGGGTCATGCGTCACCAGAATCAGGGTGGTGCCATATTGCTGGTTCATGGAGAAGAGCAGGTCGGCAATTTTGTCGCCGGTCTGGCGGTCGAGGTTGCCGGTGGGTTCGTCAGCAAAAAGTAATTCAGGTTGACCATTAAAGGCGCGGGCCAGCGCCACGCGCTGCTGCTCGCCGCCGGACAGCTGTGCCGGAAGATGGTCCAGACGTTTACCCAGCCCCAGGTTTTCCAGTAAGGCTTTCGCGCTCGCCCGGCTTTCAGCACTGTTTTCCCCCCGTAGCAGGGCCGGAAGCTCGACGTTTTCCAGTGCATTGAGGGTGGGAATCAGCATAAAGGATTGAAAGACAAAGCCAACGCTGTCGGCACGCAGCTTCGCACGCGCTTCTTCATCCATTGCATGCAGCGGCTTACCGAGCAGATTTACTTCACCACTGCTACCATCATCAAGCCCGGCGAGGATCGCAAGCAGCGTCGATTTCCCCGAACCGGACTCACCAATCAGGGCAAGGGTCTGTGCCCGTTTGACAACAAGCTCAACTCCGGTAAGGATGGGAAGTTCATGCTCCCCCTGACCGACGGACTTCTTAAGATGATGAACTTCAACAATGTTTTCCGCTGGCATTTGCCCTTCCTGTTTCTGCTTCTGTTTAGCCTGCGCGCCGCGGCGGCGGACACGTTACTGGTGTTGGGAGACAGCCTGAGCGCGGGCTATCGTATGGCGGCCAATACCGCCTGGCCTGCACTACTCAATGATAAATGGCAGCAAAAACCGCCGGTCGTCAACGCCAGTATCAGTGGCGACACTTCACAACAGGGGCTGGCACGTCTGCCTGCGCTGCTCAAAGAGCATCAGCCGCGTTGGGTGCTGGTGGAACTCGGTGGTAATGACGGCTTGCGTGGATTTGCTCCGCAGCAAACAGAAGCCACGCTGCGCACCATTTTACAGGCGGTGAAAGCGGCGAACGCCCAGCCGTTGCTGATGCAAATCCGGCTGCCTGCTAACTACGGTCGCCGTTATACTGAGTCCTTCAGCGCGGTGTATCCTAAGCTCGCCAAAGAGTTTGATATTCCTCTTGTGCCCTTTTTTATGGAAGAGGTCTATCTGAAACCCCAGTGGATGCAGGATGACGGTATTCACCCGAACCGCGATGCTCAGCCCTTTATTGCTGACTGGATGGCAACCCGGTTGGCTCCATTAGTTAATCACGACTCCTGATTTATCAGGGACGCTTTCAGGTAAAGTTATGCAAAAATCGGTCTTAATAACAGGATGTTCCAGCGGAATTGG
>DFPL01000196.1 GCA_002377245.1 Enterobacteriaceae bacterium UBA3516
CCGGGGCACGCGGATTACACCTACGAACAGAAATATGGCCTGCGTGACTATCGTGGCGGCGGTCGTTCCTCCGCGCGTGAAACCGCGATGCGCGTGGCAGCCGGCGCCATTGCCAAGAAATTCCTCGCCGCGAAATTCGGGATTGTGATTCGCGGCTGTCTGACCCAGATGGGGGAGATTCCTCTCGCCATTAAAGACTGGGAGCAGGTGGAGCAGAACCCGTTCTTCTGCCCGGACCCGGACAAAATTGACGCACTGGATGAACTGATGCGCGGCCTGAAAAAAGAGGGTGATTCGATCGGCGCGAAAGTCACCGTGGTAGCCGAAGGTGTGCCGGCAGGGCTGGGCGAGCCTGTGTTTGACCGTCTGGATGCTGATATTGCGCATGCCATGATGAGCATCAACGCGGTAAAAGGCGTGGAGATTGGCGACGGCTTTGGCGTGGTCAACCTGCGCGGCAGCCAGAACCGCGATGAAATCACCACTCAGGGTTTTGAAAGCAACCACGCAGGCGGCATTTTGGGTGGGATTAGCAGTGGGCAGCAGATCGTGACCCACATTGCGTTGAAACCCACCTCCAGCATTACGGTGCCTGGCCGCACCATTAACCGTTTTGGTGAAGAAGTCGAGATGATAACCAAAGGGCGTCATGATCCTTGCGTTGGCATCCGCGCTGTACCCATTGCTGAAGCCATGTTCGCTATCGTCCTGATGGATCACTTTATGCGCCAGCGTGCGCAAAATGGCGATGTGACGACCACTATTCCCCGCTGGTAAACGATGAAGAAAACAGCCCTTGCACTGTTGGCGCTTGTCGCCAGCATTGCCTGCCAGGCGGCAACGCCCTGGCAGAAAATCACCCATCCCATCACCGGCGCGCCGCAGTCTATTGGTGCGTTTTCCAATGGCTGCATCGTCGGTGCTCACGAACTGCCGTTGCAGTCGGACACCTATCAGGTGATGCGCACCGATCAGCGTCGCTATTTCGGCCATCCGGATCTGGTTCTGTTTATTCAGCGTCTCGGGAATCAGGTACACAACCTGGGGCTGGGCACAATGCTGATTGGCGATATGGGGATGCCTGCGGGCGGGCGTTTTAACGGCGGTCACGCCAGCAATCAGTCGGGCCTCGACGTCGATATCTTTTTGCAATTGCCGAAAGCTCGCTGGACGTCGGCGCAGTTGCTGAAACCACAGGCGCTGGATCTGGTGTCTCGCAGCGGCAAAGCGGTGGTACCCGCCTTGTGGAAGCCGGAAATCAGCAGCATGATCAAGCTGGCGGCGAAGGATAACGACGTGACGCGTATTTTCGTTAACCCGGCCATCAAACAACAGCTCTGCCTGGATGCAGGAACGGATCGCGACTGGCTGCGTAAAGTTCGCCCATGGTTCCAGCACCGTGCCCACATGCATGTGCGCCTGCGCTGCCCGGCGGATAGCCTGGAGTGTGAAGATCAGGCGCTGCCCCCTGCCGGTGACGGCTGCGGCGCGGAGCTACAGAGCTGGTTCGAACCGGCTAAACCTTCAACGACGCCGCAGAAAACCACGCCGCCGCCGTTGCCCCCTTCCTGTCAGGCGCTACTGGACGAACACGTATTGTAATGGACACTTTCATACAGTTATTTATGGTCTCGCCGTGGATGCTGGCGGTTCTTTTTTTCGTGGCGTTACTGGCCGGTTTTATTGATGCGCTGGCGGGCGGCGGTGGACTGCTGACCGTACCCGCGTTGCTGGCCGCAGGCATGACGCCGGCTCAGGCACTGGCGACCAACAAGCTTCAGGCCTGCGGGGGATCGTTCTCGTCGATGATCTATTTTCTGCGCCGCAAAGTGGTCAATCTGGCGGATCAGAAACTCAATATCCTGATGACCTTTATCGGCTCCACCAGCGGCGCCTTGCTGGTGCAGTATGTGAAATCAGACGTGTTACGCCAGATTCTTCCTTTGCTGGTTATTTGTATCGGTCTCTATTTTCTGTTGATGCCAAAACTGGGTGAAGAGGACAGGCAGCGTCGTCTGCACGGTCTGCCGTTTGCGCTGGTGGCGGGCGGATGCGTCGGCTTTTATGATGGCTTCTTTGGGCCAGGCGCAGGATCGTTCTACGCGCTGGCGTTTGTCACCCTTGCCGGGTTCAACCTGGCGAAGTCGACCGCGCACGCCAAGGTGTTGAATGCCACCTCCAATTTTGGTGGGCTGCTGCTGTTTGTGATTGGCGGCAAGGTTATCTGGGCAACCGGGTTTGTGATGCTCATCGGCCAGTTCCTCGGGGCGCGCATGGGCTCCCGTCTGGTGCTCAGTAAAGGGCAAAAACTGATTCGCCCGATGATTGTTATTGTCTCTGCGGTAATGAGTGCAAAATTACTTTTTGATAGCCATGGGCAGGAGATTCTCCAGTTTCTGGGGATGAGTGCATGAATACAACACATAACTACGAACAATTGATTTCCCTTTTTGACGGCTGCTTTGCCGAAGACTTTAATACCCGCCTGGTTAAAGGCGATGATGAACCTGTTTATCTGCCAGCGGATGCGGACGTGCCTTATCACCGCATTGTTTTCGCCCATGGCTACTATGCCAGCGCCCTGCATGAAATTTCTCACTGGTGCATCGCCGGAAAAGCGCGTCGCGAACAGGTGGATTTTGGTTACTGGTACTGCCCGGACGGGCGCGATGCGCAAACCCAGTGCCAGTTCGAAGACGTTGAGGTGAAACCGCAGTCATTTGACTGGCTGTTCTGCGTGGCGGCGGGTTACCCGTTTAATGTCAGCTGTGACAATCTGGAAGGTGACATTGAACCTGACCGTATTGCGTTTCAGCGCCGCGTGCATGCGCAGGTGATGGAATATCTCGAAAAGGGCATCCCTGAACGTCCGGCGCGCTTTATTAAAGCGCTGCAAAATTATTACCACACGCCTGAACTGAAGGCGGAACACTTCCCGTGGCCGGAAGATCTTAACTGAGGAAAAAAGATGATCGCAGAATTTGAAACCCGCATCCTGGCGTTGATTGATGACATGGTAGAGCACGCCAGTGACGATGAGTTGTTTGCAGGCGGTTATCTGCGCGGTCACCTGACGCTGGCCGTGGCTGAACTGGAAAGCGGTGACGATCACTCCGCGCAGGCGCTGCACGAGAAAGTCAGCGTGAGCCTGGAAAAAGCGATTCAGGCAGGTGAACTCTCCCCGCCGGATCAGGTGCTGGTGCTGGGCATGTGGGACACATTGTTCCAGAAAGCGCAGGCAAACTAAGGATTTTGTTGTCGCCCTCTCCCGGTGGGAAAGGGCGACACGGTGTGCTTACTTCACTAACCTGCCTTTCAGTAGCTTGCGCACCCACAACCGGTTGGGGTTCATCGCCGCCAGCGTCTCGCGGTCTAACGGCAGCGGCTCTTCACTCATCTGCGATGCCAGCAGCTCTGCTGCCAGCGGCGCGCTGCACAAACCGCGCGAACCTAAGGCACCGATGATAAACAGCCCGGGGTAAACCGGTGCGCTGACGGCATTTTCCTGATCCGCCATCAAATCAGCATACTCGCGCAGGGTGGCCTCATAATCCGCCACATTCCCCACCACCGGCAGATGATCGCGCGTCGCACAACGCACACCCACGCGCGCCTCACCTTTACTGACATCTACATCCTTTGCCCATTGCGCCTGCGGAAAACAGTCCAACAACCGTTGGCGATTGTGCTGTTGATCCTCTTCGCTATAAGCAACATCACGCTGACCGCGATGGTAGCTTGCACCAATGCAGTGGTGCGTGTTATTGGGATTTTGCGGCGTCAGGTAGCCGTCATAACACAGCACCTGACGTAGCTGGCTGAGTGCCGCAGAGGTCGGGATATGGCTGACCTGACCGCCTACCGGGTAGACCGGCAGCTTCTGCGTTTGCACAAAATCGCTGACCCGATGACCGTTTGCCAGCACAACGCTTTCATGTGTACGTGTTGTGCCATCATGCAGCGTCAACAGCCAGTTATCCCCCTGCTGTTCAACACTTTCAACCGGGTGGCAATAGTGAATGCGTAGCCCCTGTTGCTCAGCAAGAGCGAGGGCTGCCGCCGTTAGCTCAGCCGGGCACAACCAGCCGCCCGCCGGGTAATGAACGCCGCCGTAGCCGGTTTCGACGCCCGACATCTGGAATACCTGCTCGGCATCGACGGCATGGGCCATCGCTGCGGGCAGACTCAGCGACAGCATCTGGGCTATTTTGTGCTGGCTTTTTTCGTCGTAGCCCAGCTGGATGACCCCGCACCAGTCGTGGTCAAACGCCAGGGGGAGGGCGTCATACAGACGGCGGGCAAAGGTAAAGGCCGCCGGGAAGAACTGACTTAACGCCGGGTCGTGGGCACTTAACAGCGGATAGAGCGCGCCCTGGCGATTACCGGATGCGCCCTGGGCGGGGGCATCATCAGCGCAATAGAGCGTAACCTGCCAGCCGCGTCGTAGCAGGGCCAGTGAGAGCAGGGCGCTGGCAACGCCACCGCCAACGATCGCGACCTCACGTCTGTCTGTTCCGCTGCGGGCAAACCAGGGGGTACGCGGGAGGGGAGGCGCGTTGTTCTCCATCACCCCGGTGAGCATCTCGCGCTTGCGTCCAAAGCCTTTGCTCTTTTTCATGGTAAAGCCTGCTTCCTGTAACCCACGGCGGACAAACCCGGCGGAGGTGAAGGTCGCCAGCGTACCCTGAGGGCGTGCCAGACGGGCCATAGCGGCAAACAGCGCCGGCGTCCACATGTCGGGGTTTTTTGCCGGGGCGAAGCCGTCAAGGAACCAGGCATCGACCTGCTGATTCAGTGAGTCGTCCAGTTTATCGGTCAGTTCGTTGATATCGCCAAACCACAGATCCAGCGTCACTCGCCCTTCGTCTAACAGCAGGCGATGGCAGCCTGCCAGTGGAAGCGGCCACTGCGCGTGTAGCTGAGCGGCCCACGGCGCCAGCTCCGGCCAGTGCTGATGCGAGAGGGTGAGGTCAGAACGGGTTAAGGGGAATTTTTCGAAACTGATGAAATGTAATCTTTCCAGGGTAGCCTGCGGGTGCGCGGCGCGAAAGGCATCAAAGGCCTGCCATAACGTCAGGAAGTTCAGACCGGTGCCAAAACCGCTCTCCGCCACGATAAACAACGGGCGTGGATGTTCAGGAAAACGGGCGGTTAATGCATTGCCGCCGAGAAACACGTAGCGGGTCTCTTCCAGCCCGTTGTCGTTTGAGAAATAGACGTCGTCAAAATCTCGGGAAACAGGTGTACCCTCAGCGTTGAACGCAAGGTTGGCAGATTGTATAGCGGTATGTTTCACGTAAGTTACTCGTCGGACAGGCAGTGGCACGATCTTAACGATGCAGGCGTTCAGGCGCAAATTTAGTCATAAATTGTCTGATCGGACTTGTTCGGCGTACAAGTGTACGCTATCTTGCGACTCGAAACTTAAATTAGTGCGACTTACAGGGGTATTGAATGAAACGTGCAGTGATTACTGGCTTGGGCATCGTTTCCAGCATCGGTAACAACCAGCAGGAAGTCCTGGCATCCCTGCGTGAAGGACGCTCGGGGATCACTTTCTCTCAGGAGTTTCTCGACTCCGGTATGCGTAGCCACGTATGGGGTAATGTAAAACTGGACACCACCGGTCTTATCGATCGCAAAGTGGTCCGTTTCATGAACGATGCCTCTATTTATGCCTATCTCTCCATGCAGGAAGCCATTGCGGATGCTGGCCTGAGCGCTGAGACTTATCAGAACAACCCGCGCGTTGGCCTGATTGCAGGCTCCGGTGGCTCGTCTAAGGCCCAGGTATTCGGTGCGGACGCTATGCGTAGCCCGCGCGGCCTGAAAGCCGTTGGCCCTTACGTGGTGACCAAAGCGATGGGTTCAGCGGTTTCCGCGTGCCTCGCGACCCCGTTCAAAATTCACGGCGTAAACTACTCCATTAGCTCCGCCTGCGCGACCTCTGCACATTGCATCGGTAATGCGGTCGAGCAGATTCAACTTGGTAAGCAGGACATCGTGTTTGCTGGCGGCGGCGAAGAGCTGGGCTGGGAAATGGCCTGTGAGTTCGATGCAATGGGCGCGCTGTCTACCAAATACAACGACAGCCCTGAAAAAGCGTCCCGTACCTATGATGCCAGCCGTGACGGCTTCATTATCGCAGGCGGCGGCGGTATGGTTGTGGTTGAAGAGCTGGAGCATGCTCTGGCCCGTGGCGCGCACATCTACGCTGAAATCGTCGGTTACGGTGCCACCTCTGATGGCGCTGACATGGTCGCCCCGTCAGGTGAAGGCGCGGTTCGCTGCATGAAGATGGCAATGCACGGCGTTGACACCCCAATCGATTACCTGAACTCCCACGGTACCTCTACGCCGGTAGGCGACGTGAAAGAGCTGGGTGCGATTCGCGAAGTATTCGGTGACAACAGCCCGGCTATCTCTGCGACCAAAGCGATGACCGGTCACTCCCTGGGTGCGGCTGGCGTTCAGGAAGCCATCTACTCTCTGCTGATGCTGGAACACGGTTTTATCGCCCCGAGCATCAACATTGAAGAGCTGGACGAACAGGCTGCCGGTCTGAACATCGTGACCGAGACCACCGAGCGTCAGCTGACGACCGTGATGTCCAACAGCTTCGGTTTTGGCGGTACCAACGCCACGCTGGTTATGCGCAAGCTTTAGTAACTGATTGATTAAACGAGAAGGGAGCCGTCTGGCTCCCTTTTTTATGCCGCATTTTTGCCATTGACATGCCGCCGTTGTGACAGGCAAACTCCTTGTCCAACATTATCACTTTCTGCATCACCCGCTGATAATGCGTAAGCGTTTAACGTTATCCAACGCACCTTAATCCTGAACCTCAGGTAGAGGGGGCGTGGCCTTTTCCCCGCCTTACTCTGCGTTATGGAGTAATGCATGTCTGTTGACACTCATTCTGTTTCATCTTCACCCAACGTCTCGTTGTTTCGTCTCGCCTGCGCGGTCTTCCTGACCTACATGACCGTGGGCCTCCCTTTACCGGTCATCCCGCTTTTTGTCCACAGTGAGCTGGGCTACAGCAACACCCTGGTCGGGGTGGCGGTGGGGATTCAGTTCCTGGCGACCGTGTTAACCCGTGGCTATGCCGGACGACTGGCGGATCAGCACGGCGCAAAACGTTCCACGCTTCAGGGGATGTTTGCCTGTGCGCTGGCAGGGGGCGCCTGGTTACTGGCGGCGTTGTTGCCCGTCGATCCCATGGCGAAGTTCGGCTTATTGATCGCAGGTCGTCTGATACTCGGTTTTGGCGAAAGCCAGCTTCTGACGGGGACGCTGACCTGGGGAATGGGTCTTGTGGGCCCGACCCGCTCCGGCAAAGTGATGTCCTGGAACGGGATGGCCATCTACGGGGCGCTGGCAGCAGGTGCGCCGCTTGGCCTGCTCATCCATAGTCGGTTTGGCTTTGCCACTCTCGCACTCATCACGATGGTGTTGCCGTTGATCGCACTGGCCTTTAATGCCGGCGTTGTGAAAACGCCGCCGCATCCTGGTAAGCGTCCGTCGCTCTGGAGCGTAGTAGGGCTTATCTGGCAACCGGGTCTGGGGCTGGCGTTGCAGGGCGTCGGCTTTGCGGTCATCGGCACCTTTGTATCGCTCTATTTAGCCAGCAAAGGCTGGTCGATGGCGGGCTTTACGCTGACGGCGTTTGGTGGGGCTTTCGTACTGATGCGCCTGATTTTCGGCTGGATGCCGGATCGTTTTGGCGGCGTACGGGTTGCGGTGATTTCACTGTTTATTGAGACCGCCGGGCTTCTCCTGCTCTGGCAGGCGCCGGATGCCCGTATCGCGCTGGTGGGAGCGGCGCTTACCGGATGTGGTTGTTCGCTTATTTTCCCGGCGCTGGGCGTCGAAGTGGTGAAACGCGTACCGCCGCAGGTTCGCGGTACGGCACTCGGCGGCTACGCCGCCTTTCAGGATATTGCCTATGGGGTAAGTGGGCCCTTGACGGGCTTGCTCGCCACCGCGCTGGGTTATTCGTCGGTCTTTCTGGCCGCGGCGGCTTGCGCTATCGTCGGGATTATTCTGACGTTAATCGCCTTTCGCAAATAAGGGTAAATATGCCCTCCATCAGTGGGGGCTATATTATTTCCTCCTTTTAGATTATTTAAATTCAATCTATTTTAAAAAATACGCGCTGGCACACAGAAAAAACATCACGTTTTATTGATGTAACATATTCCAGCGATATAATTTTTTGCATCATTCCTATTCTATTTTTTGGCTGTTATAGTCAGGAATACTCGATATTTACAGTCTTATTCAGATACCACTATTGAGAGAAAGGAGAGAAGCATGGCAGGATTTAAAGCGGATTTTCTGTGGGGCGGCGCGGTAGCGGCACATCAACTTGAAGGTGGCTGGAAAGAGGGTGGGAAAGGCGTCAGCGTTGCCGATGTCATGACCGCAGGCGCGCACGGCGTGCCACGCGAAATCACGGACGGCGTCATTCAAGGAAAAAATTACCCTAATCACGAAGCGATTGATTTCTACCATCGCTATCCAGAAGATATTAAACTTTTTGCTGAAATGGGGTTTAAATGTTTTCGCACGTCGATTGCCTGGACGCGTATTTTCCCGAAAGGCGATGAGCTGGAACCCAATGAAGCCGGTTTGCAATTCTATGACGATCTCTTTGATGAATGCCTGAAATATAATATTGAACCCGTTATTACCCTCTCGCATTTTGAAATGCCTTACTACCTGGTCACGGAATACGGCGGCTGGCGTAACCGTAAACTGATTGAATTCTTTGTCCGCTTCGCTAACGCGGTCTTTACGCGTTATAAAAGCAAAGTGAAGTACTGGATGACGTTTAATGAAATTAACAACCAGGCGAACTATCACGAAGATTTCGCCCCCTTTACCAACTCGGGTCTGAAATACAAAGAGGGCGAGAATCGTGAGCCGGTAATGTATCAGGCCGCTCACTATGAGCTGGTGGCAAGTGCTCTGGCGGTGGAGGCGGGCCATGCAATTAACCCTGACTTCCAGATTGGCTGCATGATTGCCATGTGCCCGATTTACCCGCTCACCTGCGACCCGGATGACATGATGATGTCCGTCGCTGCAATGCACCGCCGTTACTGGTTTACCGACGTGCATGTTCGCGGTTATTACCCGCGCCACATCCTCAATTATTTCGAGCGTAAAGGCTTTGAGCTCGACATCACCGCTGAGGATCTGCAAATCCTGAAACGTGGATGTGTGGATTATATCGGCTTCAGCTATTACATGTCGTTTGCCACCAAAGCCACGGCAGATAACCCGCAGCTGGATTACGACGAAACGAAGAGTCTGGTGAAAAACCCCTATGTGAAAGCCTCTGACTGGGGCTGGCAAATTGACCCGGTTGGCCTGCGTTACTCACTGAATTACTTCTACGACCTGTATCAGTTGCCGCTGTTTATTGTTGAAAACGGCTTTGGCGCCATCGATCAGAAAGAGAGCGACGGTTCTGTAAACGATCAGTACCGCATCGAATACATGCAAAACCACCTGCGCGAAATGAAAAAAGCGGTGGTGGAAGATGGCGTGGAGTTGATGGGGTACACCCCGTGGGGCTGTATCGATCTGGTGTCAGCGGGCACCGGGGAAATGAAAAAACGCTACGGTTTTATCTACGTGGACAAAGATAACGAAGGTAACGGTACGCTTGAGCGTAGCCGTAAAAAATCCTTCGACTGGTACAAAGAGACCATCAGGAATAACGGTAGCGACCTGTAAACAAGCATCCCCTCCCTGCGGAGGGGATTTTTTTAGAGTACTAACCAGAAAATCGCGAAAGCGACCAGCAGAGCAACCAACAGCAGGCCGGGGCGCGCGGAGAGGTGTTTGACGCTCTCCACAATCGGTGCGAACAGGGGACTATAGATAGGCTGAATATTGCGTGCTTCAGGCGCACCCTGCGAGCGCTCAGCACGACGCAGGAAGACCTGATTCAGAATGTCCTGGACCTGAGCGGTGGTCAGCACCGTCTGCGGCGTCACCTGCCAGTTCTGGCGGGCATAATCATTCATATTTTGCCATTCGGTATCATCCAGCGGTTGCTTCAGCGCCGCCTGCACCGTATGGAGCGTGGGGGCGGTTTGCAGGCTCAACGTCTGGCGCGCCTGCAGCCAGGTCATCAGTGGCGCAAAGTGCTTCGCCGGGATAAGTTCACCGCTTTTCACGCCAGACAGTTCCAGCATCGACTGCCAGATAAGTTTCCCGGATTCCCCGGTTGCTGCCGCCAGCTTCGTGACCGCCTGGTTGAGCGAATTGTGCTCCACCGGCAGGAGAGGGCGATCCGTTGCCGGGCGCTGCTGTGGCTGGGGGATCGCGATCTGGTTGTTCTGTAACAGCGTCAGCACGGTTTTGAGCTGCTGCGGTGTTAGCTGACTCAGCGCGGTCTGGCCAAACTCCTGACGAATAAAATCACTCACGGCCTGGCGGTTATTCCCCTGGCCTAACAGTTCGGTCAGCTGAGACACCACCTGACGGGTGGTGTGGTTTTGCGTAGCCGTGTCCAGACGCTGATTAAGGTTTTGTTCTGCCGCCGGAAAATGACGTGACTGCAACGGCGCGTCATTTTTCAGACCTAAATCGTGTTTCACGCCAGCCCAGACCTCTGCGCTTTGCTGCTGCGTCAGTGCCACCAGGCGCGTAATCAAACGCTCCAGCACGGTACGTTGAAGGGTGGAGAGCGGCTGCTCGCCAGCCACGCTGGTGGTCGGCGTCGGGTCTTGCCCGGGAGGGCGCGCTGGCGCTCCCTGTATGGGTTGCATCATGAAAATCCTCTGGGTCTCGCGAGTCGTGACGCGGCAATGCGGGTATGCCTGGCGGCGAGATTATGGCACACTTGATGGCTGAATTCCCGTACTCAAACAGGTCCTGTAACGTGAAAATCCTTGTTGATGAAAATATGCCTTATGCCAGCGATTTGTTCCGCCGTTTGGGAGAGGTCAAGGCCGTGCCGGGGCGTCCTGTTCCGGTTGCTGAACTGGCGGATGCAGATGCGCTGATGGTGCGTTCGGTCACCAAAGTCAACGAAGCGCTGCTCAAGGATACGGCAATCAAATTTGTCGGTACGGCAACGGCCGGCACCGATCATGTGGATGAGGCCTGGCTTGCGCAGGCGGGGATCGGGTTTTCAGCCGCCCCCGGCTGTAATGCCATTGCGGTGGTGGAGTATGTCTTCTCCTCGCTGCTGCTGCTGGCCGAGCGTGATGGCTTCGCGTTGCGTGACCGTACCGTGGGTATTGTCGGCGTGGGCAACGTCGGCAGTCGTTTGCAGGCACGGCTGGAAGCCTGGGGCGTGCGCACGCTGCTTTGCGACCCGCCGCGCGCCGATCGGGGAGAGGAGGGCGACTTTTGCACGCTGGACGAACTGGTGCGCGAGGCCGATGTGCTTACGTTCCATACGCCGCTGTTTAAAGAGGGACCCTATAAGAGCTTGCATCTGGCCGATGAAGCTCTGATTCAGCGCCTGAAACCGGGCGCGATCCTGATCAATGCCTGTCGCGGCCCGGTGGTCGATAACGACGCGCTGCTGCGTTGCCTGGAAGCCGGTCAGCCGCTGAGCGTGGTGCTGGATGTCTGGGAGCCGGAGCCGGATCTCAACGTGGCCTTGCTTGAAAAAGTGGATATTGGTACCGCGCACATCGCGGGTTACACCCTGGAAGGGAAGGCGCGTGGCACCACTCAGGTGTTCGAGGCATTCAGTGAGTTTATCGGACAGCGTCAGCAGGTTGCCCTGTCAACCCTGTTGCCTGCGCCGGAGTTTGGTCGCATTACGCTGCACGGCCCGCTCGATCAGTCTGTCCTGAAAAGACTCATTCATTTGGTGTATGATGTGCGCCGCGACGATGCGCTGCTGCGAAAAGTGGCTGGCGTACCGGGTGAGTTCGATAAACTGCGTAAACATTATCTTGAGCGTCGGGAGTGGTCATCGCTGTATGTACAGTGTGACGATGCTCATGGCGCCGAACTTCTGCAAAAGCTGGGTTTCAACGCGGTTCATCAACAAACCCGCTAATGTCTTCTTAATGCTGCCTGCCGGATAATCTGGCAGGCACGTTTTTTTCTGGAGTAAATCACCATGTCTGAAGGCTGGAATATTGCCGTCCTGGGTGCCACCGGTGCCGTAGGCGAAGCCTTACTTGAAACGCTGTCTGCTCGTGAGTTCCCGGTCGGTGAGCTGCACGCGCTGGCGCGTAATGAAAGCGCGGGCGAATCCCTGCGTTACAACGGAAAAACCGTGCGTATTGAAGATGCTGCCCAGTTTGACTGGACGCAGGTGCAGCTGGCGTTTTTTGTCGCGGGCGCGCAGGCCTCTGCGGATTATATTGATGAAGCCACGAACGCCGGGTGCCTGGTCATTGATGCCAGCGGCCTGTTTGCGCTGGAGCCGGACGTTCCGCTGGTGGTGCCGGACGTAAACCCGTTCGTACTGAGCGATTACCGTAATCGCAACATCATTGCCGTGCCGGATGCCCTGACCAGCCAGTTGCTCACGGCCCTGAAGCCTTTAATTGATGATGGCGGTCTGTCACGCATTTCGGTGACCAATCTGCTTTCTGTCTCCGGGCAAGGTAAACAGGCGGTCGACGCACTGGCCGGGCAAAGCGCCAAACTGCTCAACGGCATCCCTATTGATGAAGACGATTTCTTTGGTCGCCAGTTGGCTTTTAACATGCTGCCGATGCTGCCAGACCGCGAAGGCGTGGTGCCGGTAGAGCGTCGCCTGGTCGATCAGGTTCGCAAAATTCTGCAAGACGAAGGGCTGATGATTTCCGCCAATAGCGTGCGTGCGCCGGTATTCTATGGTCATGCGCAGATGGTGAGCTTTGAGGCGATGCGCCCGCTGGCCGCAGAAGAGGCCCGTGATGCCTTTGGTCGTGGTTAAGACATTGCCCTCTCTGAAGAGCAGGACTTCCCGACTCAGGTCGCTGACGCCTCTGGCAGTGCGCATCTGTCCGTGGGCTGCGTGCGCAACGATTACGGTATGCCGGAACAGATCCAGTTCTGGTCAGTGGCGGATAACGTGCGCTTTGGCGGCGCGCTGATGTCGGTCAAGATCGCCGAAAAACTGATTCAGGAGTACCTGTACTGATGTCCGACGTTGTGGAAAAGCCGCTGCTGAAAATCGCATTGGGCATCGAATACGACGGCAGTAAGTACTATGGCTGGCAGCGTCAGCAAGAGGTGCGCAGCGTTCAGGAAAAGCTGGAAAAAGCGCTTTCTCAGGTGGCAAATGAGCCCATCGGCGTGTTTTGCGCCGGGCGGACCGACGCCGGAGTGCATGCAACAGGGCAGGTCGTGCATTTCGAAACCACCGCAGTGCGCAAAGATGCCGCCTGGACTTTAGGTGTAAATGCGAATTTACCTGGAGACATTGCGGTGCGTTGGGTGAAACATGTCCCGGACGATTTTCACGCCCGTTTCAGCGCCACCGCGCGCCGTTACCGCTACGTCATCTACAATCATCGTCTGCGCCCGGCAGTCCTGGGCCAGGGGGTGACGCACTACCATCTGCCGCTGGACGCAGAACGCATGCAGCGTGCGGCGCAGTGTTTACTCGGTGAAAATGATTTCACCTCGTTTCGTGCAGTGCAGTGCCAGTCGCGCACGCCGTGGCGCTTTATGATGCACATCCAGGTGCAACGTTTTGGCGCGTACGTTGTGGTCGACATTAAAGCGAACGCCTTTGTACACCATATGGTCAGGAATATCGTCGGTAGCCTGCTGGAAGTCGGCGCCGGTAACCAGCCGGAGAGTTGGATAGCAGAGCTACTGGCAGCTAAGGACAGAACGCTGGCGGCCGCAACGGCAAAAGCAGAAGGGTTGTATCTCGTCGCCGTGGATTATCCATCGCGCTTCGAGCTGCCTGCGCTGCCAATGGGTCCGTTGTTCCTCGCGGACTAGTCGCAAACAAACAAGGCATTAGCAATATGGACGTAATACGCTTTCTTATTGATTTCATCCTGCATATCGATGTGCACCTGGCGGAACTGGTGGCGCAGTATGGCATGTGGGTTTATGCGATCCTGTTTTTGATCCTGTTTTGCGAAACAGGTCTGGTGGTGACGCCGTTCTTACCGGGTGATTCACTGCTGTTTGTGGCGGGGGCGCTGGCCTCGCTGGAAACCAACGATCTCAATGTCCATGTCATGGTGTTACTGATGCTGGTCGCGGCCATTGTCGGTGATGCGGTCAATTACACGATTGGTCGGCTGTTTGGCGATAAGCTCTTCAGCAATCCTGATTCGAAAATTTTCCGTCGCGCTTACCTGGATAAAACGCATCAGTTTTATGAAAGACACGGTGGCAAGACGATTATTCTGGCGCGTTTTGTGCCGATCGTGCGTACATTTGCGCCTTTCGTTGCGGGTATGGGGCACATGTCCTACCGCCACTTCGCCCTGTTTAATGTCGTAGGTGCGTTCTTATGGGTGCTGCTGTTTACGTACGCCGGCTACTTCTTTGGTACACTGCCCGTGGTGCAGGAAAATCTTAAGTTGCTGATTGTCGCCATTATCGTGGTGTCTATACTTCCTGGTGTGATTGAGGTGATTCGTCACCGCCGGGCTGCGGCAAGACAGTCAAAATAAGAACTCATCGGCGGTTCGACCACTTTTTTATCCCAAGTTTCGAACTGTTATGTTTTAATGTGCCCCATTTATGGGCTACCAGGTTCATGCATAAAGGTTATCAATGAGCTGGATTGAACGAATCAAAAGCAATATTACCCCCACCCGCAAGGCAAGCATCCCTGAAGGTGTGTGGACGAAATGCGACAGCTGCGGTCAGGTACTTTACCGTGCCGAGCTGGAGCGTAACCTTGAGGTCTGCCCGAAGTGTGACCACCACATGCGTATGACAGCGCGTAATCGCCTGCATAGCTTGATGGACGAAGGTTCAATGGTGGAACTGGGTAGCGAACTGGAGCCGAAAGATGTGCTTAAGTTCCGTGACTCCAAAAAATACAAAGACCGACTGGCGAGCGCGCAGAAAGAGACCGGCGAGAAAGATGCGCTGGTGGTAATGAAAGGTACGCTGCATGGTATGCCGGTCGTTGCTGCTGCGTTTGAATTCGCCTTTATGGGCGGTTCCATGGGGTCTGTTGTCGGCGCGCGTTTTGTCCGTGCTGTTGAACAGGCGCTGGAAGATAACTGCCCGCTGATCTGTTTCTCCGCTTCCGGTGGCGCACGTATGCAGGAAGCGCTGATGTCGCTGATGCAGATGGCGAAAACCTCTGCGGCGCTGGCGAAAATGCAGGAGCGTGGTCTGCCGTACATCTCCGTGCTGACCGACCCGACCATGGGCGGTGTTTCTGCAAGCTTTGCGATGCTGGGTGACCTCAACATCGCCGAGCCGAAAGCATTGATTGGCTTTGCCGGTCCGCGCGTTATCGAACAGACCGTGCGTGAGAAGCTGCCGGCAGGTTTCCAGCGCAGCGAGTTCCTGATTGAGAAGGGCGCGATCGATATGATCGTTCGCCGTGCAGAGATGCGCTTCAAGCTGGCAAGCGTGCTGGCGAAGCTGACCAATCAGCCAGCACCTGACCCGGATGCGCCGCGTGAAAGCGTGGTGGTGCCGCCGGTGCCGGATCAGGAAGCCGAAGCCTGATAATACCGAAGGGCAGTGCCATCGCGGCGCTGCCCTTTTGCTTTTACATCGTCGAAAACCTACGGGCATCATGGAAATTAAACGCAATTTGCAAGCCACGTCGCCCCTGGCCGCGTGGCTTTCTTATCTGGAAAACCTGCACAGTAAAACCATCGATCTGGGCCTTGAGCGCGTCAGTCAGGTTGCAGCGCGTCTTGATGTGTTGCGCCCGGCACCCTTTGTCTTCACCGTTGCAGGAACTAACGGCAAAGGCACTACCTGTCGCACCCTCGAGTCGGTGCTTCTCGCAGCGGGCTTTAGCGTTGGGGTTTACAGCTCTCCCCATCTGGTGCGCTACACCGAGCGCGTGCGCATTCAAAATGCGGAGCTGCCGGAAAGCGAGCACACCCGCGCCTTTGCTGAAATCGAAGCGGTACGCCGTGAAACATCGTTAACCTATTTTGAATACGGCACGTTATCCGCGCTGTGGCTGTTTAAACAGGCCGGGGTGGATGTAGTGATACTCGAAGTGGGCCTCGGCGGGCGTCTTGATGCCACCAATCTGGTGGATGCAAACGTGGCGGTCATCACCAGCATTGCCCTTGATCACACCGACTGGCTGGGGCCGGACCGCGAAAGTATCGGCCGTGAAAAAGCGGGCGTGTTCCGCAGCGGCAAACCTGCGGTGGTCGGTGAAAGTGAGATGCCGCACACCATCGCCGAGGTGGCGAACGAGAAGGGGGCGCAGCTCAGGCGTCGTGGCGTTGACTGGCAGTATGAGGTGCAGGGCGATAGCTGGTGCTTCAGGGACGCGCAAGGCGAATTAACCGGACTGCCGCTGCCTCAGGTTCCGCAACCGAATGCCGCGACGGCGCTGGCCGCCCTTCGTGCCAGTGGGTTAGCCGTGAGCGAACAGGCCATTCGTGACGGTATCGCCAGCGCAATTTTGCCAGGGCGCTTCCAGATTGTGGCTGAAAACCCGCGTCTTATTCTGGATGTGGCCCATAATCCTCATGCCGCGACGTACCTTGCCGGGCGCTTACGTGCAGAACCTAAAAAAGGGCGCGTGCTGGCGGTCATCGGTATGCTGCATGATAAAGACATCGCCGGGACGCTTGCCTGTCTGGAGCCGGTGGTCGATAGCTGGTATTGTGCCCCTCTGGAAGGGCCGCGTGGCGCAACCGCGCAGCAGTTGATTGCGCATCTGCCTGCGGGCAAAGAGTACCAGGATGTGGCTGCCGCCTGGCATGCGGCGATGGCAGAGGCGACAACCGTAGATACCGTGCTGGTGTGTGGTTCATTCCACACGGTGGCGCATGTCATGGAAGCGATGGACGCGGGGAGAACCGGTGGCAAGTAAGTTTCAGAACCGTTTAATGGGCACCATTGTGCTGGTTGCGCTGGGGGTAATTATTCTTCCAGGGCTGCTGGACGGGCAGAAAAAGCATTATCAGGATGAGTTCGCCGCGATTCCGTTGGTTCCTAAACCAGGCGATCGCGATGAACCGGATATGATGCCCGCCGCGACACAGGCGCTGCCTGCACAGCCGCCTGAAGGCGCGGCAGAAGAGGTGCAGGCGGGCAATGCCGAAGCGCCATCGCTGGATGCTTCCCGTCAGGCTCTCAGTGGCACAACCAATCCGGATATCACGACACCAGCGCGCACCGAGCAGCCTAAAGCCGTAGACAAACCTCAGCCGAAGCCCCAACCGCCAAAACCGGTTGAGCAAGTAGCAACCACACAGCCTGCTGAACAACCTGCTGAGAAGCCTGCGCCGACCGGCAAAGCCTGGGTGGTGCAGTTGGGGGCGCTTAAGAACGCTGATAAAGTCACGGAAATTGTCGGCAAATTGCGCGGTGCGGGTTATCGCGTTTATACCTCGCCGACCACGCCTGTCCCGGGTAAAATAACCCGCATTCTGGTAGGGCCGGATGCCTCGAAAGAGAAACTCAAAGGTTCGCTGGGCGAGTTAAAGCAAATCTCAGGCCTCAACGGCGTGGTAATGAATTACAGCGCGAATTAATGCGCAGTTTTCCCCCTCACCCTAACCCTCTCCCCACAGCGGCGAGGGGATGGTTTGCCCCCTCTCCCTTGAGGGAAAGGCCGGGGTGAGGGGGTAAATACGAATTTAAAAACACGCCCGAAGAGGCTAAAGATTCGATGGCGTTGAAGATTTTTTCAGCGCCATTTTTATTTACGCGCGGGAAGGAAATCCCTACGCAAACGTTTTCTTTTTCTGTTAGAATTCGCCCCGAACTGGACGACAGGGCGTTTAATCGTGGGACACATATGGTCTGGATTGATTACGCCATCATCGCGGTGATTGGTTTTTCCTGTCTGGTTAGCCTTATCCGTGGCTTTGTTCGTGAAGCGTTATCGCTGGTGACTTGGGGTTGTGCTTTCTTTGTTGCCAGTCATTACTACACTTACCTGTCAGTCTGGTTCACGGGCTTTGAAGATGAACTGGTTCGCAACGGAATCGCCATTGCGGCGTTGTTCATTGCGACATTGATCGTTGGCGCTATTGTTAACTTCGTCATTGGTCAACTTGTGGAAAAAACCGGCCTGTCAGGCACAGACAGGGTGTTGGGGATCTGTTTTGGTGCGCTACGTGGCGTGCTGATCGTCGCTGCCATTCTGTTCTTCCTTGATACCTTTACGGGCCTGTCGAAAAGTGACGACTGGCAGAAGTCGCAGTTTATCCCGCAGTTCAGTTTCATCATCAGATGGTTTTTTGACTATCTGCAAAGTTCGTCGAGTTTCTTGCCCAGGATATAAACCCTGAGATGTGGCTTAACGAGGAAATGACGTATGTGCGGTATTGTCGGTATCGCCGGTTTCATGCCGGTCAACCAGTCGATTTATGACGCGTTATCGGTGCTTCAGCACCGTGGCCAGGATGCCGCTGGCATCATTACTATTGATGCGAATAATTGTTTCCGTCTGCGTAAAGCAAATGGCATGGTTAACGATGTATTTGAAGCCCGCCATATGCAGCGTCTGCAGGGAAACATGGGTATCGGTCATGTGCGTTATCCGACCGCAGGGAGTTCCAGTGCGTCTGAGGCCCAGCCTTTTTACGTTAACTCCCCTTACGGCATCACACTTGCCCACAACGGCAACCTGACGAATGCTCATGAGCTGCGCACCAAACTGTTTGAAGAAAAGCGCCGCCACATCAACACCACCTCTGATTCTGAAATCCTGCTCAATATTTTCGCCAGTGAGCTGGACAACTTCCGCCATTATCCGCTGGAAGCAGACAATGTCTTCGCGGCTATTGCGGCAACCAATCGCCAGATTCGCGGCGCGTATGCCTGCATCGCAATGATCATCGGTCATGGCATGGTCGGCTTCCGCGACCCGAACGGCATTCGCCCGCTGGTATTGGGCAAGCGTGACCTGGGTGATGGTCGCACCGAATATATGATGGCGTCTGAAAGTGTGGCACTGGATACGCTGGGCTTTGAGTTCCTGCGTGATGTCGCCCCTGGCGAAGCCGTGTACGTCACTGAAAAAGGCCAGCTCTTTACCCGCCAGTGTGCGGATAACCCGGTCTCCAACCCGTGCCTGTTCGAGTACGTCTATTTTGCACGCCCGGACTCTTTCATCGACAAAATTTCCGTCTACAGCGCGCGTGTCAATATGGGCACCAAGCTCGGCGAGAAAATTGCCCGTGAATGGGAGGATCTGGATATCGACGTGGTCATCCCGATCCCAGAAACCTCTTGCGACATCGCACTGGAAATGGCCCGCATCCTGGGTAAACCTTATCGCCAGGGCTTTGTGAAAAACCGCTACGTTGGCCGCACCTTTATCATGCCGGGTCAGCAGCTTCGCCGTAAATCCGTGCGCCGTAAGCTCAACGCCAACCGCGCTGAGTTCCGCGGTAAGAACGTCCTGCTGGTGGATGACTCCATCGTGCGTGGTACCACGTCTGAGCAAATTATCGAGATGGCCCGTGAAGCCGGTGCGAAGAAAGTGTACCTGGCCTCTGCCGCCCCGGAAATTCGCTTCCCGAACGTCTACGGCATCGACATGCCGACCGCGAACGAGCTGATTGCTCACGGCCGTGAAGTGGATGAGATCCGCCAGATTATCGGTGCCGATGCGCTGATCTTCCAGGACCTCAACGATCTGATTGAAGCGGTACGCGCGGAGAACCCGGATATTCAGCAGTTTGAATGCTCGGTGTTCAACGGCGTGTACGTGACCAAAGACGTGAACCAGCAGTACCTCGATTATCTCGATTCCCTGCGTAATGATGATGCCAAAGCCGTGCAGCTTCAGAATGAAGTGGAAAGCTTAGAGATGCATAACGAAGGGTAATCTCTTCTGCCTGCGCCCTCTTCAACAGGAGAGGGCGCTCATCAGTTGCAACTCCCGCCAGATTCCGGCAAAGTCTGCCTCAGTGTGAATAAAGGCGACAGTTATGAAACGACTCATTGTGGGGATCTCCGGTGCCAGCGGCGCCATTTACGGCGTGCGCATGTTGCAGGTATTACGTGACGTGGCCGGGGTAGAAACCCATCTGGTGATGAGCCCAGCCGCCCGGCAAACCCTCTCTCTTGAAACCGCGTTTGCGCTACGCGACGTGCAGGCGCTCGCCGATGTGGTGCACGACGTGCGTGACATCGCAGCCAGCATCTCTTCCGGCTCGTTTAAAACCACCGGCATGGTGATTTTGCCCTGCTCGATCAAAACCCTGTCCGGCATCGTCAACAGCTACACCGACAGTCTGCTCACCCGTGCGGCGGATGTGGTGCTCAAAGAACGGCGTCCCTTAGTGCTCTGCGTGCGCGAAACACCGTTACATTTGGGGCATTTGCGTCTGATGACCCAGGCAGCAGAGCTTGGGGCGGTAATCATGCCGCCGGTGCCGGCGTTTTATCACAATCCCGAGAGCCTGGATGATGTGATCAATCAGACCGTCAACCGGGTGCTGGATCAGTTTGATATCGAGTTGCCAGAGGCATTGTTTACCCGCTGGCAAGGTGGCAATGCCACCAAATAGTGCGTCGTCTCGCTACATGCCCTTTTTTAGGGCATTTTTGTAAGCGCGATCATATCCTCAACATTTAATCCCTTTTTTAGCCTGCTAACACTCCGGTTCGTTCCGTTGACCTGCTATCTTTCACCATTAAGGTGACTTTGCAACGTTTCATTAACAAATTTAACGCTGATGTTTTTCCTCAGGGCGAAACTGGCATAAGACGTGCAAGGTATCCGTCAGCAACACAACACAACGCACGATAATAAAATCAGAACACTTGAGGGTTATGTATGAAGAAGACGGTTATTGCTCTGTCTTTACTGCTGGGTTTGTCCGCGGTATCCAGCGTTTACGCAGCACTTCCCCAGACGGTCCGTATTGGTACAGATGCGACCTATGCGCCATTCTCTTCAAAAGATTCGAAAGGGGATTTCGTCGGTTTTGATATCGACCTCGGTAACGAGATGTGTAGCCGTATCAAGGTGAAATGCACCTGGGTAGGCAGCGATTTTGACGCGTTAATCCCCTCCCTGAAAGCGAAGAAAATCGACGCTATCATCTCTTCGCTTTCCATTACCGAGAAGCGTCAGCAAGAAATCGCCTTCTCTGAAAAACTGTACGCCGCTGACTCTCGCCTGATTGCCGCCAAAGGCTCAACCATTCAGCCTACGCTCGACTCGCTGAAAGGTAAGCACGTAGGCGTTCTGCAGGGCTCTACCCAGGAAGGTTATGCGAACGATAACTGGCGCAGTAAAGGCATTGATGTGGTGGCGTACCAGAACCAGGATTTGATCTATTCAGATCTGGCGGCAGGTCGTCTGGATGCCGCCTTGCAGGATGAAGTGGCTGCCAGCGAAGGCTTCCTGAAACAGCCTGCGGGTAAAGAGTTTGCCTTTGCCGGTGCCTCGGTGAAAGACAAAAAATACTTTGGTGACGGTACCGGGATTGGTCTGCGTAAAGACGATACCGAACTCAAAGCCGCTTTCGACAAAGCCTTTGATGAACTGCGCAAAGACGGCACCTACGATAAGCTCGCGAAAAAGTACTTCGACTTTAACGTCTACGGCGACTGATAAATCCGTTGGGCAGAAAAATGATGCGCCATTTTGGTCAGCCAGAATGGTGCATTTAATCAGGTGATGTTTCACGATGGTGCATGAGTTGCACCGATTTGGCGCATTACTGCATAATTAAGCACTCTTGATGCAAAAAAAGCCGTCTGGCAGGCAGAATGCTTTGCCTTGCCGTGCCATATGATGGCACGATAGCGACACCGTATTCTTCTAATAAATCCCTTAGGAAAGACAGTCAGTTGAGGATATTTATGAAAAAATTGGTGTTATCACTCTCTCTGGTGCTCGCTATCTCCAGCGCTTCCAGCGCATTCGCTGCTATTCCACAAAAAATTCGCATCGGTACCGATCCGACGTATGCCCCCTTCGAATCGAAGAATTCACAAGGGGAATTGGTCGGTTTTGACATCGATCTGGCAAAAGAGCTGTGCCAACGCATTAAAACCCAGTGTGTGTTCATTGAGAACCCTCTGGATGCGCTGATCCCTTCGCTTAAAGCGAAGAAAATTGACGCCATCATGTCATCTCTTTCAATTACCGAAAAACGCCAGCAGGAAATTTCGTTCACCGACAAACTGTACGCGGCGGATTCTCGCCTGGTGGTGGCCAAAAATTCCGATATTCAGCCCGATCTCGATAAGCTGAAAGGTAAGCGTGTGGGCGTGCTGCAAGGCACGACGCAGGAAACTTACGGCAACGTACACTGGGCGCCAAAAGGCATCGAAATCGTCTCTTACCAGGGCCAGGACAATATCTATTCTGACCTGACCGCAGGGCGTATTGATGCGGCATTCCAGGATGAAGTGGCTGCCAGCGAAGGCTTCCTGAAAACCCCGGTTGGTAAAGACTACAAATTTGGCGGGCCATCGGTAAAAGATGAGCAGCTGTTTGGCGTCGGCACCGGTATGGGCGTGCGTAAGGAAGACAATGAGCTGCGTGAAGCGCTGAATAAGGCGTTTGCTGAAATGCGTGCCGATGGTACCTACGAAAAGCTGGCGAAAAAGTATTTTGATTTTGATGTTTATGGTGGTTAATTCCACGCGTGTTTAACGTGCGACCCCTCCCGTGATGTGACGGGAGGGGAAGAGACACGGCAAACATGACTACACGACAGGGCAAGCTGCATGCTGTACGGGTTTTCTCAAGTTATATTCCACGGTGCCATTGTCACCCTGGAGCTGGCCATCAGCTCCGTGGTACTGGCGGTGCTGATTGGCCTGGCGGGTGCGGGAGCCAAGCTTTCGAAGAATCGCCCACTGGCGTTGATCTTCGAAGGCTATACCACACTCATTCGCGGCGTGCCCGATCTGGTGCTGATGCTGCTGATCTTTTATGGATTACAAATTGCCCTGAACTCGCTGACCGACGCGGCGGGCATGGATCAGATTGATATCGATCCTATGGTCGCAGGTATCATTACGCTCGGTTTTATTTATGGCGCCTATTTTACCGAAACCTTCCGTGGTGCGTTTATGGCTGTGCCAAAAGGGCATATTGAAGCCGCGACCGCCTTCGGGTTCACCCATGGTCAAACCTTCCGTCGCATCCTTTTTCCGGCCATGATGCGTTTTGCGCTGCCGGGCATTGGCAACAACTGGCAGGTCATTCTCAAAGCCACGGCGCTGGTCTCTTTGTTAGGCCTTGAAGATGTGGTGAAAGCGACGCAGCTTGCCGGGAAAAGTACCTGGGAGCCGTTCTATTTCGCCATCGTGTGCGGGCTGATTTATCTGGTGTTTACCACCGTCTCCAATGGCGTACTGCTTCTTCTCGAACGTCGCTACTCCGTAGGTGTGAAGAGGGCTGACCTGTGATCGAGATTATTCAGGAGTATTGGAAATCGCTGTTGTGGACGGACGGCTACCGCTTCACCGGTGTCGCCATCACCCTGTGGCTGCTTATCTCCTCCGTGATGATGGGCGGCATCCTGGCGCTGTTTCTGGCGATCGGACGTGTTTCCAGTAATAAATACATTCAATTCCCCATCTGGCTTTTTACCTACATTTTTCGCGGTACGCCACTCTACGTTCAGTTGTTGGTGTTCTATTCCGGCATGTATACCCTGGAAATCGTAAAGGGGACGGAGCTACTGAACGCGTTTTTCCGTAGCGGCCTGAACTGTACGGTGCTGGCGTTGACGCTCAACACCTGTGCTTACACCACCGAGATCTTTGCCGGGGCGATTCGTTCCGTACCGGCAGGAGAGATCGAGGCGGCGCGGGCTTACGGTTTCTCCTCGGTGAAGCTGTACCGCTGCATTATTTTGCCCTCGGCGCTGCGTATTGCACTGCCTGCCTACAGCAACGAAGTGATCCTGATGCTGCACTCTACGGCGCTGGCCTTTACGGCCACGGTGCCGGACCTGCTGAAAATCGCTCGCGATATCAACTCCGCGACCTATCAGCCATTTACGGCGTTTGGTCTTGCTGCGGTGCTGTATTTGATTATCTCTTATGTGCTGATTAGCTTGTTCCGCAAGGCGGAAAAGCGCTGGTTGCAGCATATCAAACCTTCTTCGACGCACTGAGAACATCATGGCTGACAATAAATTAAACGTAATCGATCTGCATAAACGCTACGGCGAACATGAAGTGCTGAAAGGGGTGTCGTTGCAGGCCAACGCCGGGGATGTGATCAGCATCATCGGTTCGTCCGGTTCAGGTAAAAGTACCTTCCTGCGCTGCATTAACTTCCTCGAAAAACCGAGCGAGGGATCGCTTGTGGTCAGTGGCGAAACCATCAACCTGGTGCGCGACAAGGACGGGCAGTTGAAGGTGGCGGATAAGCATCAACTGCGCTCTCTGCGCACCCGCCTGACCATGGTCTTCCAGCACTTCAATCTGTGGAGTCATATGACGGTGCTGGAAAACGTCATGGAAGCGCCGATTCAGGTGCTGGGCCTGAGCAAGCAGGAAGCCCGCGACCGTGCGGTGAAGTATCTGGCGAAAGTCGGCATTGATGAGATGCAGCAGGTGAAATACCCGGTGCACCTTTCCGGCGGCCAGCAGCAGCGTGTTTCCATTGCCCGTGCGCTGGCGATGGAGCCAGAAGTGCTGTTGTTTGATGAACCGACCTCAGCGCTGGACCCGGAGCTGGTGGGGGAAGTGCTGCGCATTATGCAGCAGCTTGCGGAAGAGGGGAAAACGATGGTGGTTGTCACCCACGAAATGGGGTTTGCCCGCACCGTTTCCTCTCACGTTATCTTTCTGCATCAGGGCAAAATTGAGGAAGAAGGAACGCCGGATGAACTGTTCGGCAACCCGAAAAGCGCCCGTTTGCAGCAGTTCCTCAAAGGTTCGCTCAAGTAATCTGTAGGCTACCGGCGCCTGCCGGTAGCCTTTACGCTTCCAGCAGTTTCAGCGCCGTGTCTTCATCCGTGACCAGCCCATTTACCCAACCGCCGACCAGCGCAGCACGGATGGCAGGATATTTGCGCTCCCCGCCGGCAAACCCGACCACCGCGCGTTCGGTATGACTGCTTAACGGCACGCTGGTTAGCATCGTATCCAGCTCGGAATTAAGCCGTACGCCGTCATGATTAAAGAAATGACCGAGCATTTCTCCCGCCACATTCTGCTTTTCGAGGTCCTGTACCTGCGCATCGGTAATAAAGCCTTCCGTGTTCAGCGGACAGCCCAGTTGCACTTCGCCAATGCCGAGGAAAGTGACGTCTGCCGCCAGTGCTCTGGCGGCGACGCGCTGGTAAATCTGGTGCTGACACCAACTGGTTTTGTCTTCCGGACTGTCGGCGTAGAGCGGCGCGGGAATGAAGTAATATTTACCCTGCATTTTCTCGGCCATTTTCAACGGCACATCGTAGCGGGTACCGGAATCATCCCGCGCAATGGCGCCGATCATCGACACACACTGATGCTGCGGGCGTTCCTGCCAGGGCAGGGCGTCAATCACCGCGCGAAGCGTTTTGCCGGAGCCGACGCCAAACACCTGAGGCGCGGTTTTATCGATAAACTGCGCCATCACCTCCGCTCCTTCAACCGCCAGCATCTGTTGAATGGCTTCATCCTCAAGCCCGGACGAAGGCACCACCCGGCATAGGGTCAGGGCATACTTCTCCTGGAGATCCCGCGCCAGCTTCAGGCAGCGCGTGACCGGGTGGCTGATGTTCACCGTCACCATCCCCGTCTCCCGTGCGCCAGAAATAAGCCGCTGTGCCACCTGCCGTGACAGTCCCAGGGCGGCGGCAATGTCCTGCTGAGTCAGCCCGGCGACGTAATACATCCAGGCGGCACGAGCAGCGAGTTCCTGTTTCTTCTCTTCTTTGTTCATCAACGCGTTCCCCAAAAGGTCTGCCGACATTGTACGCGCAATGGGCAGGGTAACAAAAATGGGCAAATGTATTTTTTAAGGGCAAATGCTATTTTCGTGAGGATCATCGCAGAACGATCTTGCATCTGGCTACTAACATACCTTCAACAAACGGGCATTAGCCCGTAAAACTGTCAAATGCTCATATTAAGGTGATGATTATGTCCGAGAAGAAAGCGGTGTGGATGCATATTGGTGCCGGGTCGTTTCATCGTGCTCATCAGGCGTGGTATTTGCACAAATTGCTGGAGCAGGGGGATGACCGCTGGAGCATTGCGCTGGGGAATATCCGTGATGATGCCAATGCGTTGCTCGCAAGCCTGGCCGCTCAGAATGGCGAATACGTGCTGGAGACCGTCTCCCCGGAGGGAGAGCGCCAGTACGAAACCATTACCTCTATTCGTAAGGTGCTGCCCTGGGACCGCGACATTACCGCGCTGGTAAAACAAGGGGCAGATGCACAAACGCGCGTAATTGCGTTTACCGTGACGGAAAGCGGTTATTACCTGACGCCAGAGCACGAACTGGACATCCAACAGGCCGATGTGAAAGCGGATTTGCAGGGCGGCATTCGTACGCTGTACGGCGCGCTGACCCGCATCCTTAAAGCGCGTATTGCAGCGCATGGCGAACCGGTGACCCTGCTGAATTGCGATAATCTGCGCCATAACGGCGAGCGTTTCCGCCACGGCTTTCTCTCCTTCCTGCAGGCGAAAGGCGAAACCGAACTGTTTACGTGGGTGAAAACCCGAACCACCTCGCCGAACACCATGGTGGATCGCATCACCCCGCGACCGACCCCGGATGTGGCAGAACGCGTACTGGCGGCAACGGGTATTAAGGATGCGGTGCCGGTGATGGGTGAGTCTTTCATTCAGTGGGTGATTGAAGATGACTTCATTAATGGTCGCCCGGCGCTGGAAAAGGTCGGCGTTGAGCTGGTGGCGTCCGTGCTGCCGTGGGAAGAGGCGAAGATTCGTATCCTCAATGCCACCCATAGCTGCATTGCCTGGGCGGGCACGCTGATTGGCCTGAGCTACATCGACGACAGCACGCGTCAACGCGCCATTCGCCAGATGGCCTGGGAGTATGTCTCCCAGGATGTGATCCCGTCGCTGACCCCAAGCCCGCTGGATCTCGCGCAGTACCGCGATGTGGTGCTTGCCCGCTTCAGTAATCCTTACATTAAAGATACCAACCAGCGCGTGGCGGCAGACGGTCTGTCGAAGATTCCGGGCATGGTCACGCCAACCCTTATCGAATGCTACAAACGTGGTGAAGCGCCGACCGCCACCGCCGTTCTGCCTGCACTTTTCTTCCTGTTCCTTAAACGCTGGGCCGACGGATCACTGCCTTACACCTACCAGGATGGCGTGATGCAGCCAGACGCGGTGCGTGCCGTCTTTAAGGCTGAGGACCCGCTGGCGGTCTGGGAAGCTGACGAAGCGCTCTTTGCGGAACTGGCAAACTCAGCAGAATTCCTCTCGCTGCTGCGCCGTACCGTTGCGGAGCTGGAACAGTGGCTGACGCAGCCCGAATCACAACTGGCGGCAGTGTAAGGGGGCGCTATGTATCTCGGCATCGATATTGGAACCTCTGAATTAAAAGCGCTGCTGATAGACACGGAGGGGGCGATTGTGGGCTCCGCCCATGCCGCACTGACCGTGCAGCGCCCGCATCCGCACTGGGCAGAGCAGGACCCGCAAGCCTGGTGGCAGGCCTGCGGGCGTGTGGTAGCCGAACTGCGTCAGCAACATCCGCAGCAGTGGGCTGCCATACGCGCGATTGGCCTGTCAGGCCAGATGCACGGCGCGGTGCTGCTCGACAACGAGAGCCAGGTTTTGCGCCCGTGTATTTTATGGAATGACACCCGTAGCGCCGCAGAATGTGCGTGGCTGAGTGAGCATCACCCGCAAATGATGACCCTCAGCGGCAACATGATCATGCCGGGCTTTACCGCGCCCAAGCTGGTGTGGGTGGCCCGCCACGAGCCGGAGATTTTTACCCGTGTCGCCAAAGTCCTGCTGCCGAAAGACTACCTGCGCTGGCGCCTTACCGGGGAGTTTGTGAGCGATCCGTCCGATGCTGCCGGCACCCTCTGGCTGGACGTGGCAAAACGTGACTGGTCAGACGAACTGCTGGCGATGACCGATCTCAACCGCAGCCAGATGCCTGCGCTGGTGGAGGGCAGTGAATCAAGCGGAACACTACGCGCAGCGCTTGCCACGGAGTGGGGCTTAAGCTCGTCGGTCGTGGTGGCGGGCGGTGGGGGGGATAACGCCACCTCAGCGGTGGGCGTAGGGGCAGTCGCGCCGGGCGATGCGTTTATTTCGCTCGGCACCTCCGGGGTGATTTTCGTGGTCAACGATGCGCTGCAAGCTGACCCGGACTCTGGCGTACATGCCTTCTGCCACGCGTTGCCGGGGCGCTGGCACCAGATGAGCGTGATGCTGAGCGCGGCCAGCTGTCTGCGCTGGGCCTGCAATCTGCTTTCGGTGACTGAAAGTCAACTGATGGAAGAGATTGCCCAACTCACTGATGACGAACTGAAGCGCGCACCGGTCTTTCTGCCCTATCTGTCCGGTGAACGCACGCCGCACAACGATCCGCTGGCAGCGGGGAGCTTTTTTAACCTGCGCCATGAAACCAGCCGCGCGCTGCTGGGTTACGCGGTGATCGAAGGGGTGACCTTCGGCCTGGCAGATGGCCTGAATGTGCTGGGCAACGCCAACATTACCCAGTGCAGCCTGACGGGCGGTGGCGCACGCAGCACCGTCTGGGCGCAATTGATTGCCGATGTGCTGAACATCCCGATGGTGACCCATCCGGCAAGTTCTTCGGGCGCGCTGGGGGCCGCGCGCCTGGCGTGGCTGGCTGACGGCGGCGATGAGCGCGACGTTTGCCGCAAACCGCCGGTGGTCGCTCGCTACACGCCACAGCCTGAACGGGCGGAGTGGCTGGCAAAACGTCTGGCCCTGTTCCGCCTGCTTTATTCACAACAACAGGTCGCGCGCACGCTAATGCCGTAATCCTCATGCCCCGGCTTTTAACCACGCCGGGGCGCCTCTCCCGGCTTAGAAAGGAAGATTGTTATGCAATCGAATGAATACTGGTTTGGCTTACCGAAAAAACTGCTCTGGGGATTTGTCGCCATTGCGATTTTTATGGCTGGCGACGGCTTTGAAATGGCTTTCCTGTCTAAACACATCACCGATATGGGCTTTACGCCTGCTCAGTCCGCGCTGGTCTTCACGCTGTATGGTTTTGCCGCAGCGCTGGCGGCATGGGCTTCCGGCGTGGTGGCGGAACTCATTACGCCGCAGCGAGCCATGACCATCGGATTTATTTTGTGGATCATTATGCACGCCCTGTTTATGTCGATGGGGCTGGGGATGCGTAACTACCCGCTGATGCTGCTGTTTTATGGCATCCGTGGCCTGGCCTATCCGCTCTTTATTTACTCGTTTATGTTGATGCTGGTGCAGGTGCTGCCACGCCCTAATCTGGCGGCAGCCACCGGCTGGTTCTGGGCCATGTACTCGGTTGGCATCGGCGTGGTGGGCAGCTACCTGCCGAGCCTGACTATCCCGGTGTTTGGTGAAACGGGCACCCTGTGGTTTGCCATCGTTTGGGTCGCCTGTGGCGGACTGTTGGCGTATTTCAGTCTGCGCAACGTGCCGGTGGATCGCTCGCGCGTTAATCTGCCGCTGCGCGATAAAATGACCGAACTTTCCCGGGCAGGCACCATTCTGTTTACCAACCGCGACATCTTCTACGCCTGCCTTATTCGTATCATCAATACGCTGTCGCTGTTTGGTTTTGCCATCGTGATGCCGCTGCTGTTTGTCGACCGACTCGGCTTTAGCATTTCCGAATGGCTGCAAATCTGGGCAGTGTTCTTCTTCGTCACCATCTTCACTAATATCTTCTGGGGAATTGCCGGGGAGTACATTGGCTGGATACGTCAGGTACGCTGGTTTGGTTGCCTGGGGATGGCGATCTCCAGCCTGACCTTCTATTACCTGCCGGTCTATGCGGGACATAACTTCGCGGTGGCGCTGATTCCGGCGGTGATGCTGGGGATCTTTGTCGCGGCCTTTGTGCCGATGACCGCCGTCTTCCCGACCCTTGAACCGCACCACAAAGGCGCTGCGGTCTCGATTTACAATCTCTCAGCGGGGATGAGTAACTTTGTTGCTCCGGCTATCGCGTCGGCACTGCTGCCCTTCTTTGATATTGTGGGCGTGGTCTGGGCCTACACCGGGCTGTACATCTTTGCCGGGGTACTGACCTTTATCATCAAGGTGCCGCAGCCGAAACGCGTCCCGCAAAACCGGGCGGCAAAAGAGGTTGAACAGCGCGTGTAAGCAAGGTTCAGAAAGCTTGCCATGGCGATCGCGTGTTATCTGCAAGAAGGTAGCGGTAGCGCAGGTAGCGAGCGCCATGGGCATTCATCAGCTTCTCCACCTCGACCTTGCGCGAACCCGGTGGAACATTGCTCTCCTGCACGCAAAAAAACATCGAGCGTCGCAGTTCATCATCATAAAAGCGCATCCCCGTTTTACAGCTGCTAAAGCGGGAGGTGGACGGCCCGGGATGTTCCAGGGAGAAGGAGACTTCGCGGCTGGCCTTTTCCGTGGCCGTCAGCCTTACCCAAGTCTCTGGCGTTTGCCACAGGGTGAGGGTGACCATCAGCACCGTTGAAAAAAACGTTTTGAAGAGGGTGAAAGGGTCGCCTGCTGAGAGGCTTCCGCGCATGAGCTGACGCCAGGCGACAAACAGGCCTGCCGCACTGGCGACGGTGATAATCACCAGGGTATCTGGCGCACCGTCCTCAAGGTACGTTCTCCGGCTGAAGAAAAGGGTCGAAATCATCCAACCTAACCACAGGGCCAGTAGCGTCAGAATAGTGATCTTCAGCCTCTTGTGGGCGTCGAAATAGTACGTCCTTGTCATTGTCTGCTATGCCTCTTTTTCCAGCCGATAAACCCAGTCGTCATACGCCACGCCGTTTAAGCTGAAGGCCTTTTCCAGCACCTGCACACGCCTGAATCCGAGCTTTTCGAGCACCCTGACCGACCCCAGATTCTCCGCCAGCACCCAGGCATTCAGCGCGGTGACGCCGGTGTGATGAAAGGTGTAATCCCGCACCGCCGTCAGGGCTTCGCTGGCATAGCCTTTTCCCTGGGCAAAAGGGGCGATGGAATACCCGACATCCGCCTCCTGCGCGTTTTGCGTACTGATTTGCAGACCAACATCGCCCAGCGCTTCACCTGTTTTATCGCGAATGATAAGGGCATGCTTGTCATTAAGACGGCCGGTAAACAGGGTTTGAACGTCGAACTCACTCGCAATGCTACCCATAAAGCGCATGATGTCCGGGCTCTGGCGCAGGGCGAGGAAAAAAGGCCAGTCGGCCTCGGTAAAGGGGGAGAGCGTCAGGCGCGGGGTGCTTAATATCATTAAATGTGCAGTCCTTCCGGTGAACAGCGTTGTAGCTTAGCACCGGAAGGGCTGAGGGATCCTCACAAAATAATACGAGCACG
>DFPL01000269.1:0-1086 GCA_002377245.1 Enterobacteriaceae bacterium UBA3516
GACATGGGCTTCATCCACGATATCCGCCGCGTGCTGGCAAAACTGCCTGCGCGTCGTCAGAACCTGCTGTTCTCCGCGACCTTCTCGGATGACATCAAAGGCCTGGCCGAAAAGCTGCTGCACAACCCGCTGGAAATTGAAGTGGCGCGCCGTAACACCGCTTCTGAGCAGGTGACGCAGCACGTTCATATGGTCGACAAAAAGCGTAAGCGTGAGCTGCTCTCTCAGATGATTGGTGAAGGCAACTGGCAGCAGGTGCTGGTCTTTACCCGCACCAAACATGGCGCAAACCACCTGGCTGAGCAACTGAACAAGGACGGCATTCGCAGCGCCGCTATTCACGGTAACAAGAGTCAGGGTGCGCGTACCCGTGCGCTGGCTGACTTTAAATCCGGTGACATTCGCGTGCTGGTGGCGACCGACATTGCTGCCCGTGGTCTGGATATCGAAGAGTTGCCGCATGTGGTGAACTTTGAACTGCCAAACGTACCGGAAGATTACGTGCACCGCATCGGCCGTACCGGTCGTGCGGCGGCTACCGGTGAAGCGCTGTCGCTGGTCTGTGTGGATGAGCTTAAGCTGCTGCGCGACATCGAGCGCCTGCTGAAAAAAGAGATCCCACGAATTGCCCTGCCAGGCTATGAGCCGGACCCGTCTATCAAGGCCGAGCCGATTGTCAACGGTCGCCAGAGCCAGGGACGCGGCGGACGCGGTCAGGGCGGCGGCGGTCGTGGTCAACAGCAGCCGCGTCGTAATGACGGTGGCGCACCGAAGACCGGCGCGAAACCGGCCCGCTCTCAGGACGGTAAACCCGCGGGAGAAAAACCGCGCCGTCCTCGTCCGCGCAAACCCGCGGCGAACGCCTGATAACAAGCCCTGCCAGCGTGCAGGGCTTTTTTTTGGGTTTTAGTACGGTGCCGGTTGTTACACTCACTCTGGCCCTCTTCCCTGAGGGGCGATCGGGCCGTTTTGTGCAGTTTATCAGCACTTTTCTCCTTGATATTTTGCAGCGATAGCATTGCTCAATGAGAACACAACAGTCACCGCGATGACTGGGTCCGGCTGAAAATCGACGAAGCGTATCCG
>DFPL01000269.1:1140-8729 GCA_002377245.1 Enterobacteriaceae bacterium UBA3516
GACCCTCAGAGCCGCATATTCCCCCTCACCCTAACCCTCTCCCCAAAGAGGAGAGGGAACCGTCGGTGCCTGCTATTTCATGGGGATCCCTCAGCCTCCAGGAAGAGGCTCGGCGCAGGGGGAAAGCTTACCCCTGCGTCGGCCTGAACTGCGCTATCCACGCCTGCCGATGTTCGCGTGCCCGCTGCGCCACTCGGGCAACCGGGTCTGAACTAAACCCGTGATAGGCCCCTGGCCAGACATTCATCTCAACCGCCACGCCCGCGCGAATTAACCCTTGTGCAAAGCGAAGGTTCTCATCAAGAAACAGGTCCAGCGTGCCGACGCCGAGCCAGGTGGGCGGCAGGTGAGTCAGGTCCGTTGCCCGTCCGGGAGCGGCATAAGGTGAAACATCCTCAGATCCCGGTTCACATCCCAGCAGGGACGCCCAGCCAAAACGGTTATATTCCCGTGTCCAGACAAACTCCCCGGTCACCGGGTTCGGGTTTTCTTCCGTTACCGTGCGGTCGTCAAGCATCGGGAACATCAGGTTTTGAAAGGCGATGTGCGGGCCATTGCGGTCTCGGGCCAACAGCGCAAGCGAGGCCGCAAGTCCGGCCCCGGCGCTGTCGCCCATCAGACCGATATGCTCAGGATCAATACCGAGCACATCGGCCTGTTCGGTCATCCACACCAGCGTGGTGTAACAATCCTCCAGCGATCCTGGAAAAGCCGTTTCGGGCGCCAGTCGGTAATCCACTGAGACAATCACGCAGTCGTGTTGCAGGGCGGTGGCGGCGGTGAGTGAAAGAGATTGTTCCGGGCTACCGAACAGATGCCCGCCGCCGTGAATATGCAAAATGCCCATTCGGTTCTGCCCCGCGGCTTTAGGAGCAATCACGCAGACTCTGACGGCAGGGTGTGCGGGTGAGGCGATAAGCTGTTCGTCTACCGTTAACCCGGCATCGCAAAAATGTTGCACGTTAGCCAGAGCTGCCTGCTGGCGCTGTTGGCGAAGGGCGATGAGAGCGTCTTGTGTCAGGGAGAGGGGGCGGCTATCCGCCAGTGCCGGGCGTAACTCAGGATCGACCAAATTCCAGGTGTTCATCATGTAGCCTTGTCTGTCTTGGTAAGGTTTCTGGAGCGGGAAATCTCCCGCTCCGTCATTACCTTACAGCGTTTCGCCGTTGCTGGCGATAACCTGTTTATACCAGTCAAAGCTACGTTTTTTACTCCGTTTTAGCGTTCCTTTACCGTCATTGTCTTTATCGACGTAGATAAAGCCGTAGCGCTTTTTCATCTCGCCGGTCCCGGCGCTGACGATATCAATCGGCCCCCACCAGGTGTAGCCCATGATGTTGCAGCCATCGGCGATGGCTTCGCCCATCTCACGGATATGCTGGCGGCCATAATCGATGCGCGCGGTATCGTTGATGACACCCTTTTCATCCGGCTCATCCACGCCGCCGTAGCCATTCTCAACTATGAACAGCGGCTTACGGTAGCGGTCCGCCAGCTCGTTACAGACGATGCGAAACCCTTTAGCGTCAATCGGCCAGCCCCAGGCGGTTTTTTCGAGATACGGGTTGTCCTGACCGACGGTGCCTCCGGTGTCGACGCGGAATTCACCGCCTGCCTGGTGCAGGACACTACGGTAGTAGCTAAAGCCGAGATAATCGGACGGATAATCGGCGATTAACGCCAGGTCGCCATCCTCCATCGCCAGTTCAATGTTCTGCTCGCGGAACAGGCGCGGCGTCCAGGCCGGATATTCGCCCAGCATCATTACATCCGAGTAGAACAGCGAGCGGCGGCGCAGTTGCATGGTGGAGAAGATATCTTCCGGGTTGCAGGTGGCCGGGTAGACGGTGCTCAGCGACAGCATGCAGCCAATTTGCGCGTTCGGGATAATCTCGTGGCACAGCTTGTTGGCCAGCGCGTTGGCGACAAACTGATGATGGTTCGCCTGGTACAGCTCCTGCGGCGTGGAGCTGGGGTCAACGGCACCGGTGGCAAAGGGCATGCGGTTCATGTTGTTCAGCTCGTTGAAAGTCATCCAGTATTTGACCTTCTCGCGATAGCGGGTAAACACCACTTCGCAATAGCGGGTGAAGAAGTCCACCAGTTTGCGATTTTTCCAGCCGCCATACTCCTGATAGAGCGCCAGCGGCGTCTCGTAGTGAGAGAGGGTGATCACCGGCTCGATGCCGTATTTCAGCAGTTCATCAAACAGGTCATCATAAAACTTCAGCCCGGCCTCATTAGGCGTGGTTTCATCACCCCGCGGGAAGATACGCGTCCAGGCGATAGAGGTGCGGAAGCATTTGAAGCCCATTTCAGCGAACAGCGCCACGTCTTCTTTGTAATGGTGATAGAAGTCGATGGCTTCATGGCTGGCGTAGTATTTGCTCGGGTCGATGACCGCATCATGTTTACCAGAGGCGATACCGCCGCGTACCACGTCAGAGATGGACGGCCCTTTGCCGTCCACGTTCCATGCACCTTCCGCCTGGTTGGCGGCAATCGCGCCGCCCCATAAAAAATCTTTCGGGAAAACAGACATATCCACTCCTTAATCCGTTAAATCTTCGCCATTGGAGGCGATCACTTTTTTGTACCAGTGGTAGCTCTTTTTCAGCGAGCGCTTTTGGGTACCGTTGCCCATGTCGTCCTGGTCAACATAGATAAACCCATAGCGTTTGGAGATTTGCGCGGTGCCCGCGCTCACCACGTCAATCGGCCCCCACCAGGTGTAACCAAACAGATCCACACCGTCGGCCAGCGCCTCCTGCATCTGCTCAATGTGCAGGCGCAGATACTCAATGCGGTAATCGTCGTCGATTGAGCCATCCGGGTTCACCGTATCCACGGCGCCCAGGCCGTTTTCGGCAATAAACAGGGGCTTCTGGTAGCGGTCATACAGCTGGTTTAGCGCCAGACGCAGCCCTTTCGGGTCAATCTGCCAGCCCCACTGGCTGGTGGGCAGATGCGGGTTACGAATGCCGCCGGTGATCAGGTTGCCTTCGGCCCCTTCCAGCTTCTCCGGATGCGCACTCACGGTGCTGGACATGTAATAACTGAACGACACGAAGTCCACCGGGTGTTGACGCAGGATCTCATCGTCGCCGACCACTTTTTGCAGCGTGACGCCTTTCTCGGCCAACATGCGATCGGTGTACGCCGGGTAGTAGCCATGGGCCTGCACATCGCTGAAGAACAGCGACACGCGCTGCATCTCTTCACAGGCCTGCAAATCGTCGGGGTGACAGGTGTGCGGGTAGAGCATCTGGTAGCTGATCATGCAGCCCACTTGTGAGCCGGGGATGATCTGATGGCAGGCTTTGGTCGCCAGGGCACTGGCCACAAACTGGTGGTGCGCACCCTGGTATTTATCCTGCTCCAGGTGTGGGTTGTCCTCTTCAATGACGCCGACGCTGACATAGGGATGGTGCTTCACGCAGTTAATCTCGTTGAAGGTCATCCAGTACTTCACTTTTTTGCGGTAGCGGGTAAAGCAGGTGGTGGCAAAACGCACGTAAAAATCCACCACTTTGCGGTTCGGCCAGCCATCGTAATCGGTCACCAGCGCCAGCGGCATTTCATAGTGAGATAGCGACACTATCGGCTCGATGCCGTGGGAAAGCAGGGCGTCAAACACCTCATCGTAGAACTTGAGACCGGCTTCGTTAGGCTCACTTTCGTCACCGCGCGGAAAGATGCGCGTCCAGGCGATCGACATGCGGAAGCACTTAAAGCCCATGCCGGCAAAGAGGGCGATATCCTCTTTGAAGTGGTGGTAAAAGTCGTTGCCTTTGCGTTTCGGGTAGTATTTCGTACTGTTCGGATCCTGCGCTTCACGCACCTGCGCGTGGGTCATTCCCAGCCATTGGTCAAGCCAGCGCTCTTTGGGGGTGTTGATGTCAAAGGTGTAGACATCAGAGACGGACAGCCCTTTGCCATCGACGTTCCACGCCCCTTCAAGCTGATTGGCCGCCGTCGCGCCACCCCACAAAAAACCTTCCGGAAATGATTTAGAAAAAGTCATGCGCTTACTCCTCATGCCGCTGATGCGGTCAGTGTCAGAAATTCGTCGCGGCTGGCCACGTCACCCTTCGCTTTAACCGGGCTGATATCGCCGTAGCGTTCGCTGTTGGTCACTACCAGGATGACACTCGGGTCAATGCCTTCAGCCTGTAATGCCGCAAGATCAAAGGTGACCAGCAGGTCGCCCACTTCAATAAACTGCCCGGCGTCGATATGGCTGGTGAAATGTTTGCCGCCGAGTTTCACGGTATCGATGCCGATATGAATCAGGATTTCTGCCCCGGTATCGCTTTGCAGCGCCAGCGCGTGGTGGGTTTCGAACACCGACTCCACTTTGCCGTTAATTGGTGAACGGAGCTCACCGGTGGTGGGGTAAATCGCCAGCCCTTTGCCAAAAATCTCGTCGGCAAAGACCGGATCGCTGAGGGTGTTGAGGGCTTTTAACTCGCCGCTTACCGGGGCAAACAGCTTCTCTTCTGATTGGGCAAGGGGCATCGGGCTGACCCCTGCGACCACCGGCTGGGCGGCTTCTTCAAAACCGATGATGACGGTGATGATGGCGGCACCGACAAACGAGATGGCAATACTGACCAGCGCCCATAAGAAGGTGGGGCCGACCAGGCCCGGAATCCCCGGCAGACCGCTTAAGGCGAAGGCGTAAGTTTTCACCCCCATCGCCATGGCGAATGCGCCGCCGCAGGCCCCGCCAATCAACGCCGCAGCAAACGGGCGTTTATAGCGGATGTTGACCCCATACATCGCCGGCTCGGTGATCCCCATCGCGGCGCTGAAGCTGGTGGTCAGGGCCAGCGATTTGAGTTTTTTATCGCGAGCGCGCAGGAAGACGCCGAAGGCGGCACCGGCCTGCCCGAGGTTGGCGATGTAGAAGAGGATCTTAATCGGATCGAAGCCCATCGTACTGATGTTGTTGATCATGATCGGCACAATCACGTAGTGCATGCCGGTAATGATAATCAGCGACAGTGTGCCGCCCACGACCACGCCTGCCACAATCCCCATGTTCTCTACCATCCAGATAATGCCGCCTGAGAGCGCATTACCGGCATAAATCCCCACCGGACCGATGGCGATAAGAGTGATGGGCGTGACGATGAGCAGGCACAACAGCGGTACAAACATGGTTTTCAGCGGACCGGGCATAAAGCGGTCAACGAGGCGCTCCACATGGCTCAGCAGCCACACCGCCAGCAGAATGGGGATCACCGTCGAGGCGTAGTTCACGGTCGGAACCGGTAAGCCGATAAAATTGACCGGTCCTCCGGCTTTGAACAGCGCCTGGACCGCCGGATGAAAGAGCGTGGCGGTCAGCGCCACCGCCACGTAGGGGTTGGCGCCGAATTTCTTCGCCGCGCTGAAGGCCAGGGCGAAGGGCAGGAAGTAAAAGACGCCATCACTCACCGCCAGCAAAATTTGATAGGTTTGGTTGCTGGTATCTGCCCACTTCATCGCGACCATCAACGCAAGCAGCCCTTTCAGTATACCGGCCCCGGCAATGGCGGGAATAATGGGTGAAAAAATGCTCGACAGACCTTCCAGAATCATCGAGACGGGGTTACGCCGTTTGGTCGGGCGCGCGGCGTTATCCAGCGTCGGTAACTGGGCGAGAAGGGCATTGCATAAGGGGTCGACGTCGTTGCCAATAATGAGCTGGAACTGGTCGCCGGAGATATTGACCCCCATGACGCCATCAAGCGCTTCGAGGGCAGCACGGTCAGCCTTGTCGTTGTCTTTAAGCAGAAAACGCAGGCGGGTAATGCAGTGAAACAGCGAGAGTACGTTTTCTTTGCCGCCAATCCTGTCGATGATTTGGCGAGCCGTGTCCTGATAGTTCATAAAAATTCCTCCAGACTGAAGTCAAAAGCCGACTTCATCCACAATGACCGATCTGCATCGGGACCTTGTTTCCTCTGGGGTTTGCCTGATCTACCCGTCTATTTAGGGTATGAACAGTAACAAGCCTGGATGGAATTTATACGCTTCATCCTTCGGGCTACAGATGCGTTGGCTTTCCTCGTTCACCCCAGTCACTTACCAATGTAAGCTCCTGGAGATTTACTGCGTCGCCGCCTTCCTATAGCCCGAATTATTTTGCGTATAACTTAACATTTTAAACTTTCCCTGCGTCGGGCACCGTCCGCTGCACAATATTTTCAATGTGCACCGTCAGGTAGAGCTTTTCCGAGTTGCTCATGGTGTGGTGATAATTCTTGCTGACAAACTCATTCATTGCTTCAACGCATTTCAGCGTGGCCTGATAGCGCCGCTGCACAAGCGCAAAGAACTCTTCGTCATCATTATTTATCACCACTCCATCAATCACCCGTTGGGCAAAAAACTTCAGATGCGTAATAAACCGCTGGTAATTCAGGCTGTGCTCATCAAGCGGAATATTAAAAAAGTATTTAACGATGTTCTGTAACTGATAAATAAGCCGCGTAATCTGCGCGGTTTTTCCCATGGTATCATTGAGACCCGCATTCACAATATGCAAGGCGATGCTGCAGGCTTCACTGTCAGGTAACAGCGTGCCGGTGCGAGCGACAATCATCCCCAGCGCCTGGCGGCCAATGGCGTATTCAGCAGTGTAAAAATGGCGAACTTCCCACTCCAGTGGATTGGGTAAAATTTCATTGTTTTGTTGGCGTTGCAGAGCAAAATGCAGGTGATCGGCTAGGGTGACATATAGCCCCTCGCTGAGTTTGTGTTTGAGTACACTGCGGGCGTGGCTAATGATATCGGCAGTAATTTGCAAAATATCCACCGGCACTTCGCTGACCAGGTCTTTAAAACGTGCAGAAATCTGTGAATCTTCCAGACGGAATATTTTATCAATGGCGTCACGATCGATGCTGGCACCGTTGTGGGTATTAAACCCCAGGCCGCGCCCGGTTAATATCACCTCCAGGCCATCTTCATCCACTGCGCTGACAACATTATTATTTAATATTTGTTTGACCAGCATCGCCAACTCCTGAAAACAAAAACGGGCAAGACGTAAATACAGATATGGGCGGATTTTGCCCCTCAGTCTGCATTTAGGTTTTGCCCGATAGTCGGTAACAAGCGTAATGCAGTTAAAACCTAGCACCGTGAAAAAAAATATTCAATGCGACAAAAGGACTTGAGTACATTCATATGCCAAATTGTGATCCGGTCTGCGAAAACCAGTCCGGTAAGTGAAAATGCTGATGAGGGACAAACGTTGTCACTTTGCCCGGCTGTCGCTACCATACCGGAATGAAAGAGGGAGTTGCGCCAATGATCGACAAACATTCCACCGTGCCAGTCTATTTACAGCTTGAACAATACCTTACCGGGAAAATCGCCGCCGGTTCGCTTAAGCCTGGCGATGTGATTCCTTCTGAGAATGAACTCTGTCAGCAGTTTGCCATTTCCCGGATGACGGCGCGTAAAGCGGTGGACTACCTGGTGCGTCAGGGCAAAGTGGAACGTCGCCGGGGGCAGGGGACGTTAGTGGTGCAGTCGGGCAAAAACGTACGCATCTGTCTGCCGTTGGATCGCCATCTCTCATCAAGTGAAGCGAC
>DFPL01000106.1 GCA_002377245.1 Enterobacteriaceae bacterium UBA3516
CAGGCGGCGGCAAGAATCAGGGCAATAATCAGTACCAGTGCGCCACTGACTTGAAGCAGTGGCGAACCGGGAACGGCAGACGGTTGGCTTACCGTGGCCTGGGTTTTCATATCGGGGCTTAGCGGCTCAGACGACGCATACGTTCGGTCGGGGTGATGATATCGGTAATACGTACGCCGTATTTGTCGGCGACGACCACAACCTCACCCTGCGCGATAAGATAACCGTTGATCAAAATGTCCAACGGCTCACCCGCCAGGCCATCAAGAGCAACAACGGAACCCTGGGTCAGACGCAGCAACTCTTTAATCGTCATACGAGTGCGACCCAGTTCTACCGTCAGTTTGACCGGGATATCCATGATCAAATCGATATCCTGCAAACTGCCGCTGACATCGCCACCGCCGAGCTGCTGGAATACCGCATCGACCGGGCTTTTCGCACCGCTGGTGGTGGTTTTTTGTTCGTTTAACGCATCAGCCCACAGATCGTCCATCGCACTGCCGTTGTCATCGGACGGATTGTTCATNNTCACTCATTTGGGCTGTTCCTCATTCAGCGAATTCAAAATCGGGTTTATCAAGTGCTCGACACGCAGGGCGTACTGACCATTAAGCGTGCCATACTGGCTGGTGAGTACCGGCACTCCGTCCACATGCGCAATGATGCGATCGGGTTTGTCGATCGGCAACACATCGCCGGGCTTGAGCTTAAGTATCTGCGACAGGCGCAGGGAAATATCGGCGAAATTAGCAATCAGCTCCAGTTCGGAGTGCTGCACCTGACGCACCAGGTTATCGCGCCAGTTCTGATCTTCAGAACGGGAGTTTTCCAGTGGCGGGTTGACCAGCACTTCGCGCAGCGGTTCTATCATGCTGAAAGGCAGACAAATATTAAATTCACCGGTCAGGTTGCCGATTTCCACATGGAACGGCGTATTCACCACGATGTCGTTCGGAGACGTGGTGATATTGGTGAACTTGACCTGCATCTCTGAACGGACGTACTCCACATCCAGCGGGTGAATCGCTTTCCATGCATCGCTGTAGCCTTCCAGCGCCAGCTTGAGCATGCGATTAATGACGCGCTGTTCAGTATGGGTGAACTCGCGGCCTTCAACCTTGGTCGGAAAACGGCCATCGCCGCCAAACAGGTTATCCACGGCAATAAACACCAGGCTCGGGGAGAAAACAAACAGTCCCGTACCGCGCAGGGGTTTCAGGTGGATCAAGTTCAGGTTCGTGGGAACGGGTAAATTACGCGCAAATTCATGATAGGGCTGAATGCGAATGGCGCCGACGGTAATGTCCGGGCTACGACGCAACAGGTTAAACAGCCCCATACGGAACTGGCGCGCGAAACGTTCGTTGATGATCTCCAGCGCCTGCAGACGTTCACGAACCACGCGGCGCTGGGTATTGGGATCATAGGGGCGAATATTACTGTCGCCACCCACACCCGGTTTTGGATCATCACTCTTATCGCTGTCTCCATTGAGCAGCGCATCGATTTCGGCCTGAGAAAGAATGCTATCGCCCATGTCTTTACCGCAAAATGAAAGCTGTATAAAGAACGTCAGTGACTTCCTGCTTCGGCTGGCCGGGCACTAACGGTGATGCGAGCGCTTCTTTGATCGAGGCTGCAAGTTTTTGTTTCCCTTCATCGGTTGCAAGCTGCGAGGCGTCCTGACGGGAGAAGAGCAGCAGTAAACGGCTGCGGACTTCCGGCAGATACTCGCTCAGTCTTGCCCGCGTCAGGTCATCTTTCAGACGCAGCGTAATACCGATGTACAACACGCGATCCGCATCGCCCAGATTGACCGTAAAAGTATCCAGAGCGAAAAAGACCGGTGCAGGTGGCGGCGGTGGCGCTTCGGCTTCCGCTTTGGCATCCGTATCCGGGTGCGCTTGCATACGCCAATAGCTATAGCCCGCCGTGGCACATGCAGCAAGGGTGATTAACACCAACAGCGGGATCCAGATTGAACGCTTACGTTTTTTGGTTATAGCGGTGTCAGTCATCTGATGCGTGCTTCCTGTTAGGTACTGCTAATAGGCTGATTATCCCGTGTCCTGTTCACGTCAAAGCGCGGAAAAGACGGGGATAATCATGCTACCTCTGGCGTTTAGGCAAAGATATCAACCGCACTGTTGCCCCGAGCCGCGGATTGCAGGCTTGTTGGGGTTATCAGCGGTTCATCATCTTCCGTAACAAAACGCTCACTGCTACCTGAACGAGATGACTGTTGCTGTCCGGAGAACGACTGCTGCTGGCCGGCGAAACTTTCACTGCTGATGTTGCTCTGGCCCAGTTGAATACCACTCTCAGCCAGAGAGGTACGCAGCGTGGGCAGCGCCGCTTCCAGCGCCTGGCGCACGTGGCTGTGCGGAGACATCATCTGCAACTGTGCCATGTTGTTGTCGTCGATCTTGAGGGAGATCTGAATCTGACCCAGCTCTTCAGGGTGCAGATGCAGCTGTGCGTTCTGCTGTCCCTGACGCGTAAACAGGGTGACGTGCTGACTCAGGGTCTGCTGCCACTCGTTGCTGCCCAAGGGCGCGCTGAGCACGGCGGCAGAAACGGGTGCGCTGGCCTGAGCCGATGATGCGTGGCTGACGACCGGCGCAAGGCTTGCGGTGGTGTTCACGGTCAGGTTCGCGTTATCCGCATCCTTTTTCACCGCCAGGGCAGCAGCGGCCTGGAAGCTGTCATCGCCGGTAGCGACCGTGGGCTGCGGCAGTGCGCTATCTGATTTTGCCTGCCCGGAAAGGGCCGCAGCGTCAGTGGATTTGCCGGTCAGTGGCGTTGCGCCCAGGGTCCGGGTGGTCGACGCGGTCACCTCAACAGATGATTCGCCGGTAGCGGCTTTTGGCGCCAGCTGTGCCGTTTGTTGATGCGGCAGCATCGCCATCAGCGCACTGAGGCTGGAGAGCTCTTCATCGCTTAAATCGGTTTTACTGTCGTCACTGGCTTTACTGCCTTTAGTCAGCGCTGCCAGCACATCACTTTTGGCGGTGGGGGTCAGCCCGGACAACAGATTTTGCACTTGCGTCGTTTCATCAGCGGAAAGCGTTGCCTTGTCGGACGCCTGGCGCGCCAGCAGGTCGGCAAGTTTCTGTGCCGGCGTCTCGCCGGCGTCCGCGGTGAGCGCACGCAGGTTCTTCGCCGATTTCCCAGCGGCGGTTTGCAGGCCAGCCAGTGACAGGCCAGCATCAGCATCGTCACCCAGGGCGGCGTTGCCACCGAGCGCACCGGCCAGAAGGGCAAGAAAATCTTGTGCCGTGTCGCCGCCGGCTTTACCGCTCAGGCTGCCACTGGTCGTATCCACATCTGTGGTGAGCAATTTTTGCAGGGTGATCATTCAAATTTCCTCTGTGAAGCGCGCTGGGCAAATTCGTCCATTTTCTTTTGGTCAAGGCGGTTTTCGGCCTGAAGCAGAGCGGCCGCCTGTCTGTCCTGCAATGTTTGCCATGCCTGCAGGCGCTGCTTTTTCTCCCGCCAGCAGCCCAGTGCGCTGTCCACTTTTTGGGACCACTGCGCCAGCTGTTGGCGGTGTTGTTCAATGGCTTTTTCCAGCGTCAAAATAAACTGCTGGTAGTTCTGCCAGCGTTGGGCGTCAATCCCCTGACTCATATCATTGTTCAGGTTATTGCGGTACTCATGCTGGTAATCCATCAGCATCTTGAGTTGCTCTTCCGCCTGTTGACAGCCGCGGCGCATCTCTCCAAGCTTCAGTGCCGCATCTTCAACTTCTTTTTCTGCCAGATCCTTTAGCGTCGTTAACGCGCTATTTTGCGTCATGATCGTCGCTCTCCAGGTGCATTAGACCGTCGGGAAGATAAGCTCAAGGGCTTGCATAGAATCTTCCCATCCCGCACGTTCGAAAATACCTTGCTGCAAAAACGCTTCCAGTTGCGGCCACAGGGCGATGGCTTTATCCAGCATTGGATCGCTGCCACGGGCATAGGCTCCCACGCTGACCAGGTCGCGGTTACGTTGGAAGCTCGACAACAACTGTTTGAAATTTCTGACGCGTGCGTAATGTTTTTCCGTAATCAACGCGGTCATCGCACGACTGATAGACGCTTCAATATCAATGGCCGGATAGTGACCGGCTTCCGCCAGACGGCGTGACAATACGATGTGTCCATCGAGGATGGCGCGCGCTGAGTCAGCAATAGGATCCTGTTGGTCATCACCTTCGGTCAGCACCGTGTAGAACGCGGTAACGGAACCGCCACCGCTCACACCGTTGCCTGCACGCTCAACCAACGCAGGCAGTTTGGCGAAAACAGAAGGGGGATAACCTTTCGTGGCTGGCGGCTCACCGATGGCGAGCGCGATTTCACGCTGGGCCATGGCGTAACGCGTCAGGGAGTCCATAATCAGCAACACGTGCTGACCGCGATCGCGAAAATCTTCCGCGATGCGCGTGGCGTAAGCAGCGCCCTGCATACGCAATAAAGGAGAGACATCCGCCGGGGCCGCAATGACAACCGAACGTGCACGGCCATCGGCACCGAGGATATTCTCGATAAAATCTTTCACTTCACGACCACGTTCACCAATCAGCCCGACGACAATCACGTCGGCTTCGGTGTAACGCGCCATCATGCCCAACAGTACGCTCTTTCCGACGCCGGAACCGGCGAACAGGCCCATACGCTGACCGCGACCGACCGTTAACAAGGCGTTGATCGAACGCACACCGGTATCCAGCACATGTTCGATGGCGGTACGCTGGAGGGGGTTAACGGGCTGGGTGATCAGCGCGCCGGTTTCCGTGGTGTCCGGGGAGGGGAGACCATCAAGAGGCTTACCCGCGCCGTCCAGTACGCGGCCCAGCAAGGCGGGGCCGAGCGGCAGCTGCTTACCGCTGTGCAGACCGTCCGCCGACGCGCTTCGCGCATAGACGCGCGCACCGGGCAGAATGCCTTCCACTTCTTCAAGCGGCATCAGGAACAGACGCTGACCGTTGAATCCGACGACTTCGCTCTCGACTTCGCTCATTTCGCCCTTGTCATGGCGCTCAATGATGCAGGTTGCGCCCAGCGGCAGTTGCAGGCCGGTAGCTTCAAGCACCAGACCGGTTGCGCGGGTGAGACGACCATAACGACGCACGGACGGCAGTTGCGCCATCCGGGTTTCAAAGGTGTCCAGCGTGTTCAGCCAACGGTTCAGTCGTGTGGTCATTACACCACTCCAGGTGCGGCCAGGCGGCACAGTTCTTGCCAGCGTGTCGCCACGCTCGCATCAAGATCGCCTTCATCCGCAGACACTTTACAGCCGCCAGGATGGAGGGTCGGGTCGCCGCGCAGACGCCAGCCGTGCAGGCTTAGCGTCGCGCCGAGCATCTCTTCCACGCGCTGCAAATCATCCGGGTGGACGCGCAGTTGCGGTTTACCGCTAAACAGCGGCTCCTGCTGAAGCAGCAGTTGAATTTGTTTAATGAGCGCCGTGTTGTCCACGCAGGGCGTCTGACCAATCACCTGTCGGGCCGCTTCAAGGGCCATCTGCATCAGGCGAGAGGCAATGACGCTGTCCAGTGCATCGAGGGTGTACTGGAATTCGCTGACCAGTTGCTGCATCCGGGCGTGCAGGGGAGCCTGCTGCTGACGCGCCTGGTTAAGACCACTTTCCTGACCCTGCGCCAGACCTTCCTGATAACCCTGTTCCTGGCCTTTCAGACGACCTTCGGCCAGGCCCGCATTGTAGCCCGCCTCATGCGCCTGCATCTGGATCTGCGCTAACTGCTGCTGGCGTTTTTGCTCAGCAGACAGTTCGTCCTCAACATTTTCCTCTTCCGGCTCGTCGTTATCGTCGAAGGCCGGAGCGAAGGCAGGGACGGGGATGGCAAGGTCTTCAGGTTTCCAGACCTTCCACGGCAGTTCGTTAGACATAGGTATCCTCGCCGCTGCCAATCACCATCTCGCCGGTTTCTGCCAGACGACGAACAATAAGCAGGATAGCTTTCTGTTCGTTTTCCACCTGCGACAGACGCACCGGGCCACGGTTGGCAAGGTCGTCGCGCAGGATGTCTGCCGCACGCTGCGACATGTTGCGCAGGAACTTGTCGCGCAACGGTGGTTCGGCACCTTTCAGTGCAACCAGCAGGGATTCGGAATCCACTTCCTGCAGCAGGCGCTGAATACTGCGGTCGTCCACGTCCACCAGGTTTTCGAACAGGAACATTTCGTCGATGATTTTCTGCGCCAGCTCGCCGTCGAATTCGCGCACGGCGGTAATGACCGCTTCTTCCTGCTGGGTTTTCATCAGGTTGATAATTTCGGCCGCAGTTCTCACGCCGCCCATTTTGCTGCGCTTGAGGTTCTGGCCGTCGAGCAGGTTGTTCAGCACTTCGGTCAGTTCTGCCAGTGCGGCTGGCTGTACGCCGCCGAAGGTGGCGATACGCAGCATGACATCGTGACGCAGACGCTCATCAAACAGGGCAAGAATATCGGCCGCCTGACCCCTTTTGAGGTGGACAAGGATGGTAGCGATAATCTGCGGGTGCTCGTCGCGAATAACATCGGCGGCACTCTGCGGCTCCATAAAGTTAAGCGTCTCGATCCCGCTGGTGGTGTCGCGGGTTTCGAGAATATCTTCCAGCAGGCTGGCGGCACGCTCTTCGCCGAGCGCTTTGACCAGCACGGAGCGCAGATAGTCGTTGGCGTTGATATTGAGCGCCGCGAACTGTTCCGCTTCGTTCTCGAACTCCTGCAAAACATCCATCAACTGTTTGTTGGAAATCTGCTTTACGCTTGCCATGGCGGTACTGAGATGCTGCACTTCGCGCTGGGAGAGGTGTTTGAACACCTCTGCCGCACGGTCTTCGCCAATGGTCATCAACAGGATGACGCTTTTATCCGTCCCGCTAAGGGTGCCTGTATTATTGCTCATGTTCAGTACTCATCCACTGGCGAATGACCAGCGCCACGACGCGCGGATCATTATCAGACATTTCACGAATGCGCTGGCTCATGACTTCTGCCGTCATGCGCTGATTACTGCGGCGCTGCTGAAGCTGCTCATCTTTGCTGAGGCGAACTTCGACCGACTCTTCAATTTCAGCACGGGCACGCTGCTCTTCCTGAATCGCTTTCGCCTCTTCCTGGCGGCGCACCAGCTGCGGACGTACCGCTTTGCGCCACAACAGCCAGGCCACGATAAGCACCAGCAACCAACGACCTGCAGCCAGCATCTGATCGATAAACGCTTGCTGTTGCCAGAACGGCAGCTGACCACCCACATCGTCGGTCGAGTTGAACGGTGAGTTCACCACGTTGAGGGTATCGCCACGTTTTTCTGAGTAACCCATGGCTTCGCGGGTCAGGTTTTCAATTTGTTTGATCTGGTCAGCCGTCAGCGCTTCGGTTTTACCATCCGCCAGCGTCCGGTAGTTCACCACCACTGCAACGGAGAGGCGCTGGATGTCGCCCACGTTCATCTTGGTGTGACGAATCGTGCGATCGACTTCGTAGTTAGCCGTTTCATTACGCGTGGTGTTACGCGGCCCGGCGGTGTTGGCGGTCGAGGTGGTCTGCTGCTGACCGTTGGCATTCTGCTGGCCGTTCTGCTGCTGATTCTGGTTAGCTGGCGGATTGGTAATCGGCGCGCTGTTTGCTGGCGCAGGCTGGTTAGACAACGCACCCGGAACCCCACCCGGATACTGGCCACCAATCTGCTCGCTTTCATTGGTCTGACGTGAACGCAGCACCGCCTGAGAGGCATCGCCGTTAGGCTGATACTGCTCTTCGGTCTGCTCTTTATTATCGAAATCAATCTGCGCGGTTACCTGGGCATGGATGTTGCCGTTGCCAACAATCGGACCCAGAATCGCTTCGATACGACGCTGAACGCGGCCTTCAACGTCCGCTGCGTATTTGAGTTGGGCATCGTTCAGGTCGCGCCCGGCCGTGTTCGACTGGGTGAGCAGGCGACCGGTCTGGTCGACGACGGTCACGTTACCCGGCGGGAGACCCGCTACGGCGCTGGAAACCAGGTGCACGACGGCACTGATTTGGCCTTCGTCCATGGCGCGGCCCGGCGCCAGGTTAACGGTCACGGAGGCAGAAGGGGATTTTTGCTCACGCACAAACAGCGACGGTTTTGGCATGGCAAGATGGACGCGCGCCCCTTTAACCGGGCCGAGCGTTTCAATAGTACGGGCCAGCTCACCTTCCAGCGCGCGCTGGTAGTTAACCTGCTCGCTGAACTGGCTAATGCCGAATTTTTCCTGATCGAGCAGTTCAAACCCAACGGCGCCGCCTTTTGGCAAGCCCTGCTGCGCAAGGCGCAGGCGCAGTTCATGCACTTTATCGGCAGGAACTTCAAGTGCGCCACCGTTCTCAGCGAAGCGGTAGGGGATGTTCATCTGGGTGAGTTGGGTAACGATAGCACCGCCGTCCTGGTCGGACAGGTTGCTGTAAAGCGTGCGGTAATCAGGGCTTTTTGCCCACAACACCATCGCAACGACGATGGCAACGGCTGCAGCTCCCGCAACCATTAATGGAATTTTGGGGTTAGCACGTAAGCGGTTGATCCACTCCAGAGATTTATTCTGGGGCGCAGTCGCTGAAGTTGCACTCATTGTGCACCTCTTAACTCAGGGTGGATGTTGTTATTTGAATAGTGAAGCAAAACAGACTCCCGGGTCGGCAAACTCGACATTTATCCATTAACATGGCTGTGCCATTATTTGATGATTCGGAATTTTCTATGCCTCAAATAACCTGGTTTTTTGTCGTTATTTACCGGCATTATCGCATTGACAAACTGTTAGTATTGTCCGGGTATCAAACCATCCGGGAAAAATCCATGGCAATTCAGGGTATTGAAAGCGTTGTCAGCCAGCTGCAAGCTACGGCAGGAATCGCTAAAAATCAAAGCATTGACAATGCTGACAGCGTTCAAACCGTCAGTTTCGCCGGGCAATTGCACGCGGCGCTGGATCGAATCAGCGATACGCAGAACGCAGCGCGCACGCAGGCTGAAAAATTCACCCTCGGTGAACCGGGCGTGGCGTTGAACGACGTGATGACCGATCTACAGAAATCATCCATTTCCCTGCAAATGGGCATCCAGGTGCGCAATAAGCTGGTTTCTGCGTATCAGGAAGTGATGAACATGCAGGTGTAGGTTTGTTTGATGACGGCCCTGAACAGGGCCGTCTTTTTTTTTGCGTTAACGTTGAATCAGGTAACGAATGGTCGGGCCATCCTGCTGGATGTCCAGCACCGTATAGCCATGGTTACGCGCATCGACCGGAATGTTGTTGATGGACTGCGGACAGTCGCTTACCACTTCCAGTATCTCCCCTTTTTTGAGTTGAGGCAGGGCTTCGAGAGTTGCTACCGCCGGGTAGGGGCAGGGCTCGCCGGTCATATCCAGACGATAATCAGGCACAATACTCATACAGCCTCCTTGGCAGCCACGGGCGATGCACGCCGAAAGAAATGTTTTTCCCAGCCAATCACCAGCAGCAGAGCGATGACCAACATAACGTAGGTCACCACTAGCCCGCCGAGTGGGCCGAATGATTTGAGGAGATTGATTTTATCCCAGTTGGTGGCGAGCACCGGGGAGAGGTCATCCCAGTACCAGGCCAACAGCGTTGACCCGATGACGTTGCCAAGACCGACCCACCAGAAGTGCACCTGTCCTTCAACCGCGCGGTACATCCAGCCGGTCTCGCAGCCGCCCGCCAGCACAATGCCGAAGCCGAACAGCAGGCCGCCCAGCACCGCATTCGGACCCGCCCACATGATTTTGGCTTCCACCCCGAGCTGAACATAACTAAAGATACCGATCGCACTGGCCGCCATACCGAAGATGATGGCCTTCGCCATTACCGTGCGTCCGGTGATCCACAGGTCACGAAAAGCCGAAGTAAAGCAAATCTGTGCGCGCTCAATCAGCAAACCGAAGCCCACGCCAAACAGCATGGCGAGTCCCAGTTTGGGTTGATTCATGGCGCTGAGCAGCGCCCAGCCCAGCATGCCCGCAAATATCAACATCCCTAATCGAAAGCGGCGACGAGCCTGATCGACATTCTGCGTGAGCGGTGAGGCCGCAGAGACTTTCTGCATTTTCACCGGTATGCGAAAGAAGGGCAGCAAGGTAAAGCGGGCGCCAAACCAGGAGCCGATGGCGGTGGCGATCGCAAAAAACCAGGCGTGGAGGGAAAATTGTGGGATCCCCGTGAAAAAGGCGGCCAGATTACAGCCCATCGCCAGACGTGCGCCAAAACCGGCAATGATGCCCCCCGCAATGGCCTGCGCAATGCGTTTGCGGCTGTGTGGAAATCGCAGCTTCACGTTATTCGCCCAGAGTGCCGCAGCAAAACAGCCGCCGAACATGCCGATTATCATCATGCCGTCGATGCGCGTCAGCGGCGTGCCTTCGAGATGAATGAGCTTAAAGTATCCCCACTCTTCGGCATGTATGCCCATCAGTTGCAATAACTGGCCACCCCAGCGGGTGAATTCGCCGGTGACGGCCCAGAAGGTGCCGGTAATGCCAAAGTAGTAGGTGGAAAGAATGCCCGCCGCAATCACGGCCGGAATAGGGGACCAGAACTTAATCAGGAAGGTTTGTTTAAAATGGTGCCAGGACATAACGTCAGCCTCTGAACTCAGAAGGATCTATTTATGCAGTCAATAACCGCGTGAGGGGGAGGATCATACACGGTGGCGCGGTGATTAACCCCGGAGCACGTCAAAGAATCAATGCGAAAAGGGGGATTGTCGGCCACGAAAGACTGGTGACGGTGCGTTTTTGATGCCAAACTCTTTGGGGTTCTGGAGGCAGGAAAAATGATGAAAAAACGTTGGGTTATCGGTGCATTAGTGCTCTTAAGCGGTTGTGTTCCACTTGAAAACTATGAAGGTGTCGTCAAACACCCGGCACCGCCAGGGCTGGCAGGGTACTGGCAGTCTGAAGGGCCGCAAAGTGAACTGGTGAGCCCGGAGGCGATTGCCAGTTTAATTGTGACCCCTGAGGGGGACACTCTGGATTGTCGTCAGTGGCAACGGGTCATCGCCGTGCCGGGAAAACTTTCCGTTCGTGAAGATGTGCTCGACAACATCACCCAGCAGCTCGACAGCTATCGTATAACGCGTACAGGCGATCGTCTTGATTACGATGGGATGACGCTAAAACGCGTCGAAAAACCGACCCCTGAATGTGCTGATGCACTGACCAGGAAAAAAGCGGTGGGGCTAAAACCGTGATTCGCCAGTGATGGCAAACGCTGAGTGAATCTTTTCACTCAGCGTTTGATCGTTACTCTTCGTCAATCACCCACACACTTACGCTGCCGCCCTGGCAGGTAAACACGCCTTCGCCCTGGGCATTTGTGGTTACCGTCTCTTCCCGATTAGCCAAAAAATCCCGCCAGGTTTTATTGCCGTAGTTATCACCCAACGCCAGCGTCTTCTCCCCTTCATCGCCGTTGGACATCACCACCACGCAGCCCGGGTCTTCCTCGGTGCCGCTGCGGCTGAAGGCAATGCAGTTGGGATGATCAAACCACAGAGTCTGCACGCCGTGGGCATAGCGTTGCCGGGCCTGAATGAGTTCAGCGAGCTTATCAATGACCGGCATATCAACGTGGTATGTTTCGCCATCGCCACCTGTGTCGTCATAGCTCGCGCCGAACAGGTCCGGGTAAAACACCGACGGCACACCGTTTTCACGCAGTAAAATAAGCGCGTAGGCCAGTGGTTTAAACCAGGCTTCTACCGGGGCCTCCAGTGCCTGAAGAGGCTGGGTATCGTGATTGGCCACCAGGGTAACGGCATGGAAAGGATCGGCCTCGACCAGCGTACCGGTGAAAATCTGCCGCATGTCATATTCGCGCCCCTGCAGCGAGGCTTCATGAAACTTCATGTGCAGCGGGGCATCAAACAGCATGGTATTGCCCTCCACCTGATCAATGTACTGTTGCAGCTTGTCGACTTCATGTGACCAGTATTCAGCGACGATAAACAGCGGCTTCGGTGTAACCTCCTGCACATGATTAATCCACTCTTTATAGAACCACGCCGGGATGTGCTTGACCGCGTCGAGACGAAAACCATCACACTGGGTCTGTTCCATCATCCAGCGCGCCCAGTACTTGATCTCCTCAGTGACCGCGTGATTGCGGAAATCAATATTCGCGCCCATCAGATAATCGAAATTGCCCATTTCATCATCGACCTGGTCGTTCCAGCCGTCGCCGGTGTAGTCGTTGACAATTTTGAACACGCCATTTTCATCCGGGTTTTCAATATGATCGATGCCGCTAAAACATTTGTAATCCCAGACAAAGCGCGAGTACTGACCCTGACGGGCAGGGAAGGTGTAGCGCGTCCAGCCCTCACACTCAATGATTTCATCGTCAATGTGGGTGCGATCCTGCTCGTTGACTCGATTGACGCGAATAGACTCCTTTTCATCAGCCCCCATTTTATGGTTTACCACCACATCCATCAGGACGGCGATATCGTTGTCATGCAGAGCATTGATGGCTGCGAGTAGTTGGGATTTATCGCCATATTTGGTGGCAACAGTGCCTTTCTGGTCGAACTCACCCAGATCGAAAAGATCGTAGCTGTCATAACCGACTGAATAGCCACCGGCTGCCCCTTTACAGGCGGGAGGTAACCAGACCATATTGATGCCAATATCATTCAAACGCGTAGCGCGTTCGAGGATCTCTGGCCACAGTTTTCCGCCGTCCGGGTAGTACCAGTGAAATGCCTGCAATAGCGTGGGGTTTTTCATCTTCCGTGCTCCTGATTAAGAACACACGAAGTATGGCTGAAAGCGGGGAAATGGCGCGGGTGAAGCGTTAAATATTCACCCGCATCATCGACGCGAGATCACAACTCGCTGGGGAACAGAACATTGCCAGAGAGACGTCCATATGCTGAATTCAGGTTATGTTGTCGGGATGTTTGTCCAACCAGATTCCGTAATTCTTCCATGCGCTGGTGCAGTAACGTTTTCAGCTCCACTTCATTCTCAAGGATCTGTTTCAGAAGGGGGCGAATTTGTGCCTGCACTGGGGGTGCAACATCACTTGCACCCTGAAATTGTGTCAGCTTTTCTACCGCCGTCACGTACGCCAGTTCATGTTGAATCAGGTCATCCCAGCGAGCTTCCCTCGCCAGGTTGAGCATGGTACAACTGGTCATCAGCAGTTGTTGGTAGTGGTGGAGCAACCCGAAATTTGCTTCCATTAGTATGTGTCCCGCGCATTTGGATTATGTGGACCAATTTCTTTCCAGGCATCCGCAATGTTGGTAAGCAACGCTGCGACTTCTTCAATGGCGGTAAGGTCATTGTGCAAATTGGCCTGTAAAAGACGCCGTGTCATGTAGTCATAAAGACTATCAAGGTTGGCCGCGAGCTCACCACTGGCATCGTGGTTAAGACCCGCGCGCAAACCATTGCTGATGATGTTGATGGCATGTGACAGCGCCTTTCCTTTACCGGGAATATCTCCCAGCTCAATCAAGATGGCTGCTTTTTTCATCGCGCTTAGGGCGCCATCAAAAAGGAGAACCACAAGTTGATGTGGGCTGGCGCTCAGGACGGCGCTTTCAATGCCGACCGTTGCATAGGCCTGGATTCCCGATTTCGTATACATGTCAAACCTCAATCAGTAACTTAAGAACTCATTGCATTAAACTGTTGCGTCAAATAGCTGGCCGTTGAGTCGAGTGAAGAGATAAGCGTACTCAATGACGTAAACTGCGCTTTATAACGAGCCATGGTGGCCGTAATCTGCGTGTTTACGCGGTCATAATCTTCTGACAGCTTTTTCAGCGTTTTATTGATACCGTCGGTCGCATTCTGCAGAGAACCGTCCGTACCCAGGATATCTTTCAACAACGCACTGGTCTGGGTAGCAAACCCGGTTTTTGAGCCATCCCCCGACAGGAAGGTAATCACGTCGGCAGATTTTTCATTCAGTGCTTTTTCAAGCTTGGTGCTGTCAACGGTCAGCTTGCCATTAATGTCCTGCGTGATGCCCAACTGAGACAACGCAGAAAGAGAACCGCCGCTTTGGTTGGTCGACAGCATGGAGCGCACACGCGTCTGGATATTACGCAGCGTACCGTCGCCCAGCAGGTCGCCATTCGAACTGTCCTGACTGGTCGTACCCTGATCAACCGCCGTATATTTGGTCTGATTGCCGATCGTGGTTTGCAGCGAGTTGTAAGCATCAACAAATGCCTGAATCGCTGAGGTCATCGCGGTGTTATCTTTTGCGACCGTCAATGTTTCCGGGCTGCCGACATTGGTTTTGGTCAGCGTCAGCGTGACGCCTTCAGGGGCATCCGTAATCGTGTTGCTGCTACGGGTAATGTCGATGCCATTCACTTTGAGCTTCGCATCCGCAGCGGGGACCTGTTGAGTCATGCTACTCGGACCGGCACCCGTTGCATCGTAACTGATGTACTGTTCCAGAGACGGGTCATCTGTAGTGATGGTCATCGCATTCGCGGTGCCACTCTCTTTGGACGTCAGCGACAGGTAATAGCTGTTGTCATCGGCTTTGATGATACTGGCTGTCACGCTACCTTGTTTCGCGTTGATCGCATCACGCACGTCAGCCAGGCTGGTTTTATCGCTCGCCAGCGTCACCGTAAAGGGATCGGTTTGACCCGGCTGCTTAATGGTAATAGTGCGCGAGGCCAGATTGCTGTCGCCCAGATCGGTATCCTTACTTGCCACTTTCTGGCTGAGTAACGACTGCGCAGAGGCCAGCGCTGAGACTTCTACCGAGTAGGTTCCTGCCGTTGCGCTGTTCGCCAGCGTCGCGGTGAAGGCGCTGTTGGTGCTCGTCACCTTCGCTGAGGCAATCGCCGACGTATTCTTCAGCGCATCAGAGGCCGTCTGCAGCTTATTTAAAGAGGTTTGAACAACACCCCATGCAGTCAGCTTTGCCTTATAGGAGGTCTGCTGCTTGGTAATAGGCGTCAGTTTGGTTTGTTCAGCAGTCTCTAAGCCATCATACAGTGTGCTGAGGCTTGAACTCATACTGGTGCCAGCACCGAGCGAACTAATTGTTGCCATAAATAACATCCTTTCATCTGAGACAATCACTGGATGGATTATCGGCAGCGAATGAGAAAAGATTAGAGACTTTTTAAAAAAACAATGGGCAAATAAAGCGCGAGAATACGGGGCAGTTTATCGCTTTAAAAAAATGATTTTTTTCCTAAAGGTTGTCGTATATCGGTCGATAATCAGAAACAACGGTGAGAAAGCCGTAGGCAGATGCCTGAATACGCTAACTTTTAAAGGAATTCCATCATGGCTGTTATTAATACTAACACCCTGTCGCTGACGACTCAGAACAACCTGTCTAAATCTCAGTCTTCACTGGGTACTTCTATTGAACGCCTGTCTTCTGGCCTGCGTATCAACAGTGCAAAAGACGACGCGGCGGGTCAGGCTATCGCTAACCGCTTTACTTCCAACATCAACGGTCTGACCGTTGCTGCACGTAACGCCAACGACGGTATCTCTCTGGCACAGACCGCTGAAGGCGCGCTGTCCGAGATCAACAACAACTTGCAGCGTGTGCGTGACCTGACCGTTCAGGCGCAGAACAGCTCCAACTCTGCCTCTGACATCGACTCCATCCAGGCTGAAGTTAACCAGCGTATGGAAGAGATCAACCGCGTGACCACGCAGACTGATTTCAACGGTATCAAAGTACTGAACACCAACTCCGGTACCAGCAGCTACAGCTTCCAGGTTGGCTCTAAAGACAGCGAAACCATCTCTGTTTCCATGAGCAAAAGCAACGACTACAACCTGTACAACGCTGGCGCAAGCACCACCTTCGCAACTACCGGTCAGTCTGTTAACGGTAACGCACGTACCACTGCTGCTGAAGGCTTCGACGTACTGAGCGGTACTGTTGCTTCCGGCGCTACTGCAGGTACCGTAAACGGTTCCCCGCTGGCAGACATCGATAACGCAATCAAAGCCGTAGACAGCCAGCGTAGCCTGCTGGGTGCGTCTCAGAACCGTTTCGAGTCCACCATCACCAACCTGAACAACACCGTGAGCAACCTGACCGCTGCCCGCAGCCGTATTCAGGACTCCGATTACGCGACCGAAGTGTCCAACATGTCCCGTGCGCAGATCCTGCAACAGGCTGGCTCTTCTGTACTGGCTCAGGCCAACCAGGTTCCGCAGACCATGCTGTCCCTGCTGCGTTAATCGCAAACGTCTTGATGACAATAAAAGCGCCGCTTGCGGCGCTTTTTTTATATATGAACTCAATGAGTTATGTTGCTAATAAAATAATCAAAAAAGCGTTAAAGCATTTGTTCAGGTCGTCGATAACTAGTAATACGGTGATGACGCCACTGGCCTTTACCGGAACTTACTTTTACCAATGAAGGAATTTCACCATGGCTGTTATCAATACTAACACCCTGTCTCTGACGACTCAGAATAACCTGACTAAATCTCAGTCTTCTCTGGGTACTTCTATTGAACGTCTGTCTTCCGGCCTGCGTATCAACAGCGCAAAAGATGACGCAGCGGGTCAGGCAATTGCAAACCGCTTTACGTCCAACATCAACGGTCTGACCGTTGCTGCACGTAACGCCAACGACGGTATCTCCCTGGCGCAGACCGCTGAAGGCGCGCTGTCCGAGATCAACAACAACTTGCAGCGTATCCGTGACCTGACCGTGCAGGCGCAGAACAGCTCTAACTCTGCATCAGACATCGACTCCATCCAGGCTGAAGTTAACCAGCGTATGGAAGAAGTTAACCGCGTGACCACGCAGACTGACTTCAACGGCATCAAAGTGCTGAACACCGGTTCCGGCACCAGCACCTCCTACAGCTTCCAGGTTGGCTCTAAAGATAGCGAAACCATCTCTATCTCCATGAGCAAAAGCAACGACTACAACCTGTTCAATACCACCGCTGCTACCGGTGCTACCGGCGGCATGGTTAACGGCAACGCCCGTGCAACCTCAGCTGAAGGCTTCGATGTACTGAGCGGTACCGTTGCTTCTGGCGGCGGCACCAACGGTTCCCCGCTGGCAGACATCGACCTGGCCATTAAAGCGGTAGACAGCCAGCGCAGCCTGCTGGGTGCGTCTCAGAACCGTTTCGAGTCCACCATCACTAACCTGAACAACACCGTGAGCAACCTGACCGCTGCCCGCAGCCGTATTCAGGACTCCGATTACGCGACCGAAGTGTCCAACATGTCCCGTGCGCAGATCCTGCAACAGGCTGGCTCTTCTGTACTGGCTCAGGCCAACCAGGTTCCGCAGACCATGCTGTCCCTGCTGCGTTAATCGCAAATGTCTTGATGACAAAAAAAGCGCCGCTTGCGGCGCTTTTTTTATGTATGAACTCAATGGGTTATGCTGTTAATAAAATAATCAAAAAAGCGTTAAAGCATTTGTTCAGACCGTCGATAACTAATATGACGGTGATGATGCCGCTGGCCCTTACCGGAACTTACATTCATCAATGAAGGAACTACACCATGGCTGTTATTAATACTAACACCCTGTCGCTGACGACTCAGAACAACCTGACTAAATCACAGTCTTCTCTGGGTACTTCGATTGAGCGCCTGTCTTCCGGTCTGCGTATCAACAGCGCCAAAGACGACGCTGCAGGTCAGGCTATTGCAAACCGTTTCACGTCCAACATCAACGGTCTGACCGTTGCTGCACGTAACGCCAACGACGGTATCTCCCTGGCGCAGACCGCTGAAGGCGCGCTGTCCGAGATCAACAACAACTTGCAGCGTATCCGTGACCTGACCGTGCAGGCGCAGAACAGCTCTAACTCTGCATCAGACATCGACTCCATCCAGGCTGAAGTTAACCAGCGTATGGAAGAAGTTAACCGCGTGACCACGCAGACTGACTTCAACGGCATCAAAGTGCTGAACACCGGTTCCGGCACCAGCACCTCCTACAGCTTCCAGGTTGGCTCTAAAGATAGCGAAACCATCTCTATCTCCATGAGCAAAAGCAACGACTACAACCTGTTCAACGCAACGGGTGCAACCTTCACCACGACGAGCCAGACTGTTAACGGCAACGCACGTACCACTGCTGCTGAAGGCTTCGACGTACTGAGTGGCACCGTGAACGCCACCGGCGGCGTGAATGGCGGCCCACTGGCTGACATCGATAACGCAATCAAAGCGGTAGACAGCCAGCGCAGCCTGCTGGGTGCGTCTCAGAACCGTTTCGAGTCCACCATCACCAACCTGAACAACACCGTGAGCAACCTGACCGCTGCCCGCAGCCGTATTCAGGACTCCGATTACGCGACCGAAGTGTCCAACATGTCCCGTGCGCAGATCCTGCAACAGGCTGGCTCTTCTGTACTGGCTCAGGCCAACCAGGTTCCGCAGACCATGCTGTCCCTGCTGCGTTAATCGCAACGCTTTCAGAAAGGCATCTTCGGATGCCTTTTTTTATTGGTTTTTATCGACAATCGCTGGATATAAGCCCTTTTCTGTAACCTTTTTTCCCTCTCAATATCCCCCTGTTACCGCACAATATCCCATAACTACCGCTGTGCCTTTTTAACATGCCGCACGATGCAGGCCGGGCACTTCCGACGATGTTGAGGATGACAGATGCGAAGTATATTAATCAGCGTCGATAAACTAGACGTTTACTCTGCCCACACCAGCGAAGCGCTGGATGTGACCGATGCCTTACTGGCCGCTGGTTGGCAGATTGATATCATGACCTCTGCCGCGGGCAAAGCGCTGACCCACGAAATTGAACAGCGCGCTGCAACAGGCCGCTTCAATGTGATAACGGAGTCACGGGGTCACCTTGCGGCACGCTACGACGCCATCTGGATCTATCGCGGTTATTTTCACGATCTGCTGTTGGACGCATTGACCGAACAGCGTCTGGCCGGGGCGATGATTTTCCGCCATTTCAGCGACTACAACGATCTTTATATTCCTTACGGCGTGCAACTGGAGAACCAGCTTGCCACCCTGACGCTTGGGCAGTCGACGCGCAGCAACAACATACTGCTGCAAACGGGCATTGAGAGTGCCCAACTTCAGACGCTGCCCTGGACCGTGGCGGAAAAATTTGCGGCGTATGAGCGAACCCGTACAACCCAGGGTTTGCAGAAAATCCTCTACGTCGCTCCCAAAATGACGGCTGAGATGTATGAAATTCAGCAAAAAGCCGGCGAAGAGGGGATCCAGCTCGACTGGTTGGATCTTTCTTCACAGAGGACAGGCATTGAACCTGCCTGGCTTGAACAGTATGACGTCGTTATCGGCAATGAAGATAGCGTACCGAAAGCCTTATCGCTCGGCATTCCGCTATTTCTGGCGAATGAAGGCTATGTGGAAGGTTATCTCAATGAAGATAATATTGAGCGCCATGAAAACGAACATTTCTGCGCGCTAACCCTGCGCAACTGCCCGGATGCCGAAGAGTGGCTGGAACTGCTGAAAAGCGGTTATCCCAGCGCGGTAAAATGGGCCACTGCGCACCGGTCAGACTTCATCAAGAAATGGCACCTTGGCAGCATGCTGGATGCCATTTTTTCAAAGCCGCTGGCAGAAAAGCCGCTCCATATTAATGAAAAAGCCCGCTATGCACTGAACTTCCACAGCAAAGCGGTCATCGCTCAGCAGTCGACTGACTACTCTATGTCCCGCTGGCTTGACGATCGTCAGTTAAGCGCGGCTCGCCGGGAGGCATTGCTCTCGTTTGCCCGAAGCTATTCGGAAAAGGGCAGCATTGGCGTGATCGTTGTCGACCCACAGACAGACGGTGCTGCCCGCGAAAAAACGCTGGCTACTGTTCATACGCAATCGTTGCCACCCGTCAGCGTCGACGTCATTAGCGGGCAGGCGAGTCCGGCTTCCGCCATCAATACTCTGTTAGCTGAACGCAGCGCCGACGCAATGCTGATTATCCCGGCAGGATTTACCTTGCTGGACGATGCGCTGCTGCGCTTTTGTGAGCAGCGCCTGCACCAGCAAAACGCCTGGCTGTTCTATTGCGATGAGATGACCCGGGAAGAAAACGGCGAGCCGCAGCTGGCGATCCGCCCGGACGTCAATATCGATCTCTTGCGCGGCATCCCTTATGTGGGCGAAGTGCTGTTGTTCTCGCGAGAAATGGCTTTGCAACTGGGTGGGCTGAATGCACGTTATTCTCATGCGCCGTTAATCGACCTGCTCTGGCGTTTTGTTGAAGCCCAGGGCGCAGGGGCATTGGGGCGTGTGGCGGATGTGCTGGTTGAGAGTCCCTATCTGCCCTCACAGTGGTCAACCTCTGCCGACGTACAGCAGGAATGCCAGGACATCCTGTTATCTCACCTCTCGCGGCTGGGGATCCGCGCGACGCTGGAGGAGGGGATGGCGCCCGGCGTGGCACGTGTTCGTTATCACTGGGATGCCACGCCGCTGGTTTCTATCATCATTCCTACCCGCGACCGGTTTGCGCTGTTAAAGCGCTGCGTTGAAAGCCTGATGGAAAAAACGCGCTATACCCGCTACGAACTGCTGATTGTCGATAACCAGTCCGTTGAGGAAGATGCCTGCCGTTTTCTTAACGATCTGGCGGATTCCGGTATCGAGCAGGTTCGCGTTTTACGCTATGACGCGCCGTTCAATTTTGCAGAAATTAACAATGCCGCATCGCAACAGGCGCGGGGCGAGGTGCTGCTGTTCCTCAATAATGATTGCGAAATCATTGACGGAGAGTGGCTGGGGGCGATGGTTGAGCAGGTGCTCCGACCCGAAGTGGGCGTGGTGGGTGCGCGGCTGGAATACAGTGATGGCCGCATTCAGCATGGCGGCTACCTGGTCGGGGTGGGGCCGGGCGCGGAGGTGGCTTTTGACGGGGCCGACGGCAACAGCAATGGCTACCAGCACTACCTGAAAACTCCCCGCAATCTGGCGGCGGTCAGTGCATCGTGCATGATGGTACGTAAAGAGGTTTTCTTCGCCCTGAACGGCCTGAATCAGGAGGCGTTACCCCTGTATCTCGCCGACGTGGATTTCGGTCTGCGGGCACAAAAGTCAGGTTATCTCAACGTCTGGACCCCTTACGCACGTGTGAAACATATGGGCGGGGCAACCCGCTTAATGGGGCAGCAGTTCAAGGTCCAGGAGCGACCGCTTCGCGAAGACTACGCGACCCTACGCCGCGAGTGGAAGGAAGGGGTACTGGCGGAACCCGCTTACCACCCCTTAATGCAAAAAACCGGGACGCCGTTCACCCTGAGCGAACACACGGCACGTTTTCGTCAGCCTCTGCCGGGAAGACCGCTGCCTGTCGTACTGGCCCATCACGTAAACTGGCAGGGCAATGGTCACCACCGCGTCATGCAGCCTTTCAAGGCGCTTGAACGTCATCTGCATATGGAGGGCGCGCTCATCAGTGCGATTCCAGGGCTGATGGAGACGGCACAATTACAACCGGACGTGGTGTTGCTGGAGCTGGTAACGGGTAGCCGTTTCCCGGAAATCATTACCCAGCTGCGTGAAGTTAACAACGCCAAAATTGTTCTGGAATATGATGATAACCTGCTGAACATCCCGCTCAAAAACGGCACCCGGCAGCACTTCCCGCAAAAAGCCCTGAAGACGTTCCGCAAGGTCATCGACAGCGCCGACTGGCTCGTGGTCTCAACCGAACCGCTGGCCGAGGCGTACAGCCGTTTCCATTCGGATATTCGCGTGGCTCTTAACCGACTGGCACCGGACCAGTGGGGGCATCTGCAAAGCCAGCGTGGCGTGGGTGAAAAAATCCGCATTGGGTGGGCAGGAGGCAGCTCTCATAGTGGCGATCTGGAGATCCTGTTGCCGCTTATCAAAGCGCTGGAAGGGCAGGTTGAATGGGTGTTTATGGGCATGAAACCGCGCAATGTGCGCTGCGAGTTCCACCCGGGCGTCCCCTTTGATATGTACCCGGAAAAACTGGCGTCGTTGAACCTGGATCTTGCCCTGGTGCCGCTGGAGGCTAACCACTTTAACGAGTGTAAAAGCAACCTGCGCCTGCTGGAGATTGGCACCTGCGGGGTGCCGATTATCGCGACCAACCTTGCGCCTTATCGCTGCGGTCTGCCGGTCACGCTGGTCGAAAACCGCTTCAAAGACTGGATGAATGTCATTCAGGCGTTTATCAACGACCCGCTATTACGTGAACGGCAGGGCGATGCCCTGCGCGAAGCGGTGCACCGTGACTGGTACCTGCGTGATGCCGGGCTGGATGACTGGCGTAAGGCGTGGTTACCATCACGCTAACGGCAAGGCCGGATAAGGCGTTTACGCCGCCATCCGGCAAAACGAATACAGAGGGCCGGAACAGATTTTTGTTCCGGCCTTTTTGTTTAGTCAGGTAGCCAGCAGCGGGCGTGGGTGAGCAGATTTTCACCCTGCAACAGGCCGCTTTGCATGACCCCGGCTTTCAGGGCATCGCCAAGCTTGTGCGTTGCCGGGAGGTCATGAAGGTGCATGTCGATAGCATCGCGCCAGTGGCGGGCGCGGTTTTCGACACGGGTTACCGTTAACGCGTTACGCAGGCTGATGATGTCACTGCAAATGACCGGGACGCCGCAGGCGCCAAACTCCAGCAGTTTTACCGCGCTGCTATGACGATTCCATGGCGTATCTGCAAGCGGCAACAGTGCAAGGTCGAGATCCAGACTCGCCAGTTTACGCGGGTAACGTTCAGGACTGACTGCCGCATGGAATTCACTGACGACCGGGCGCAGAGAAGGTGGGCAATAGCCATAGAAAACCCACTCGACCCGATCGGCAAGTTGGCCGACAATTTTATGAATGATTTCCAGGTCCGCAACGTTGCCTGCATCACCCACCCAGCCGACGCGTGGTTTTTTCCCTCTGTTACGCAGGCTGGAAAGCGCACCCCATTGCGATGGTGCAAGCCACGTGGGCAAGACATGAATATCCTGATGCATGCCGGCACAACTCTCTGCCATCAACTCACTGGCGACAATCAGCCTGTCAACATGAGCGACGGTGGTACGCAGTGCGCGTTCAATATCCTGCGGGTAATCCCCACGAGCAGCGGCGTTGGCAGGCAGTGCCGGGAGGTACTCATCCAGGTCAAAGACCGTCATTACCGGCGTGATTTTTTTGCTGCGCTGCAGCCACTCTTCCATAAACGGCATAATCTGCCGCTGGATGATGATGGCACTCGGTTCATAGCGGGCAATGTCGACATAGTTGCGTGCACGACGGCTGACGACGCCCTCCATCAGTCCGGCATCGTGCAGCGTGTCCAGGGCTGACACCAGGCGCGGGTAGCTGCCCGGCTGTTTATCGAGGGCAAAAGGCATCACCACCGGCAGAGGCCGCCAGTGCAGTGGTTGCCAACGCGTCGGGTCATCAAGGACCAGCTCAAAACCGGCATTATCCAGCGACAGGTTGGGGTTGTAGGCCGGATCGTTAGCGATGAGCGGCAGCCATTTCTGGTACATGACGTCCTGCTCGGCCATAAAGCGCTGGCGTTTTTTCTCCTGCGCGGTTTTATCCACTTTATTCTGACTCACGCTGCCTTCATGCATGACGACCGCATACGGCGTCCAGACGGTCAGATAACCGGCCTGTCTGGCTTTAAGACATAAATCCACGTCGTTATAGGAGACGGTAAAGTTCACTTCGTCTAACCCGCCGACCTCTTCGTACAGTGATTTTCGGATCAGCAGACAGGCCGCCGTCACGACGTTGTAATTTTGATCTGCCTGTAGGCGGTGCATATAGCCCGGGCGGTCAGGTTCGCTGTCGATAAAGGGATGATCGGCAGGGCCGCGCAGGCCAAGCACCACGCCCGCATGTTGGACCCGGCTGGTGGGATAAAGCAGTTTTGCCCCGACGATCCCCACTTCAGGACGCAGGCCGTGGTTAAGCATGTGATCCAACCAGTTGCCGTTAATGATGGCGGTATCGTTGTTCAGCAGGACAAGGTACTCCCCGCGCGCTTCCCGTGCTGCCATATTGTTAATCGCGGAGTAGTTAAACGGATGCGGATAGCGCAATACCCGAATTCGACCCGGATCAATACCGGCGATCCCCTCCAGCCACTGCTGGGCTTCAGGCGTTTCACTGTTGTTATCGACGATCAACAATTCGTAATTGGCGTAAGTGGTTTTTTCCAGCAGGCTGGTGACGCAGGGAATCAGTACGGCAAGCTGATCTTTGGTGGGAATAATGATCGACACCAGGGGCCGTTGCTGATGATGATAACGCAGGGCATAGAGGCCCTGCTGCGGCGCCTCAACCGTACCGTTCTGGTAGCCACGGTGGTGCAAATGTTGCGTCAGGATCGCGACTTCCTCGGCCTCGGCCGCCATCACAGGCGGATGGGCTTTCACAAAGGGTTCCGGCAGATGGCCCGCGAACTGTATGCCTTTATGTTCAATCAGTCGGGTGATCATTTCAAACTGCCAGGCGTGAGCATATTGTGGATTAAATCCACCCAGCGCCAGCAGCGTGTCGGTGCGAAAAATCCAGTGGCGTGCCATCTCGGCCGGGCAGCTTAGCAGCAGATCGAGGTTGAAATCCGGGCGTAGCGCGGTCCCCACAATCCGATCGCCATCCTGGTAAATTTCATCGCCGTAAATGGCATCGCATCCTGCTGCGCTGTCCAACGCCAGATCGAACGTCAGCATGCCGCTCTTAATAAGCGTCTCGCCCGCCTGTAAGAACAGGATCCAGTCACCGGGGTGCCCGGCAACATAAGTATTGATGGCGTTAATACGATCCGCAGAAGAGGCAAGGATTGTCGTGACCTGCAGTTCGACAGCGTCACTGCTTAATACCACGGGTTCTATTGTCAGCCCATATCCCGTCCAGGCTTCCAGGCTTGCCAGGGTGATCGCCGTGGCTTCTACAGAATGGCCCTGCTGGTCGATGATGACGCAAAGCGTTTGCTGCGTACCGCGACGTTGTTGGAAAGCCTCTGCGTGAGCCTGTTGGCGGGCGGTGAGTTGTCGTTCATTTAACCACTTACCCATTTGCCAGCTTTGATAGTCACGCTGAGAGCGTTGCAAAGACTCAAGAACTCCACGCAGCAAGTTTTCCTGCTGGAACCGTGTGGGATCGCTCATCGGCGCGACGCGCACCAGCTGATTTTGCTCTTTATCACCTTTGTACCAGCCGAGTTCACGCAACACTTGCGGCATACGGGTGTAGGTCGTACTCACGATGTCACGGAATTTTTCTGATTTGGCAAGCTGGCTGCTTTGCGATTCCGTCACGCGAAACGCGGAGAGCGTGTCGCTAACATATGCCAGGTTGCCAAGATGCAATAACTTAACGAAAACCGCCATGTCTCCCAGGAAGGGCATGCTTTCGCCTTTAAGCAAGAAGAGATCGTTGCCGAAAGCAACGAGATCATCGCGATAGCAGAGTATGACGCTCGGCTCACCGACGAAGTTAAATAAATAGTCGGTGAAAAAAGCAAGAGCATCTGCGCCATTCAGGATAACGTCCCCGGCAAAGGGATACGCGGTCGCGCCAATGTCTACCAGGGGGTTGCCGTCTGCATCAATTCGCATGCGACGTGAAGAGGCGAGTCGGTTATTCGGGGCTGATTCAAGCGCTGCGACCAGCCGTGTGACGCAGTCGGCATAAATAATATCGTCGTCATAGAGGAATTTAATATATTTCCCCTTAGCAAGATGCACACCACGCAATACGTTGCCTTCTTCATTGAGACGAATTTCGTTTTTATAATAGCGAACCGGAATAGCGGAACGGGCTGCATATCGCTCACTCACGATACGAATAGTGTCGTCCAGGCTGTCATCGCAAATAACAATTTCAAGGTTAGACCAGCTTTGGTTGAGGGCGCTCAACAGCGCAGTCTCAAAAAAGACGGGGTTATAGGCCGGGACAACAATACTCACCAAAGCATGTTCGTTCATCTTTTCTTCCGTTAAGCAAACCCACGCGTGTACGCGCGTAAGGGATCGTGAACCGATCGATGCCTCAATTTGCCATAATGTCCTTTAATACCAGTTGGTAAATATCCGCCGTTTTGCTGCTCTGTTCAGGTGATAGCAAGGATTCACTCGCCAATGAACTCAGGAAATGGCCCTGGAAAATGGTGCTGTTTTGCCGATAAGTCAGCAGAGGCGACGGTATGATGAATTATCATCACTCGTGCGCATGTGCGTGAAGGGTTCTATGGGCAAGAATATATACGTTACCAGTCCGCTTATGCCGCCACTGGAAGAGTTTGTGCCTTATTTAGAGAAAATATGGCAAAACAAAAACTTAACAAATGGCGGCAGTTTCCATCAACAGCTGGAAGCTGAGCTTGCGCGCTATCTCGGTGTGAAGCACGTTTGCCTGTTTGCCAACGGAACACTGGCTCTCTTAACAGCACTGCAGGCGCTGCGAGTGACGGGCGAAGTCATTACGACGCCTTACTCTTTTGTGGCGACGTCTCATACCTTGTTATGGAACGGGCTGACGCCTGTTTTTGCCGACATTGATCCCCATACGTTTAACATCAACCCCGATCGCGTCGAAGAACTGATTACCCCTAATACCACCGCGATTATGCCGGTCCACTGCTACGGTATCCCTTGTGATGTAGACCGAATACAGAAAATCGCGGACATCTATGGCCTCAAGGTGATTTACGACGCGGCACACGCCTTTGGGGTGAAAAAAGAGGGGACCAGCATCCTCAACCACGGCGACCTTTCCGTGCTGAGCTTCCACGCCACGAAAGTCTTTAATACCTTCGAAGGCGGGGCCATCATTTGCCACAATGAGCGCACTAAGCAACGCATTGATTACCTGAAAAACTTTGGTTTTGCCGGGGAAACAACCGTCGTTGCGGCGGGTATTAACGGCAAGATGAACGAAGTGCAGGCGGCGTTTGGTTTGTTGCAACTGCAACACATTGCGGGCGCTTTTGATAAACGTGTGGCGCTGGATGCCCGTTACCGCGAATTATTGCAAGGCGTGGCCGGGGTCAGCGTGCTGGATGTCCCTGATGACATTGACTGGAATCATGCCTATTTCCCGGTGCGCATTGGCCCTGATTATCCGTTAAGCCGTGATGCTATTTACGAATTGCTCAAGCAAAACGGGATCATGTCGCGCCGCTATTTCTACCCGTTAATTAGCAGTTTCCCGATGTATCGCGGATTACCCAGTGCGGCGAAAGGGTTGTTGCCTCAGGCAAATCTTGTCGCTGATGAGATTCTATGTTTGCCCATTTATCCCGATCTGGAATTTGAAGAACAGCAAAAGATTGTCGACATCATCCAGTCGCCGCTAACGGTTCAACCGCCGTTGTTTGAAAAAGTATCCTGATACACCCTGCTGTAAATAAGCATTTGATTGTTGAAAAAAAGCCATAAATGTATGGCTTTTTTTCCATTGACTTAAGCCCGGTTATGACACTATGGGCTTATAAATACAGTCCTTTTCCCCGAACTTCAGCAAATTTTTAGCGCATTGGTTGCTGTAAGCCACGGGCGGTAGCCTGTGTTTTCATACCTGTTGCGCCAGGTTCCCAGGGATCGTATCTGCGGCAGTGCCTGCTGCCTGTTCAGATTGTCTTTCTCGCATAATGCCGTATAAAGCAAGCTGGTGTTAAATGAAAATAGCAATAATGCAGCCTTATTTCTTCCCCTATATTGGCTATCTGAGTTTAATTAAACAGACGGATAGAATGATATTGCTGGACGAGGTCCAGTTTATACGTCATGGGTGGATTGAAAGAAACAGAATTTTAAAGCCAGAAAGTGGCTGGCAGTATATTTCGGTTCCACTCATTAAAAAAAGCTATACCACAACGATAAAAGATACTGAAATTAATAACAGTAGCGACTGGAAGACGAAATTAGTCAGACAGGTTGAGCACTATAAAAAACGAGCGCCGTTTTACAGAAAGACATTAGCCGTACTGGAAGACGCGTTGAACATTGAGACGCAGAGCATTACCGAGTTGAATATGCATGTTCTGGGCTCTGTATGTGCCTATCTTGGTATTCAGGCCAATATTTCAATTTTTTCACATTTAAATATGCAGATAGAGCCCCCCTCAGCGCCAGATGAATGGGCGCTCAATATTTGCAAGAATATTGAGGGTGTCTCTGAGTACTGGAATCCTATTGGAGGGATGGAATTCTTTGATAAAAGCAAATATCTCTCCGCCAATATTAATTTAGTTTTTCAAAAAAATCATCTCCCAGCCTATCGCCAACTTAAACCGAATGCGGAATTTGAAGCGGGTCTGTCTATCATCGATGTGATGATGTTTAACTCTCCTGAAGATATTAATGTGATGCTGGATAACTATGAGTGCTTATAGAGAGTTTGGCGGATTTCTTGAAATGGAAACCGGTCGTGGCAATCTTTATCATGATAATGCCACCTGTCTTAATTCTGCCCGTAACGCCTTAAAATATATTATTCGTTTGCACGGCATTAAAAGATTGAGGGTGGCGGACTTTACCTGTCCGGTCATTTGGCAAGCAATAAAAGAAGAAAATTGTGAAATTATCTTTTATGCTGTGAATAAAAAAATGGAACCCGTCCTACAGGGGATTCAAAGTGATGAGTATATTCTCTGTAATAACTATTTCGGCGTTCAGTCTCAGCTTGTTGAAACCCTTGCAGCCCAATACCCCAACCTGATTGTCGACAATGCCCAGGCTTTCTTTTCTCCTCACCATGCGAAAGCGACAATATATAGTCCCCGGAAATTTTTCGGATTACCAGATGGTGGCATGGCGATCACCCGTGGAAAATTGGATGAACAATTTGTCCAGGATCATTCCTGGCAAAGATGCACGCATCTACTAAAACGCCACGATCTGGGGGCCAACGCCGCCTATGCCGATTTTTGCGAGGCGGATAATCAGCTGAATGCGCCAGAAATCAGGCTCATGTCAAACCTGACGAAAAATTTCATGTCGGGTATTGATTATGCTTATGTGAAAGAACGTCGCCGTGAAAATTTCGCTTTACTGCATCACACCCTTTCGCCAATAAACAGACTGGATATCACGCTTACCGACGACGATGTTCCAATGGTTTATCCGTTACTTATTGAACAGGAAGGGATTAAAGCAAAACTTATCGCTAAAAAAGTGTACGTAGCAACCTACTGGCCACATCTGGAGGAAGTTTGTGCGAAAGAGAGTGATGCATTATATCTCAAACATAACCTGATTCCCTTGCCTCTGG
>DFPL01000267.1 GCA_002377245.1 Enterobacteriaceae bacterium UBA3516
GGGGTATTCATCGGCTTGGAGTGCCATTCCTTTCACCTTATGTTCTTTGCTTTTCTGTCACGCCAGAACCCGTTAACGTGCCAGGGTGGTTCACCGCCACCACCCTGGCGACCCGGGCTCCCGGCCAGGAAAATCGCCGCTGGCGCGGTTCACTTAGCGCCTTCCTTCAGGCTTATCGGGGACGGGCGAAGGTAACGTCCCTGTAAAGTCGCCCTCGCCGCGCATCCCTGCGCGTCGCCCCGACCTTACGGATACGCTTCGCCGATTTTCAGCCGGACCCTGTCATCGCGGTGGCTGTTTCATTCTCATTGAGCAATGTTATCGCTGTAAAACGTGAGGGAGAGAAGCACTGACAAACCGCACAAAACGATCCCCCATCCCACATAATATTGATGATGGAAGTCCTTCACCAATTCAGGGCGCGCTGCACCAGGCGCTGACTGCCCGCGGTGCATCCTGTTCCTGTTTTACCTGACAGCGTCAGTTAAATAAAAACAACTTCATGAATAATAAGGGTTTATTGTATCTGGCATCGCCTTTGCAGCTACGCCATTACTGTGTTTAATGGCGAGGCAGTAAATGATGACCACCGAATCAACCACACTAAAAAGAACACTCGGCAGCTTCCGTTTGTGGGGTATTGCCGTTGGGCTGGTAATCTCAGGAGAATATTTTGGCTGGAGTTATGGCTGGTCGCAGGCGGGGACGCTGGGCTTCCTGATTGTCGCGCTGGCGATTGCCGCCATGTACTGCGCTTTTATTTTTAGCTTTACCGAATTAACGACGGCTATCCCCCATGCTGGCGGCCCTTTCGCTTATGCTTATCGGGCATTTGGCCCCACCGGCGGATTTATTGCCGGTTTCGCGACCTTAATAGAGTTTGTGTTTGCCCCTCCGGCTATTGCGATGGCGATTGGGGCTTACCTGAACGTGCAGTTTCCCTCGCTCGATCCCAAATGGGTTGCCTGCGGCGCGTACGTGATTTTCATGACGTTAAATATTCTGGGCGTTGGGATAGCGGCAACGTTTGAATTAATAGTCACTCTGCTTGCCATATTCGAGCTGCTGGTCTTTATGGGCGTGGTCGCACCGGGCTTTTCATGGGATAACTTCACCGCTCACGGCTGGGCAGGCGCAGACAGTTTCAGCGGGCTGGCCCTGCCGGGCATGTTTGCGGCTATTCCGTTTGCTATCTGGTTCTTCCTCGCCATTGAAGGGGCGTCGATGGCAGCAGAAGAAGCCAAAGATCCGCAGCGCACTATTCCTCGGGCACTGGGAGGCGGCATCCTGACTCTCACCGTACTGGCAGTGGGCGTGATGATGTTTGCCGGTGGCGTGGGCGACTGGCGCACGCTGTCAAACATCAACGACCCTCTGCCGCAGGCGATGAAAGTCGTGGTGGGTGACAGCAGCGGCTGGCTGCATATGTTGGTCTGGCTGGGGCTGTTTGGTCTGGTGGCGTCGTTTCACGGCATCATCATGGGCTACTCACGACAGATTTACTCGCTGGCCCGCGCAGGCTATCTCCCGGCCAGTCTTGCGAACCTGAACCGCAAAACCCGTACCCCACATCTGGCCATTCTCGCCGGTGGCGTGGTCGGTATTGCCGCCATCTTCTCCGACTCTCTGATTACCATCAGCGGGATGCCACTGACCGCATGCATTGTGACGATGTCGGTATTCGGCGCTATTGTTATGTATATCACCTCAATGGCCGCGTTGTTCAAACTGCGCCGCAGCGAGCCAAACCTGGTGCGCCCGTTCAAAGCGCCGCTGTTTCCAATTGCACCGGCGTTTGCGCTGGGCATGGCGGTGCTCTGCCTGGTGGCGATGGTCTGGTACAACACGCTACTGGCGCTAATTTTCGCGCTGATGATGCTCGGCGGTTATATGTGGTTCCGTAAAACGGCGTCCGCCCGTGAACGGGCTGCGCTGGACCCGCAGTTGCGTGCTCTCTCCTGAGGAGACGGAATGTACAAGACAACTCTGGCGCACCGGACATACCGTTTCGCCAGCCTGAAAGAACTGATGGCAAAAGCCTCCCCGGCACGTTCCGGGGATGTGCTCGCCGGCGTGGCCGCGCAGTCGGCGGAAGAACGCATGGCGGCCAAAATGGCCCTCGCCGATCTCCCGCTGCGCGAGATCCTCGACAACCCGCTTATTCCTTATGAAAGCGATGAAGTCACCCGGCTGATTATCGACACGCACGACGCCGATGCCTTCAGCGCGATTCGCCACCTGACGGTGGGCGATTTTCGTGACTGGCTGCTGGCAGATGCCACCGACAGCACAGTCCTGAGCGCGGTGGCGCCAGCGATTACGCCGGAAATGGCGGCTGCGGTGAGTAAATTGATGCGTAATCAGGATTTGATTCTGGTCGCCAGCAAATGCAGCGTAATAACCCGCTTTCGTAACACCATCGGCCTGCCCGGCCACCTCAGCGTGCGCCTGCAACCCAACCACCCGACCGACGACTTAAAAGGCATTGCCGCCAGCATGCTTGATGGCCTGCTGTATGGTGCCGGCGATGCGGTGGTCGGTATTAATCCGGCCAGTGACAGCCTGCCGGTGCTGGACAGGCTCAACCATATGATGGCTGACATCATCAACCGTTTCAGCATCCCCACACAATCCTGCGTGTTAACCCATGTCACTAATACGTTGCAATTGATTGAGCGCGGCTCGCCGGTCGATCTGGTGTTCCAGTCGGTGGCGGGGACCGAGGCGGCAAACAGTGGCTTTGGCATCAATCTGGCGATGCTGAAAGAGGCCCAGGAAGCCGCGCTCAGCCTGAAACGCGGCACGCTCGGTCATAACGTAATGTATTTTGAAACCGGTCAGGGCAGTTGCCTGTCGGCCAATGCTCATTACGACGTCGACCAACAAACCTGTGAAGCCCGCGCCTACGCCGTGGCGCGCCACTTCAGCCCGTTGCTGGTCAACACGGTGGTCGGGTTTATCGGGCCGGAATATCTCTACGACGGTAAGCAGATTATCCGCGCCGGGCTGGAGGATCATTTCTGCGGCAAGCTGATGGGGCTGCCGATTGGCTGCGACGTCTGTTACACCAACCATGCAGAAGCCGACCAGGATGACATGGACACGCTGCTTACGCTGTTGTGTAACGCCGGACTGACCTTCCTGATTGGCGTGCCGGGTGCAGACGATATTATGCTCAACTACCAGAGCACGTCATTCCACGATGCGCTCTATGCTCGCCGCCTGCTTGGGCTGCAACATGCCCCGGAATTTGCCGACTGGTTAACCCGCATGCAGATCATTGACGCACACGGGCAGCTCCGCCTGACGGGGGCCAACCATCCGCTACTCAGCGCCCTGCCACAAGGAGCACCCGCATGAATCCCCCTGATGCCTGGACCCTGCTGCGGGAATTTACCGATGCCCGCATTGCCCTGGGCCGTAGCGGCGCCAGCCTGCCAACCCGCGAAGTGCTCAACTTTGGGCTGGCCCATGCGCAGGCCCGGGATGCCATCCACCAGCCCTTCGACAGCGAAAGCCTTGCCCGACAGCTTCAGGCGCTGGGCCTGAAAACCCTGGAAGCGCACAGCGCGGCAACCGACAGGCACGTCTATCTCAATCGCCCGGATTTGGGGCGCCAGCTCAGCGAGCAAAGCCGTGCAGAGCTGACCGCCAGCCGCACGTCACCTCACGATCTACTGCTGGTGATTGGCGACGGCCTCTCTTCTCATGCCGTTCATCGCCAGTCGGTGGGCCTCATCACCGCCCTGCTGCCCTATCTGCAAACCCTAGGGCTTTCGCTCGGCCCGGTGGTGCTGGCGCATCAGTCCCGCGTTGCGCTGGGTGATGACATCGGCGAAACCCTCAACAGCAAAGCGGTGGCGATCCTGATTGGTGAACGTCCCGGTTTATCCTCACCGGACAGCTTAGGGGTTTATCTGACGTGGAAACCGGCGCGCAAGCGGCTGGAGTCAGAACGTAACTGTATCTCCAACATTCGCCCGGAGGGGCTGCAGTTTGAGGCCGCCGCGTTTAAGCTCGCCTGGCTGCTGGAGCAGGCTTTCTTGCGCAGGCTCACCGGTGTGAAACTGAAAGATGAGAGTGACAATCCGGCGCTGCATGACCGGGTTAAACCACGTATCGCCCTGCCCCGTTAATCCTGGTCTTCGCCGCGTGATTCAGCCTGACGGCAAAACGCGGCATTGTGTTCCATACTCTTAACTTCTTGTCCGATGGAGAGAGCAAGGTGAAAGAGAGTGAACCGCCCATGCACCATCATCCCGTCAAAGAAAATCCTTTCTGGCTTCGTTTTGAAGCGCGTACCCAAAAGTACGGTGCCCTTGTCCTGCTGTTGATTGTGATTGCAGCGCTTGGCGGCCTGTTTTCCGAGGGATATTTAAGCGACAAAACGGCACACAATCACAACGGGCAACTGACCGTGGATTATCAGCGCTTCGGCCGCCTGCAAAGTGACATGAACATGGTGGTGAACAGTAACGTGCCTCAACAGGGGCGACTAACTGTCACCCTCGGCGGTGACTTTATGCAGCGTTACGAAATTCGCACATTACAGCCCCAACCCAGCAGTATGACCAGCCAGAACGGCGCGCTACGGCTGGAATACCGGGGCCTTTATCCCGGCAGTACGTTTACGCTCTGGCTGGGCCTGACTCCGCTTTCGCCCGGCAGTATCAGCTCGCAAATCGAGGTCGAAAGCCTACCCGGCATCACACTTTGGCAGTTTATCTACCCTTAAGGATGGCGTCATGGAAATGGTCTTGCGTGCTGTCGCGGTGTATCTGGTTCTGATGGTGGTGTTTAAAATTGCCGGGCGCAGAGCCCTGTTGCAGATGACCTCTTTTGACCTGATTTTGCTGTTAATTATCAGTGAAGCCACCCAACAGGCACTGCTCGGGAGTGATTTTTCCGTCACCGGGGCGGCGCTGACCATCATTACCCTGGTGGTGGTCGATATCCTGTTCGGCCTCGTCAAAAAGTACATTAATAATGCTGAAGACGCGATCGACGGTGCCCCGGTGGTGCTGGTGGAAAACGGACAGTTGCTGCTGAAAAAGATGAAAGAGGCGGACATCACTTATGACGACATTATGGTGTCAGCCCGCAACAACCAGGGCGTCGATAAACTTGATGATATTAAATATGCCATCCTCGAGCGAAACGGCCATATTTCGATCATTACTAAATAATTTGTGCTTTTATAACTCTCGGTCATATTTATGGGCGTCAGCCTGGTTTTTGACGCATTCCCACTATGGCCATGCCCCCGCGTCGAAAGCGTTTAATATCTCACAAAAGATCCACTACAAACCCTCTCCAAAAGCGTTATTTCCTGAAACAAGACTTTGATCACACTTAAATAAGACATTTAATATCAACAAGATACATAAAGTTGATTTTAAATGAGACTCTCATCAACATATTTTTCCCGCAGATGGATTGACGCCAATGCACACGTGTGCATAAATTATGTCAATTCAGATAACCGTTAAAAAAACAGAGTTAGCAAATGTTATTCATGATTATTAACATGGCTAACATTTGAGAATGAAAGATATACCGACAGGTATGATACGTCGCGGATTACGTTTCCGCTGGAATACTATTGCCGCATATTTATGACGTGTTTGAATCCTATGAAAAAACAAGTTAATAACAGGTGTATGCATGGAAACGCGTTTTAACGATCTTTCAGCCAATCAGGATGCCATACGTGATGTGTTGCACACGATGGGATTAATTCATGACAACGAAACGCTGCTCGTGAAGCCGTTAACGGGCGGCGTTTCCTCCAACATTTTGAAAGTCAGCGTGGGTGAAAAATATTTTTGCCTGAAACAAGCGCTGCCAAAACTGAAAGTGGCAAAAGAGTGGCATGCTCCGCTTGAGCGGGTCTTTGCAGAAATTGACTGGATGAAAACCGTGTCGCACATCGCGCCTGATGCCGTACCGCATATTAAGGGTGTAGACAGAGAGGCGCTCTGTTTTGTGATGGATTATCTACCCGCCGAACATTTTGCTAACTGGAAATCGCAACTTTTGCAGGGCGTCATCGACGTGAATTTTGCCGGGGAGATGGGTGAGGTATTAGGAAAAATTCATCAGCAAACCGCGAACAACAGTGAACTGGCAAAAGTATTTGCGTATGACGACAATTTCTTTTCGCTGCGCCTTGATCCCTATCTGGGGGAAACTTCTCGGGTTCACCCGAAATATAGCGTTTTTATTCAGGCGGTATTAGAGAGAACGCAATCAACAAAGCTGGCGCTGGTTCACGGTGATATCAGCCCGAAAAATATATTACGTGGCCCAACGGGCCCGGTCATTCTGGATGCCGAATGCGCATGGTACGGAGACCCGGCCTTTGATCTCGCCTTTTGTTTAAACCATTTCTTATTAAAAACCATTGCCGCCAACACATGTGTGGCCCGGCAGCAATTAATGCTCTGCTTTGAAAAATTATATCAACGCTATTTCAACTGCATTCGCTGGGAATCTATCGATGGGTTTGAAAATCGCGTCGCCACGTTATTGCCGTGCCTGACGCTGGCACGCGTTGACGGCAAATCACCGGTTGAATATTTGACTGAAGGTCAGGCGCAAAACGTACGCCGCATCAGTTGCGCATTGTTGGAACGTCAATTTACGACATTGAAAGACATCACATTATTCTGGAGGAAGGAGAGCGGGTTATGAGTCGAATTAAAAGTGTACGTGGTCGTCGCGTGTGGGATTCCCGCGGCTGGCCAACGGTTGAAGTGGAAGTGCATCTGGAGAACGGCGTATTTGGCCGTGGCATCGCACCGGCTGGCGCCTCCTGCGGGATGCACGAAGCGGTGGAACTGCGTGATGGCGGTAAAGCGCTGTCAGGCAAAGATGTGCAGAAGGCGCTGCTCAATATTAAAAACGAAATCGCCCCTGCGCTTATTGGCACCGAGATTAACGATCAGCAGTTGATCGACAGCATTCTGATTGAACTCGATGGCACCGGTACTTTCTCCCGTCTGGGGGGGAACGCTTCGGTCGCCTGCTCAATGGCGGCGATTTATGCTGCGGCGAACCATGCCCATCTGCCGCTGTGGAAGTACCTGGCAGGGGATAAAAAAGTGGCGATGCCGCTGCCGCAGATCCAGATTTTCGGCGGGGGCGCGCATGCCGGTCGTCGCATCGATATTCAGGATTTGATGGTCATTGCCAACGGCGCAACCTCTTTTGAGGAAGCGCTGGTCATGACCGCCGAGGTCTATCATAGCGCCGGGCGCATCATGAAACAGCGCGGGCATTTGAGCGGTGTGGCGGATGAAGGCGGCTGGTGGCCTGAGTTCAACAGCAACGAACAGGCGCTCGATACCCTGGTAAAAGCCATTGAAGGCGCAGGCTACATTCCGGGTCAGGATGTCTCTATTGCGCTGGATATTGCCTCCTCTGAATTTGGGAAAGCGGGCCGTTACCGGCTGGCGCTGGAATCCTCAGAATATGATTCAGACGGCATGTGCGAACTGCTGCTCGGCTGGCTGGATCGCTACCCCATTCTCTCGATTGAAGATCCGTTAGCGGAAGATGACGAGGCCGGACTCATTGCCTTCACCAAAGCCGCCGGTTCGAAAGTGCAAATTGTCGGTGACGATTATTTCGTGACCAATGGCGATCGCGTCAAAGCGGCAGCGCAATTGGGTGCCTGTAACGCCGTATTATTAAAAGCCAACCAGGCCGGGACGATTACCCAATTACGCACCGCCTTTGCCGAAGCGCAAAAAGCCGGTTATGGCTCGATTGTTTCCGCCCGCTCCGGCGAAACCGAAGACAATATTATTGTGCATCTCGCCTTAGGATTAAATGCCGGGCAATTAAAGGTGGGTTCAATGACCCGTTCCGAGCGAACATCAAAATGGAATGAAGCTATTCGTCTGGAAGACAGCAATGCCCTGGAATATTTTGGCGTGAAAGCCCTGATTCATAAATAACGATTTAAAGATTTGTGTTTTTCCGCTTAGCGGAGCAGGCGTTATCTCCGGGCCCTACACCTGAATTTTAAATGTCTGTTCTGGTTGTATGAGTTTTTTCAAAAATTATTCAATACATAATTGAAGGAGATTCAAATGACCGAGTCCAGTGCCCAGGTTTTGCCTGCGGCCAAACATAAAATGCAGGTCAAACCCATCGTTCAGGTGGGTGCGGGTAATGCCCTGGAAATATATGACTTTATGGTTTACGGCTATTATGCACGTTATATTTCTCAGGCTTACTTCCCGTCAGATAATGAATATGTTTCGTTAATGCTCACTCTGATGACATTCGCCTTGGGTTTCTTCGCCCGCCCGTTTGGAGCGATTATTCTCGGGGCCTACACCGACCGTCACGGGCGCAGAAAAGGGCTGATTATGGCACTGGCTCTGATGTCCGTGGGTATTCTCTGCGTGGCGTTGACGCCCACCTACGCCTCCATTGGCATGGCTGCGCCGGTTATCGTCATCCTGGGCCGTTTGCTACAGGGCTTCTCGGCGGGTGCCGAACTGGGCGGCGTGGTGGTTTATCTGGCAGAGATTTCGCCGCCAAACCGCCGTGCGTTCTACACCTGCTGGCAGGTGGGTTCTCAACAGTTCGCGGTGATGGCAGCGTCCCTAATCGGCCTGGTGCTGCTGTACACCCTGAGCACTGAAGAGCTACACGACTGGGGCTGGCGTATTCCGCTGCTGATAGGCTGTGCGGTTATTCCACTCATGTTCTGGCTGCGTTCTAATTTGCAGGAAACCGAGGTCTTTGCGAAAAAGAAAACCACGCCAAGCGTGAAAGAGATCTGCTCAAGCCTCGTCTCTGGCTGGCGCATCATCCTGACCTGCATGGGTATGGTGGCGATGGCCACCGTGACCGCCCAGACCGTCACCACCTATGCCCCTACCTTTATCAAAAGTCTGAACCTTGGTGAACACGTCGGCTTCATCACCCTGTTCTTCGTGGGCCTGTCGATTCTGTTGTGGTTACCGGTCACGGCAATGATTGCCGACCGTGTAAACAGAAGAACCATGCTGATTGTGGTGACACTGACCGGCGCCATCACCGCCTGGCCGCTGCTCTCCTGGCTCGCGGCAGACCCTACCGTGTTCAAATTTGTGGTGTTTGAGCTGTGGTTCTCGTTTATGTACGCCTGTTATAGCTCCGTTCAGGTGGCGGCGATGGTGGAACTGGTACCGGCCCATGCGCGAACGGCGGGCTACTCGTTTGCTCAGGCCGTGGCCGCTGCCGTCCTCGGTGGCCTGACTCCGGCAATATGTACCTGGCTTAACCACACCTTTAGCAGTAATGCGATGGTGGGCGTGTGGCTTGGCTTTAACGCCGTACTAAGCTTGCTGGCGGTATTAACCCTCGACCATAAACAGACAGCCATTAATCAGACGAAAGAATTGCATTAATTAATTGCTGACCAAACAGCAGTACATCGATTAAGTTGGTGTACTGCTGCAATTAAACTGGAACAGGTAAATGATGAAAATTGTTATTTTAGATGGTGGTGTACTTAACCCTGGCGATCTTTCATGGGACAAACTTCAGCAACTGGGAGAAATAACCGTATACGACACATCTGAACCCCATCAGGTTGTTGAAAGACTGGCTGATGCCGATGTCGCAATAATTAACAAAGTGGTATTAACCGAAAAAGAATTTAGCCAGTGTCCGAACCTGAAATTTATTGGCGTGACGGCAACGGGCTATAACGTGATTGATTTAGAAGCGGCCAAAAACCACGGCGTGGTGATCTCCAACGTCCCCACTTACGGCACGTCCACCGTTGCCCAGTTTACCACCGCACTGATGCTGGAACTCTGCAACCAGGTCGGCCTGCATGACGCGGATGTGCATGCAGGTGGCTGGGGTAAAAAACCCGACTTCTGTTACTGGCTGAAACCCATGCTGGAAGTGGCAGGCAAAAACGTCGGCATTATCGGCTACGGGCGCATCGGTCAGGCGTTTGGCGCGGTGGCCCAGGCGTTGGGCATGAACGTGCTGGCCTATGACGAATACCAAAACAAAGCGCTGGAAAACGACCGCGTCCGCTATGTCGACCTTGATACCCTCTATGCCGAAGCGGATGTCATCAGCCTGCACTGCCTGTTGACGCCTAAAACCCAGGGCATGATCAACGCCGATGCCCTGCGCAAAATGAAGAAATCCGCCCTGCTGCTGAATGCTTCGCGTGGCGATCTGGTAAACGAAGCCGATCTCGCCGATGCACTGAATAATGGCGTCATTGCCGGTGCCGCCGTTGACGTGCTCTCCAAAGAGCCGCCGGTGCCCGAGAACCCGATGCTGACGGCGAAAAACTGCATCATCACGCCGCACATTGCCTGGGCCTCAGTCGAGGCACGTGGACGCATCCTGGCGACCACGGTCGATAACGTTAAAGCGTTTATTGATGGAGCGCCACAGAACCGCGTCGGTCACTGATAATCTGCACAACATTACCCTAAATAATTCACGTTTCAGGAAGGCGGAAAGCGCACATACAACGTGAAGTATGACGGGTAAGAAAAGAGAAAAACGATGGAAAACAACATAATCAAAGCGGCCGACTTGCTGCGCCAGGCCTGGGATAACAACGAAGCGGGCGAGCCGATTCGCGACATGGTGGACAGCGAAAACCTGACCACCGCCTACATGATTCAGGATTACAACGACAAGATCTGGCAGGCGCAGGGGCGCCGCCTGGTGGGCCGCAAGCTGGGGCTGACCAACAAAGCGGTGCAGCAGCAGTTCGGCATTTCTGACCCGTGCTACGGCAACATCTACGCCGATATGGTACTGATCGACGGGGCCGAGGTAACCAAACCGGTGGTGAGCGACCAGCGTGTCGAGACCGAAATTGCCGTGGTGCTGAAAAAAGACCTCACGCAGACCGAACATACCCTTCTCGATATCATCAATGCCGTTGACTACATCCTGCCCGCCTTCGAAATTTGCGACAGCCGCGTGACCGGCTGGAACGTGCAGTCCTGCGACTTCGTGGCCGACAACGCCGCCGCCTGCCTGGTGGTTCTGGGCACGAAGCCGGTCTTCCTCTCCGACTGCGATATCACCCGCAGCGAGATGGTTACCAAACGCGGCGACGAGGTGGTGTCGCAAGGTAAAGCGACCGCCATCCTCGGCCATCCACTGCATGCGCTGAAGTGGCTGGCGGATGACCTGGTACGCATCGGCAAGCCGCTGCGGGCCGGTGAGTTTGTCATCACTGGCGCGATTGGCCCGGCGGTCTCCGCTAAACCGGGTGATGCATTCGACGCAGAAATCACCGGTATAGGGCTTATCAGCACCCGCTTCGCCTTATAAGAACCTCTCCTGTTAAGTACCCTCACACTTAAAGGATAAATGATGGAACTGCCAAAAAATCATTTTAAACATGCGATAAAAAACAACACCCTACAGCTTGGGCTGTGGACCCAACTCGGGAGCTATATTGCCGCCGAGATGCTCTCCGGCTGCGGCTACGACTTTATTGGCCTCGACGCTGAGCATGGTCCAAGCGAATACATAGAGATTTACGCCCAGCTGCAGGCCTGTGCGGCAGGCGGCCCTACGCAGCCTATCGTACGCATGCCTAACCACGATATTTCGCTGATCAAGCGCTACCTCGATGCCGGCGTGAATACCCTGATGGTGCCGCAGGTGGATACCGTCGAGCAGGCAAAAGCGCTGGTTGCCGCGGTACGCTACCCGCCCAACGGCGTGCGTGGCTACTGCGGTGCTCCGCGCGCCTCCGGCTTTGGCCGCATTAAAAATTACGCCACGACCTGCGAGGAAGAGATCTGCCTGATTGTGATGCCAGAGACCACCCAGGCGCTGGAAAATATCGACGCCATGGCAGCGATTGACGGCATTGATGCGTTCTTTATCGGCCCCGGCGATCTCGCGGCAAGCCTCGGCTACATTGGGCAACCGATGCACCCGGAGGTAATTAAGGTCATTGAAGAGACCGGCAGACGGGTCAACGCGGCCGGAAAAGCCGTTGGCATTTTGTGTACTGATGAGGCGCAAACCCGCCGTTATATCGAACGGGGTTTCCAGATGATTGCCATTGGCTCCGATCAGGGGTTACTGACGAAAGGCGCGGAACAGCTGCTGGCAACGTTCAGATAGTTTCTCGAAGCTGGGTAGTAACATTGGATAGACGTTTCCGGATGCGCCTGATGGCCCATCCGGTTTTTTAGCGTACGTGATTAAACGCTTTCGTCGAGCCGCCGAGCACCAGTTGCGGCGTAAAAAGCTGGCTTTCGGTGCTGGCGTAAAACACCTCAGGCGAGAGAGGCGTTTCCTGATTCAACAGCCTGTCGATGATGTTGATGCAGGCGTCGGAGATCTGCTTTTCAGGCAGAGAGATAGAGGTCAATTTGACCTCCAGCAGGCTTCCCCAGGAGACGTCACCGTAAGCCACCAGCGAGAGATCGTCAGGAATGGCGATGTTCAGCTCTTTGGCGGCCAGCAGGATGCTCATGGCGTAGCGTGGGCTGCCGAGCACCAGCGCGCTGGGAGGCTGCACTGAGCGCATAATGCGCCGGAAGGCATCGCCGCCAAATTCGGCCTGGGGCGGTCCCACATAGATAATATCCTCAAGCGCCTGCTGCTGTTCGGCGGAAAAGTTTTGCAAAAATCCCTGCAAGCGCTCAGCGCCTGTACTGAGCTGCTGGGCAGAACCGATATAGCCAATGCGCGTATGCCCCAACTCGCGCAGATGCTTCACCGCCTGGGTAATGCCGTAACGCTCGTCAATGGCAATCACCGGCGTTGCAAGATGGTCGTGATGGCGCAGAAGCTGGACGGCATTGGTGCGCATCACCAGTTCCTGAGTTTCCGGTAACGGGTTAGCGGTCGGGGCGAAGATAATGCCGTCGACCCGTGCCGTCATCAGGCGCAGCAGTGCGGCGTGCTCCATCTCCGGTTTATCACCGCTGATGCTAAGCATCATCTGCCAGGAACGCTCGGCCGCCACATGGGCAATGGCGTTGGTGATGGTAATAAAGAAGTCATTCTGGATGTCAGGGATCACCAGCCCAAACGCACCGGTGCTGGCGTTGCGCAGCGCGCGGGCGGCGCTATTCGGGATGTAGCCATACTCTCGGGCGGCCTGCAAAACGCTCTCTTTGGTGGCCTGACTGATGGCAGGATGACCGTTTAATGCACGCGAGACCGTGGTGTGTGATAGGCCTAGAATGGCAGCCAATTTTTTTATTGTCACTGCGTCACCTTATTGTCGTCCTGACCAGGCTTTTCCTGTTTATGGATAAAGCCGGAGAAGGTAATGATAATCCTGACTCTTTTTTTGTGATAATGCATGAGATATATTATGCAAAAGCCATAATAACAGGTTCTTATTTCTGGCACTATTTATTTGCAAGCGCCATATTCACTCAAATTAATTATACAGTGTGCAAACTTATAAATATTTTATCTTGCCTGTAACGCTTTTTTATTATTACGCGAGCATCCGGGATGACGGATATTTCGGTCAATCCGTGTTTCTTTTGTTACGCTATCTCATAAGCCCGTAGCCCTTTTTCTCATCCCTTGCCCTGAAAATCAATGCGACAGCCGTCACGCTTTTGCATCAGGGACTATGCTGTAAACTGGATCAGTTTTTGTCAGAGGAGCAGTTAATGACTATTTTCCACCCGCTTTTTCCGCGTCGCCAGCCGGACGCGAGCCCAACAGATGCGCGCGTACTGAACTGGGCGAAAAACACCACCCTTGCTGAGGCGAGTGCGGTCACGGTGCCGGAGACCGAAGCGCAGTTGCAGGCGGTGATTGTAAATTGTCGGGGGAAAATCCGCATCATGGGGAGCCGGATGTCGCCGGGGAGAATGCTGGCCGTATCGAACCCGGATGATGTGCTGGTGGATCTGTCGCGCATGCGCGGCGTGCTGGCGGTGGACGATGACAGCGTGACCTTTGCCGGCAGTACGCCAATGCACGAAGTGTATGAGGTCCTGACCTCAATGAACCGCATGCTGAATGCCTCTCCTGGGGTCATTGCCTCGCAGACGCTGGCGGGCGCGCTTTCCACAGGCACGCACGGGCAAGGTCTGCAACAAAGCGCTATCGCCGATGACGCGCTGAACATCCGTTTTGTTGATGGCAACGGTCACCTGCATAACATGGACCGCAGTCACCCCTGGTTTGGCGCCGTCCAACTGGGCCTGGGTACGCTGGGGGCGATTACCGCCGTCACGCTACGCACCCGCCCGTCTGCCTTATACACCTGTTTTAAAGATGCCGTCAGTGCCGATACCCTGGCAGAGGATTTAGCCCAGTGGAACCAGACATGGACCTTCAGTAAAGCCTGGTGGTTTCTTGAAGAGAATAAAGTCCACACCTGGAACGCCCGTGAAGCCAATGAAGAGGAGCGCAGCGCCTGGGAGCAGAACCATGGCGATCTGGTCACGCTCGACGACACCCGCGATGAGATGAACCAGGCGGTGGATAAGACATTACAGCATATGCGTAATGACACTCGTATCGTCGATGAGAACGGCAAACCCTTCCGCACCGTCACCCGTTTTAAAGATTTTTCGGACGTGATTGGTGACGTCTACCAGGTCTTCTGCCGCGGCATTGCGACGCCACAAATCAATATCGAAATCGGCGTGCCGCTGGCCAACGCGCCGGCGGCGATTGCCCGTATCAAAGCCTGGTATGCGAAGACCCACCCTCATATGCACTACCCGATTATCTTACGCTGCACGGGCCCTTCTGACGCCTGGCTTAGCCCGTCATGGCAGACGCCGACCTGTTACTTTGGCTTTGTGGTCTACTACGCCGAAGATGGGTCGCTGTCGGAAGAGGGACTCGAATTTTTACGCGCCGTCGAGCCTCTGCTGGCAGAGGAAGGGGGTAAACCGCACTGGGGCAAATATTTTGATCCCCGTTTGTATGACTGGTCGGCCTGCTATCCGCAGTGGTCTGCGTTCCAGGAGGTTCGGCAGGCATTCGATCCGCGCGGTATTTTCCTTAATGATTTTCTGGCGGAGGTGATGTCATGAGTACGACCACTTTCGCATGGGTCACGTTGTTAACCAAACCCGGTTATCTGCCCGGCGTCGAGGCTTTGTACCATTCATTAGTCAGAAGCGGTTCCGCCTGGCCACTGGAGGTGATGGTGACGCCGGACATTGACGCATCCGTTCGGGCGCGCTTACAGGCGTTGGGATGTGGCGTTCGCGAGGTGCCGAGGATTGGCCCTGACCCGCAGTTAGCCCATCGCTATGCCAATGCGCGCTTTGCCGACGTGTGGAGCAAACTGGCGGTATGGACCCTGACCGAATATGCCCGTGTGGCTTTCCTTGACGCCGACATGCTGGTCATTAAGAACATGGATGAGGTGTTCGAGCTGCCCCTACAAGAGGGATTTATCGCCGCCTGCCACGCCTGTCGCTGCAACCCTAATCGCATCGAAAGCTACCCCGCAAGCTGGCAGCCGGATAACTGTTATTACAGCTGGTGTGAAGATGAGGAGATGACCGCTCGCCCCCCAGCCACCGTCGATAATTATTTCAACGCCGGTTTTCTGGTGCTCACCCCCGACCAGGCACTGTATAACCTAATGCTGACCAAAATCGTGGCGATGGCCGACATCAGCACCTATGTGTTCGCAGAGCAGGATTTCCTCAACGACGTTTTCCAGGGGCGCTGGCTGCCGTTACATTACGGCTACAATGCGCTAAAAACCCTCGAACTTCAGCACCCCAGAATGTGGGAAATGAGCCGGGTGAAAAACATCCATTACATTATCGACAAGCCCTGGGATAAGCAGCCAGAGCCGGGCGATAAGTGGTATCAGCTCCACCAGCTATGGTGGGAGTATTATCCGCACTGAATGTCAGGCGCTACCGTGCCCCTGCCTGTTGTGATGAGTGGGTAGAGCCGCAGAAAAAAGAGAGCCTGATGACATAGCAAAACGGCAACCTCTTGTGGGTTGCCGTTTTGCTTCCGGGTTATTAAGACTCGGGTTATTAAGACGTGATAATTACGACAGGGTGTCTTTCGTTAAGTCTCGCTGGGAGGTTTCTGGCGCACGCCATGCGGCATAGGCTGCGACCAGCGCGGCAACAACAACATAGGTCGCGACAAGGGTCCAGTTGTTGTTATCGAGGGTGGTCAGCCCCTTAGCAATAAACGGCGTAAATCCTCCCGCGACAATTGCGCCGAGCTGCGCACCAATAGATGCCCCGCTGTAACGGACTTTTGGCCCAAAAAGTTCGGTAAAGAAAGAAGGCTGTACGGCATTGATTGAGTTATGCGCGATGTTAATAAGCAAGACGTAACCCGTTACCATCAGCACAAATGAACCGCTCTCCAGCAACCAAAAGAAGGGGAAGGCCATGGCGGCGGCGCACAGTGCACCGAAAATATAGACAGGGCGGCGTCCCACTTTATCTGAGATAGCGCCAAAGATGGCATGCATCGGGAAGGCCAGCACGCAGGTCGCCATCACTACGCTCAGCATAGTCTGCTTATCGACACCCAACGTGCCTGTGGCATAGGAAACGGCAAAAACGGTACACATAAAGAAAGGGACGCTTTCCGCAAATCGCAGCACCATAATGAGCAGAATAGTACGCCATTGGTGACGCACAACCTGCACTACCGGACTTTCATCATGGGCGATGTGCTTGTTCTTCTTCTCTTCCTCTTGCTTACGCTGCACTTCCTGGAAAACTGGGGTTTCGTCCAGTTTACGACGCATGTAGAGCCCAACCAGAACCAGCACCACACTTAACATGAAGGGAACTCGCCAGCCCCATGAAAGCAGTTGTTCTTCAGGCAGCAACATGACCAATGCAAAGATACCGGTCGCCAGCAGTTGTCCGGAAAAACCGCCGGTTTGCGGAATGGCACCCAGTACACCGCGACGGTTAGCGGGCGCAGTTTCAACCACCATTAGCATGGCACCGCCCCATTCACCGCCGACCAGGAACCCTTGAACAAAGCGCAAAACGACAAGCAAAATCGGCGCCCAGATGCCGATGGTGTCATAAGAAGGTAAACAACCAATCAGAAAGGTCGCTGCCCCCATCCCGCCCAGGGTAATCAACAGCGTTATTTTTCGGCCCAGGGTGTCTCCCATATGACCAAAGAAAATGCCGCCCAGCGGACGAGCAATAAAACCAACGCCAAAGGTAGCAAATGAAGCCAACAGCGCAGCGAGTGGACTGACGTTGGGGAAAAAGATTTTGCTGAATACCAGCGCACTTGCCAGCCCATATAACAGAAAGTCGTAATACTCAATGGTATTACCCACCCAGCTTGAGATAACCACCCGGCGAATATTGGCTTTATTTTCATTCGCCTGTGGTGCTATCGGCATCTCCAGAGAAATTGACATGACTTGACCTTTTCAGTTTCGCCAGCGCGTTGCCACTGCCTGACGCCGCCTGTCTGTATTACAGCAGGACAGTATTGTAGTGAGAAAATAATTGACTGCATTGCTATCGCGTCAGGAAATCTGAAACTCGCAATAGACGATATTCTTGCGGTTCCATGTCCATGTCACATGTAACCGGTCACCTTCTGAGATAATGGCAGGATAAGAAAACTCCCCCTCTTCACTTTCGAGATCCAATAGCGTTGACCAGCTCTGACCGTTATCTTCAGACAACGTCAGTGACAATGGGAACCGTTGCCCCCAATTACCGGCAATCGGATTGGATGCCAATATCAATTTGCCCTGTTCGGTGCTGACCAGGTCAATGCCACTGTTGTTATTAGGCAGTGAGGTCGCATAGGCCGCGCACCATGTTTCACCGTTATCTGAAGAATCACTGCGGTAAATAAATCCCCGCGTGCTGCGCATTAACATATGAAGTTGACCCGGCGCGGATTCCCACAGGGAAGGCTGGATAACGCCATCCCAACGCATAACGCGGCTAAGATCATTTTCCCATAATGCTTCGTCCTTTAACCCCTGCCATAAATGGGTATCCTGAGCAGGGGAGTGACTTTTATGCTGCAAGGGGACAGGAATAATTTGCCAGCTTTGACCTTTATCCGTTGAGCGATCGATAAAGGCATCCCAATGGCATTCATCTTCGATAGAGCCGGGCGCAAGCCATGTTCCATCAGACGTCACCAGCATTTTATTTTTAACAGGGCCACGTGGCATGTTATCACCCGCCACGAGTTCTCTGGGTTCACTCCAGGTTATTCCACCGTCGGTTGAGGTAACAAACCGGGTTTCCCAGACATGAACGCCTGAGCCCACTTTATAAAACAGCCACAACATTTCGTCGCTGTTGAACAGCACCGGGTTCCAGTGAGCAAGGCCGTCTTTGGCGACGGTGCGTTGCGGGGTTTGCCAGACGCCCTGCTGACGGCGAGCTAACCAAATTGCCGTATCGCCACTGCCCTCTTTCTCACCGGCAAACCAGGCCACCAGCACATCGCCACCGGGTAATATGACTAACGTCGAGGCGTGGCATTGCTTAAACCCGGAAACACTTTCGGGTATGAGGTTGTGTTTTGTTATTAGCGTTAAAAACATCGCGTTTTCCGATTATGCATAGCAGCTGTACCTTCTTCCCGCTGCACCTGATGACGAGATACTGGCGCAGTTAAATACCCCTGCTTGCTGCAATTCGCGTGAGCAATCAAAAGAAAATATATTTTTCGTTAGTCTTTTCAGGGGGCATTATCCGCATCCGGTAAGAATGCGCCGAGTATGGTATTACAGCGAAGTACCGCTGTTAACCAAAAATGCAGTTTATTTATCGCAACGGGTGGGGGCTTTCGCGGATGAAATGGATGGGTGGTACGTATAGGCCCGCCCGCATTCCCAGCGGTTCCGTCGACAAAATATTTTTTGTGATGAACGTTGCAGGCTTAAAAAAGGGTGACTAATTTTATTCAGGGTTTGGTTCTCCACCCTTGAGTGAGAGGCCATTTTTTCATTTTTACAGGAACGATTATGCGCATGACAGCCGAGGAACAGTTAAACGCCCACTTTGAAAGCAATCAGCATGCCTTTGAGGTGGAGTTGAAGTTGATTGCCGACCTCAGGAAAAGTATCGGTCGCATAAAACCAGATGTGCAAAACAAAGATCTCATTCTGGCTCTGATACAACTGCTTGAAACGGAAGAAGATGTAGTAAAACTGGATGTGTACCGAAATGCGCTGGAAATTATCGTCCAAAAAACACCGGACGATCTCTAAGACGCCTGTATGGGCAATACGTCTCCACAAGCTGATGCCTTCGCCACCTCCGCGAAGGCACCATACCCTGTTTTCTAAAGGCGCATAATGGGCGTCTTCAGGCGGTTTTTAACATTTTTTGCGCAAGATGCTGCCGGGTCGCCTCAAGGACAACCTTTTGCCTCGCATCCGTGGTAATGATTAATTGCGCCCGAAGCACCATGATGAGGTTGCCTGCATTAACGGGCAGGCGAGAATTCATCAAATAAGTTGCCGACTGGCCAATTGTCTCGTGGATTTCTTCAAGCCGTACTTGCTCATCTTCGTTCAATGACACTCCATGCTGCTGGGTGAAAATCTTCTGGAGCCCGAAGGCTCTATCAAATTCACATTTAGCATTCGTGAGAACATGCCGGAGCAATTCTGATTAGAAGGGATTTTGTGGGAAAGCTAAGCCTGTTAATCATTCCGATTAAACAGGAGGGAACATCATTAGTGCTTAACGGTGCTCACATCCATGATAAGGCTGGCATGCTGAAGCCGACTCTTACGCTGGGTAACCTGCAAACGACCTGGTGCAACCTTTCCTGCCGGACGTGTACGAAAATTATGTACGCCACCAATTGCTGTTCTTAAGGCTTCCTGCCGTTCACCATCATGTTCTGCGCTCAGGCTTTCTTGTAATTGCCCAATCAGCGCATCAAAAGAGACATCGTCATCGGATTCTAAAATCGAAAGAACCGCCTCTCCCATCACGGTATCTACCAGTTTTTCCTTATCATTCTTACTCATTTCGCCTCTCTGGGTTTACGGCACGGGTCTGGATAAGACTTAATCAGTATGCACACATCTCGCGTTTTTGCCGAATTTTTAATTGATGTGCCAGCGTAGCGACACAAAGGGGCAGAACAGTAGCGCAGCCAGAGCAGCAACGCAATGAAGCATTATTTAATTTTCAGCTGACCTTTGCGGCCATTAAAAAAACCTTTTCCCCTATAAATATTAATGAAAACGATCGCTTCGCCGATAAATAATCATCACGTGTACTCTCACAAGGAAAAACCATGAAGCATAGAGTCGTTATTTCCGAAGACGTGCTTTTTCAAATGATTACCGCTGGTCTTGAAGCCTATTGCGTGAAACACCCGAATAAACGTGAGGTCGGCATTGAGTGTATAGGGCAGTTATGGGGTCACTACACGCGCACATCGCGCATCAGTAAACTGTTGGTAAAAAGCCTGACTATCGACACCTCAGCGCGAATGAACAGAGGCTGGGTGCTTGATGATGCCGAAAGTGTGAACCTGAAAATGAAAGTGGCGCAACTTTTTGAAGACCACTTTACCTGGCTCGGCGATTTTCACTCTCATCCCTATGTCGAGAGTGAAATAAGCAATGCGCAATTGCTCAGGCAGGGCCGTAACCATAATTTCTCCGCAGCAGATGTCTCCCGCTCTTACCAAAGCCTGCCTATCAAAGACACCTCACTGATGCTCTCCATCGTGATGACCTTTTATCGCATGCAGCGAACGAACATTGCTAAAGATGGGCGCATTGATGACAACACCTTTGAATTTTCCATCGGCAACGTGAAATGCTGGCTGCATGCGCAGATTTATAACGTAGAACAAAAAACCCCGGAAGAAACCCTGGTGGAAACCGACTTCCTTGAGTCGTTCAGCAACATCTGCTCCGATTTCCGGCACACGGTTAAAGCCTGACCGTGGGTGAGATGTCGATAAGATAAACAGAGCCCTCTGGCTCTGTTCCCCCCAGGATTTTGACCGTGTCCCCGCTGGTGAAAAGTGGTTTCAGGCGTTAGGCTGCTGTCTGGTCGCAAGGAGAGCTACACCATGAAACGCTATTCCTGGTCATTTTTAATTTCCGCCACCCTTTTCTTTCTCGCCCTGTTTTTCGCTTTTATCTACTGGCAGGTGCATATCGTTCGGGTGACCTTTCTACGCACTCAGATACTGAACGCTGTTTTGTTGACGGCCTTGCTGGTTGCCCTTCCTGCCGCATACGGGTTAATACGCAGAATGAAAGGCAACGGAGACGATGTATGGATGCGCCTTAAACGCATTGCCGCGAGCATCATGGTCTCCCTCTTTCTGACCACTGCCACTCTGTACTTCGTAGTCAGCGTACTGGCCTGGGCGGTGCCGGGAGAGGAGTCTTATTACTCCGCTACCTTTACCTACGTTGGCGGCGGAAGGAATGATTGCTCGGGCGCAGAAGTGTATGACCCTGACCTGCAAAAAGAGGTTCGGGTCTGCCACCCGATTGGCGACTATTACGATGAGGGAACGCTGGTGGTGCATAAACGCACAAACACGCTGGGGGCGGTGATGATGGATGGGCGCGTGCTGCCCTGACCGCCCCCGGTTACTGATTTACGGCAGGGAAATCCATTTATAGCCGAAGGCGATAGTCGCGAGGACGATGGTCGCCGTCGCGGCAATATGCAGAACAAAATCCGCCACGCTGACATGAGCCGGATGGCACAGCGCCAGCAGCGTTAAGGCCATACAGGCGACGCCCGCCCCCGCAACGCTCAGGCTACGGGCAGGAACCAGGCTTCGGGTGCGACGCAAATAACCCATCACGATGGCAATCATCGGCAGGCTGACCACCATCATAAACAGATAGCAGTTGGCCCCTTCCCTCTGCCCCGTGGCCGGAACGGTATGATGCAGATGCATATTGGCGACAGCGATGCCAAACCAGGCAACGATCAGCGGTGCGAAAATCGTCCAGCCAAGCGGACGCTGACCGGCAATACTCATCAAAAAGGCATTCCGAACGGCAAGCACGCCGACCACAAAGGTCAGCAACAGCTGTAATACCACCCACCCGGCCCCGCTCTGGGTCCAGTCGGTGAAGGTACGCTGCACCAGCAGGCTGGCTAGTGCACCGGCGGGCAGCGACATTGCCACCCATGTCACCACGCGCCAGCCAGGGGAATAGGGTCGCCTGACCGGCGTTATGGTGCGGCTTAACTGCTCAATTAACAGGTTATGATCGGCCATGGTGGGCTCCTAACCGGCGAAGGTTACTCAACGCGCGATGCAGTAGGGATTTAACGGCTGAGACCGTCAGATTATTGCGCGCCGCGGTTTCCGAAAGACTCATTTCCCGCAGATGAATCTGTTCAATGACATCACGTTGTCTGGCTGGAAGTTGCTCAAGCAACAGCGCAAGCTCATCACTTGAGCTGTGCCACTCCGCACCGCTGGCTGCGGCCTGCTCGGGCATCACCGCATCGCGCACTTCCCGCTGTCGATGTCGACCGCGTTTGCGCAAAGCATCCACGGCGCGGGCCTGGGTTATCGCTATCAGCCAGGGTAAAAAAGGGGCATCGGGATTGTAGGTATGACGCACCCGGTGGACGGTCAGCAGGACATCCTGAATGACATCCTCCACCAGCACATCATCCACAACCTGCTTACAGACCAGCGAACGAATCACCGGCACCAGCGCGGTCAGGAGCCGCGTATAGGCAGCCGCATCCCCGGACTGCGCAAGCGCCATTAGCTGTGGCCATTCGTCCCGCGCTGCCGCACCGTTATCCATAGTCCGCCTTCATCTGCGGACTCACGTTTTTTTCCCGCTCGCCTGCGCCAGGGCATTAACCACGATAGTGGGCGTCAGCACCTGCGGCAGGATCTGTGGCGCGCTGCCATCTGCCGGGTAAACCACATACAACGGCAGGCTGCCGCCGCCCAGTTCACCCATCGCATCATCAATGTCGGCGTTAAATTTGGTGGAGTCCGCCACCAGGTAGAGCGTGCCCGTGCGGGCCAGTGCCTCCCTGACCGTTTGGGTGGAGAGCGAAGTGCGCTCGTTCACCTGGCAGGTAATACACCATGAGGCGGTGAAGTTTACGAAGATCGCTTTGCCGTGCCCCCGATACTGCGCCACGGTTTGCGGCGACCATTTCACCTCTTCAACTTTCGCCATGGTCTGCAACGGCGCGCCATTGTTGATAACTGCAGGCAGGGGGATGACAACCGCCAGCGTCAGCGCCGCCGTTACGGCAAACAGCACCGCATGTCGCTTTCCGGCAATGCGTCGCCGCTGGGCCATGCCGTACAACCAGGCGGCAAAACTCAGCACCACGGCCGCTGCCAGAATCGCCGCCAGCGCCGTGGTTCCCGCCTGTTCGGCAAGCACCCACACCAGCCAGCCAAACGCACCGAACATCGGGAACGCCAGGCCATGTTTAAGGGTGCTCATCCACGCTCCCGGTCGCGGTAACGCTTTACCGAGCGCCGGGAACAGCGAAATCAGGCTGAACGGTGCGGCAAAACCCAGCGCGAGAGAGAAGAAAATAGCCAGCGCCACGGCGGGCGACTGCACCAGCGCATAGCCTATCGCACCGGCCATAAAGGGCGCGGCACAGGGTGTTGCCACAATAATGGAGAGCGCGCCTGTCAGCGCGGAGCGCACAAAAGCACCGCGTTCAACGCTAATCTCCCCTGCCCGCTGCATCGACAGCCCAACTTCAAAAACACCCAGCAGGTTAAGCGCCGCACCGAGGATCACCAGCGCCAGAAACGCAATCACCAGCGGCGACTGAAGCTGGAACCCCCACCCCACCGCCGTTCCCCCCGCACGCAGTGCCAGCAGCCCCCCTGCCAGCGCCATCATGGTGATGACGCAACCCAGCAGGAAACCGAGCCCCTCTTTTCGGGTCTGTGCCGGGCGTTGGGCATGGCGAATCAGCCCCAGCGCCTTGAGCGATATGATAGGGAAAACGCAGGGCATAAAGTTAAGAATAATGCCGCCAGCAAAGGCGGCGAGCATGGCGGTCAACATAGCGATTCCCGAATGGCGAGTGAGTGAATAACAACAGCGTTTCAGGAATGCGAGTTTTTATATTCCTTCACCGCGTCCATCGTTTTTTGAATATGAGCTTCCGGGTTCTTGTCAGTGTAGCTCAGCAGGATTTTGCCATCTGGCGCGATAACGTAAGAGGTGCGATCGGAAAGGGTTTTGCCCTTCATCTCCATTAGCGTTTTATACTCGCCTGCCACTTTGGCACCGGGATCGGCAGCCACGGTAAATTTATCCCGGCACTCCACTTTTGAGAAAGCATCCACCTGCTCAACGTTCCCGGCGGTCACCCCCACCACGGTTGCCCCCAGCTTTTTAAAATCATCGGTCGCTTCGGCAAAGGCATGCGCTTCAATAGTGCACCCCTGGCTGAAGGCCGCCGGGAAGAAGTAGAGCACTACCGGCCCTTTTTGCAGTTCTTGTTTGAGCGAGAAGGTCAGCGGCTTTCCTGCCAGTGCCCCCTGCAACTGGAAGTCCGGTGCCTGTGCGCCAACCGGCAACGCCGCCTGCACATTAGACAGCATTGAGACGCTAAGCAGTACGGCAGAGGTGAGGCTCAGAAAAGTCTTTTTGAATGAGGTCATGTTGCGCTCCACAGGGTTTATCTCGGGCAAAGAGGTTAACGTTCATAGACAGTTCGCCAGAAGAGAGGCAAAAGTTTCGCTGTGCAGGAAAAATTTTTTGCGCAGCAGGCTGCCGTAATTTTCCCTCACCCTCTCCCTCAGGGCTGAGGGATTCCCACAAAAAATGCGAGCACGGACA